>JAMDDR010000093.1:2008-7775 GCA_023488685.1 Chloroflexota bacterium | reverse complement strand
AGCAGGCCTGGCACGACGATGCCCAGCCCAATGTGGACGCCCCAGAACACCCAACCGTACGGCCCAAACAGCACCAGACGGTAGCTGGTGGCTTCACTCAGCATGGGGTTCCATAGCCCGATGGAGTATTCGGCCCATTCCAGCAGAATGTCGAATGCCAGCAGCCCCAGCACGATCTGGCCGAGCAACTGCATGATGGATTTGTGTTCGCCGCTGCCTGGATTCGGCCCCCATACCGCGGTGATGAACGTGAGCAGCGCGCCGCCCGATAACAGCGCGCCCACCAGGAACAGAATCGGGGTCAGCCCGGAGTTCCAAAACGGCCGCGCGATGACCGAGCCAAAGATGGCGCCTACGGACCCATGGAAGGCGACGGCGAGTGGCACACCGATTGTCCCCAACACGCGCAGCACCTTGAGATCGTGGGTGCGCGACTGCGGCGACGCGTCTCGCTGGCCGAAGCTCAGCACGCGGCACAGCTTGCCGATCGGCCCGGGCCTGGCGGCCACCAGCACCAGGTCGGCGCGCAGGGCAAACCACAGCTCGGCCAGCAACAGGATGAAATAGAAGCCGTACAGCCACACCATCCAACCCATGACCGAACCGAAGTTGGTGTTGAACATCAGTTTCCATGCGCGCAAGGGATGGCCGATGTCCTGCCAGATCATCAGCAGCGCGCCGATGAGGGTGGCGAGGGCGGTCAGCAAGGCCAGCTTGCCGATCTTCTCCAGCCGTTGCACGCGAAACACATAGACCAGCGCGGACATCAGGAATGCGCCGGCGGAGAGACCGATCATGTAGATGTAACCGGCGACCCACAAGCCCCACGGGATATATGAGCCGTAGTTGGCCGGCTGGTGACCCAGAACGACCCGGGTGTAGATTCCGTACAGCCCGATGATCAAGGCGACCACGACGACGATCCAGACGACGCGGTTAAAGATCGAAGTGCTTTTTTGCATGGCTGTAGTTCCCTCCTACAGTAGATAGAAGACACGCGGCTTGGTACCCAGCTCTTCCTTCAACCGCATCACATTCGGCCTGGCGATCATCCGCGCCACGAGGGTGTCCGGGTCGTTGGCATCGCCAAACAGCGTGGCCCGGCCAACGCAGGTGGTGACGCACGAGGGCAGCATCCCTGCCTTGATGCGGTGCAGGCAGAAGTGACATTTACGGACATTCCCAATTGGAGACTCGCCAGTGCCATTGCGTTCCCAATCCACGCCGTACTCGTTATTGGCCGCGCGTTCGTAATCATCGGCGCGCTCTTGCCCCAGGAGGAAAGGCGTGCCCTGGGCCGTGGCTTCGGTATAGGTGTAGCCGAAGTCAAAGGTGCGGGCCGCGTAGGGGCAGGCGGTGATGCAGTAACGGCATCCGATGCACTGGTTGTAGTCGATGACCACCACGCCGTCCTCATTTTTATAGGTGGCATTCACCGGGCACACCGTCGTGCAGGGCGGGTTGTCACACTGCATGCAGGGGCGTGGCAAGAACCGCCGCGTCACGTTCGGATATGTTCCGATTTCCTCGTCCAGCACCGGCCGGTAAACGACGCCGGGGGGCAACTTGTTCTCGGCTACACAGGCGATGGTGCAGGCGTGGCACCCGATGCACCTGCGCAGGTCAATCACCATCACCCAGTGGCGCTGGCTGGCGGGTTTCTGCAATGCTCGCAGCAGCTCCTGGCGCATGCGCTCCAGGACGTCCAGCGACGCCGCATCGGCGCTGGCCGCCTGGGCCTGGATCTGCTGTTCGTACGCGGCAATGACAGTGTCCGGGCTGGCTTCCAGCCGGTCGAGCGTGGCGAATACGGCCGCGGCGCCGCTCGCGCCGGCCAGGGCGCGCAAAAAGCCACGCCTGGGGTTGCCGGTCGCTTTCTTGGGCGTGTCGCTCATACGTTTGCCTCCTCGGGTGTGCAGGCGAGGTGGATCTCGCCTGTGCAGGCGATGGTAGGATGAATGAGCGGCGACCTCAAGCGGGGAAAACCTGAAAATGACCGCGTGCTGTCAGGAATATCCTGACACAGCTAATCCAACAGCCCCTTTGCCACCGCGGCCTGCACCAACTGGGCCCGCGTGCGCAGGCCCAGCTTCTCCATCCCGCGCGCCCGGTAGGTCTCGACGGTCTTGATGCTGATGATCAGGCGCTCCGCGATTTCCGCGTTGGTGTGGCCGCGTGCCACCAGGCGCAACACCTCATACTCGCGGTCTGAGAGCGATCCCCACGGACCCGCATTTTCATCTGCAGGTGTTTCGACCGCTTCGTCGGCGATCAGTCCACCCAGCAGCCCGCGTGTCATGGCCGGGTGGATGTAAACCTCGCCACGCATCACCGCCTGGACGGCGTTGAGCAGTTCGCTGTCGGCGGCCTTCTTCAGCACGTAACCCGATGCCCCTTTCTGCAACGCCTGGCGTAGATAGCCCTCGTCGTCGTGCATGGTCAGGATCAGGATACGCGCCGCTGGCGCAAGTTTGCGCAACACGGGCAACGCTTCGATGCCATTCAGTCCGGGCATGCTCAAGTCAAGCAGGATGAGATCGGGTTGCAACGATTGAGCCAGTTGCAGCGCCTCACGCCCGTTGCCGGCTTCACCCACCACCTTCACCTGCGCCTGGTTGTCCAGCAGCATGCGCAGCCCGGACCGTAGGATGGTATGGTCGTCTACGAGTAACACACGTGTTTGCGGGAGACTGGTCATGGCAACATCATCTTGACCCCGGCAATCGCCAGGACGAGCGACAGGAGCTGTCGTATGACGGTGCGACGCAGGCGGCGGGTTCCATATTCCGCGCCGAGCCAACCGCCCAGGGCCGCAAACGGCGCCCAGAAGAGAATCGCCCCCGGCAGTGCGGTGACCGACGCCAGGTTGCCCAGCAAACCGGCCATTGAATTGACCAGGATGAACACGGCCGCGATGCCGGATGCCTGTCTCGTCTCCGCCCAACCCGTAAAGAGCAGCAGCGGGCTGAGGAAGATGCCGCCGCCGACGCCCGTGAGGCCGGAGAGCAGGCCAATCCCGGCCCCTGTGACCAGGGCCATGGGCACCGAGAGGGGCCTTTGCGCCACCTGGGCGCCGGTGCGGGTGCTTTGAAATAACCGGTAAGCAGCGTATAGCAACACCAATCCCATCAGGAGCTTGTACGCAGTGCTCGGCAGCGTGATGCCACCGCCGATGAACGCGAATGGCACGGAGGTGAGTGCGAAGGGCCAGAAGATGGGCCACGAGAAATAGCCGGCGCGATAGTACTTCACGCTGGCGATCGTGGCCACCAGGATGTTCAGTGCCAGCGCGGTCGGCTTCATCACGTCGGGCGCAAGGCCGAACAGGGCCATTGCCGCCAGGTAACCTGATGCGCCGGCGTGCCCCACGGACGAGTACAGAAGCGCGGCCCCGAAGATCATGCTAGCCAGTGCGATGATTGTGAATGTGTCCATCCGATGCTGATTATCGCCGCCAAACCTGCTCAGGTGATGCGCGTGGGAATGGGGATCTCGACGAACAGGCTCGTCCCCCGCCCGGGCTCCGACTCAATCGTCATTTTCCCGCCCAACAGCTCCGCCCGCTCGCGCATGCCGTACAGCCCCAGGCGTCGTTCGACTCTCGCGACGGCGGCCTGGTCGAACCCAAAGCCGTCGTCCTCGATGATGGCGCGCACGGCACCGTTTTGGCGCTCAATCAAGACACTGGCGGCTTGGGCATGCGCGTGGCGCACGATGTTGGTGAGCGCCTCCTGGGCGATGCGGTAGAGGGCGGTCTCCATCTCGGCAGGCAGGCGTTGTTCCCGGATGCCCCGCATCACGAGATCGATGTGCAGCGAGTAGCGACCCCGGCAGTCGGCGACGAAGCGCTCCAGCGCGGCGGCCAGCCCCAGGTCGTCGAGGATACTTGGCCGCAACCGCAGTGCCAGCGTGTGAACCTCGTCAAGCGTGTTCGAGGCGATGTCACGTAGCTCCTCCGAGCGGCGCTGCACCTCCGGGTGTCCGCACTTATCGCCCAGCGTGCGCAGGCCGACCAGCAGTGATGTCAGTGACTGGCTGGTGCTGTCGTGCAGTTCACGCGCGATGCGCTTCCGCTCGTCCTCTTGAGCCGCGATCACGCCCTTCACGTATTGTGCGCGCAGTTGCTCGCGTTCGGCGCGTTCCTCTTCCGCTTTCGCCAGGGCGGCGGTCATGCTGTTAAAGGCTTCCGACAATTCGCCGATCTCATCTTCCGCCCAGCGCTTCACCTGGGGGGTGAAATCGCCCCGCCCGACGGCGTGGGCTGCCTGGACCAGGTTGAGGATCGGGCGGGTGAGCACCCACGTGAGAAATGCGGCGGCGGTGATGCCGATGACGGACACGAAGACCGTGGTCAGCAGCAATTGCCCGGTGACCGCGTTGACGGCCCGTCGCACCCCCTCCTCTGAAATTCCCACCCGCGCCGTTCCCGCGCGGCCCTCGAAAATCGGAACAGCGGTGTCCCACACCAGCCCTTCGTCGATTTGGAGCGCCGAGGTGCGATGGTGCTCATTGGCCTGGACGCTGTTTGCGTCCAGCAATTCCGTCGGGAATCCTTCGCCGAAGGTGTGTGCCAGGACGTGCCCCTGCGCATCCAGGATAAAGGCATACCGGACGTTTGCGTTGTTCACCTGTGTTTCGCGTAGCAGTTGGTGCAGGGCATACAGGTTGTTGATCAGGATGAGGTCCGTCGCGCGTGCAGCCAGGTCGCGGGCGACCGAAGCGGACTGCTCCTCCAGTTGCGCATCCATGGTCTGGGTCAGCGCGGCGCGCACCAGTAACGTGATCCCAAGCCCCAACACCAACACCAACGCCAGCACGATGCCCAGGATTTTCGTTCGGATGCTGACGGCGCCGGCGATGGCCCAGAATCGTTCGAACCAGGGAACCGGAGGCGGGCGGCTCATGGGGATACCGATCCCACCTCTGCCAGCAGCGCCCGTACGGATGCGTAAGCGCTGTCGTCGATGGGCACGAAGCGATCGACTCCCAGCGCGGTCAGCGCCTCTCGAACGCCGTCTGCAGGGTCATCGGCCATGCCCAGGAGAATGCTGCGCAGCTCGGCTTTGAGTTGTGGGCGCAGTCCGGGGTTCACGACGGCAGGCGGAATGCCCAGGGGTGGTGAGCGGTGGATTACGCGGGTTCTCTGGGCGAGGCTCGGGTCACGCGCGAGGGCGTAGTCGTACACAAGACTGTCCACGGCCGCGCCGTCTGCCAGCTTTTGCGCCACAGCACGGATGGCGTCGTCGTGGTTGTAGGTGAAAAAGGTGCGCGCGAAGAACTGCTCCGGGGTACTGCCCAGTTCGCGCACCAGCCACGTCGGGTACATCCGGCCTGACGTTGACATCGGGTCCGTAAATGCGAAGATTTTGCCGCGCAGGTCGGCCATACGCTGAGCCGGGCTGCCACTGGGGACGATGAGCACGGAGTAATAAACCGTATCCCCGTTGACCTGTGGCGCGACGAGCAATTCCATCCCGAAATCGGCATGGCCGGCGATATACGCACTGGTGCAAACGAAAGCCATATCCACGAAACCCTGCTTGATCAGGTCGTTGACCTCGGCGTACGTGCGCCGCTGCACCAGTTCGACCGGGCGATTAAGCTTCGCGCCGAGATAGTCCAGCAGCAGCCGATAACTCTCGACGGTACCCTGCGGCGAGATGACGGCCGCCACAGCCACCCGCAGCGGGACGACGTCCGAAGACGCATTGGTTGGCAGCGGCTTACGGTCGGACAGGTGGATCACCTGTGCCGCAGGTGAGGTGCT
>JAMDDR010000093.1:0-1998 GCA_023488685.1 Chloroflexota bacterium | reverse complement strand
AGATGCTACAGGCGACGAGTGTCAGCGTGAGGAGAGCGAGTATCAGCTTGAGTGCGCGCATGGGCCAGGGACTGCTCGGACTGAACAGCGGTCACACTTCAATGAGATTATACACGGGCTAACGACAGCAGTGAGGTGGGGCCTGTCAACGGATTCGGCGCCGCGCCATACGCGGCGCCGAATCCGTGGGTCTTGAAAATGGTCAAAGCGGGGAAATGTTAGATGGTTATGTTGTGGAGATGCGAGCCATACAAAGGTAAGTGCAAAGGGTAATAGACTCTCCTTCAACAATTGGGTGCGCGTCAGAGTTTTGCGCCCGGCGTAGAATGGGCGCATGAAACAGGACTTTGCGGCGAACTGGCCGGCGCAGGCGGACGAGGTGATCACGGGGGTACAGGACTGGCGCCTGGCGCATCCCAAGGCCACGCTGAAAGAGATCGAACAGGCCATTGATCAGCACCTGGCAGCGCTACGGGCGCACATGCTGACGGATGCGGCGATGGCTAGCGCGGCCGAGGTAGACCCGCCGCGCTGTCCGCAGTGCGGGGACACGATGGAGTGGCGCGGGGACCACCCGCGCACGCTGGTGACGCAGCATGACCGGGCGGTGGAACTGAAGCGGCACTACGCCGTGTGCCCGACCTGTGGGGTCGGGTTTTTCCCCCCTGGATGAGGAACTGCAACTGCTCCCCGGCCAGCTCACGCCGCTGGTGGCCGAGGGGCTGGTGCGGCTGGGCACCTGGATGCCCTTCGAGCGCAGCGCCGCGGAACTGGCCTACTTCCTGCATGTGACGGTCAGTGCTGAAAGTCCTTTAGGGCCGCCAAGGCGCGGCGCGACACAGAGCGCGCCGGAGCAGCCTATGTGGCGGTGCAAACCGCGGCGGTCGAGCAGATCGAGCGCGCGTTGCCGGCGGCCCCAGCCGGCGTCGAGCGGCAGTTGCTGAGCGTGGATGGGGCGTTCGTGCCGGTCCTGGGCGGCGAGTGGACAGAGGTCAAGACGCTGTGCCTGGGGCGGATACAACCCCCCGATGCGGCTGAAAGTCCTTTAGGGCGGGCGAGGTGCATACGATCGACCTGAGCTACTTCTCGCGCATGAGCGAAGCGGCTGAGTTTACCCGTCTGGCGCTGGTGGAGACCCATCGCCGCGGGGTCGAGCACAGCACCCTGGTGTGTGCCCTCGCCGATGGCGCAGAGTGGAATCAAGGCTTCATCGATTGGCATCGCCCTGATGCGGTGCGCATCCTGGATTTCTGCCATGCTGCCGAATATCTGGCCGCGGCGGGTCAGGTCGTGCACGGCAAGGACACCCCGGCATTCCAAACCTGGTTTGCCACGCAGCGGCGCGAACTCAAAGACGGCGACCCCGACCGCGTCCTGACGTGCTTGGAGCAACTGCCCCAGGCGTATCCCCACTTGGCGGCACCCGAGCGTCAGGTCATCGCGACCAGTCTGAACTACCTGCGCACCCGGCGCGACCAGATCGACTATGCGGCCTTCCAGCGCGCGGGCTACCCGATTGGCAGCGGGGCCGGGGAGGCCTGCCACACGTACGTGATTGAGTGCCGCCTGAAAGGCACCGGGATGCGCTGGGCGCGCGAGCAGGTCAATCCGATGGCCGCGCTGCGCACCCTGGTCTGTAACGATCGTTGGGAGGAAGGCTGGGCTCAAGTCGCGGCGCACCTGCGTCAAGGGGGTCAAGGGAGCCGTCCCGCACGCCCATCGACCCCTCCCCCCGCACCCGCCCCGCGCCCCCCTGAGCACACCCCGCCGTCGGAGCCGCGCTTGCCGCCCGGTTTCAAACTGCGCGCCGGCACCTCCTGGCGTGACCGCCCCCTGGGCAAGGCGCGCTATCGTCCCTCATCAGAGTGGCCTAACGCAAAAACGTGACGCGCACCCTCAACAATTCAGCCAGTTGACTTTTACTGACTTCAGCTTATACTATACAAATACCTCACTATAACAATAGTTGCCATAGTGAGCTACAGCCCCGAAACTCCA
>JAMDDR010000494.1 GCA_023488685.1 Chloroflexota bacterium | reverse complement strand
AACGGCTGCGGGCGACATGGCGGATCCGCGCCTGCGTACTCCTCCCTGCGAGGTGGTAGCAGTGCGTCTGAGCGACGAGATGGCAAACTCACCCGGTTGGCAGTCGGTGCAACGCATCCTGCTGCCGGTGCGTGCAGGTCCCCATTCGGCCATGGCATTGCGCACGGCGTACGCGCTCGCCAGGGCGACGAATGGCACAGTCACGTTGCTGCACGAGGCGGGCAATCCGCCAAGCCCGGCAGCGGCGCACCGGTTCGACACGTTCGCCGGCACGTTGCGCAGTCTGGATGGCCTGTCTCGGACAGTGACCACCCACGGTGATGTCGCAGATACCATCATCGAACGAGGCAATCAGCACCAGGTAGTCGTTATGGGGGCCTCGACCCGGACGCCGCCGCCTGCCTCCTGGGGCGGCCCGGTGCTTGAGGCGGTGACGAGGGGCATCAACAGCACGCTTATCGTGGTCAAGGCCGCTGCACCGCCACCTGCGTCGCCAGCTGAGATTGAGCCGGAGGAGTATGCGGCGCAGGATCGGCCCATCGCCGTGGTCGTGGATAGGTGGTTCGCCGAAAACACCTTCCGCAGCGACGAATTTACTGACCTGAAGAGACTGGTTGATCTGAAACGCGAACAGGGCCTGACCATCAGCGTGGGCCTGCCCGCCCTGGATGAGGAGGAAACGGTAGGCAGTGTCGTTGAGGCGATCAAGACAGCGCTGATGGATGAGGTACCACTGCTGGATGAGATCGTGTTGATTGACTCCGGTTCGGTGGACCGCACCTGCCAGATAGCGGCGCAGATGGGCATCCCGACCTATTCGACGCGGGACATTCTGCCCCGGTACGGCAACTATCGAGGCAAGGGGGAAGCCTTGTGGAAGAGCCTGTATGTCCTCAAGGGGGACATTGTGGCCTGGATAGACACAGATATAAGGAACATTCATCCTCGCTTTGTGTATGGCATTGTGGGGCCATTGCTGCGTGACTCGCGCATCCAGTATGTGAAGGGGTTCTATCAGCGTCCTCTACGGCAAGGCGACAAGATGTTGTCGGGTGGCGGCGGGCGTGTCACGGAACTGACCGCGCGTCCCCTTGTGAATCTCTTCTTCCCGGAACTCTCAGGCGTGATTCAACCGCTGGCAGGCGAATACGCCGGGCGGCGGCAGGCGCTCGAACGGTTGCCGTTCTTCACCGGCTATGGCGTGGAGACCGGGTTGCTCGTTGACATCCTGGAGAACTGCGGGCTGCCGGCCATCGCGCAGGTGGATCTGTTAGAGCGAATCCACCGCAACCAGCCGTTGCCGTCACTCTCGAAAATGTCATTCGCCATCATCCAGGTGGCGATCAGGCGGCTCGAGCAGCGGCACAAGATACAGCTGTTGGAGGAGATCAACGAAACAATGAACCTGATCCGCTACCGTCCGGGCCACTTCTACCTGGAGGCGGTTGAAATCCACGAACACGAACGGCCGCCCATGATCTCTCTGCCGGAGTACCGCAGCATACGGGGGTTGAACGCCGGAGAAGAGGATCGAGTGCACGACGTTCGGGATCACACCACTCAACCGGCGACGAAGCAAGGGGGTACACGTGAAACTGAAGCGCGGTAACATCGGTTTTGTCTCGACGCGCCTGGCCGGGACGGACGGCGTTTCTTTGGAGACGGCCAAATGGTGCAATATCCTGTCCAGTCTGGGTGATCAATGTTTCTTCTTTGCGGGCGAGTCGGATTGGCCGCCGGAGCGTTCCTACGTGGTGCCCGAAGCTCATTTCAACCACCCTGACATCCTGGCACTGACGGCTGATCTGTTCGACAATCATACCCGCACGCCGGAAACTTCCCGCAAAGTCCAGCGGATCAAGGATCACTTGAAGGAGCATCTGTACAGGTTCACTCATCAGTTCGACCTGGACTTGCTGATCGTGGAAAACGCCCTGTCCTTGCCGATGAATGTGCCTCTTGGGCTGGCGCTGACGGAGTTCATCGCGGAGGGGTACTTCCCTACCATTGCTCACCACCATGATTTCGCATGGGAACGACAGCGCTATGCCATCAACGCGGCTGACGATTACCTGCGCGCTGCCTTTCCCCCCACCCTGCGTTCTATCCAGCATGTGGTCATCAACTCGTTCGCCGGGCGCCAGCTCGCATTACGGACGGGTGCGACTTCGACACTAATCCCCAACGTGATGGATTTCGAGTCGCGCGTCCCTGTGCCGGATGGATACGCCGCGGATCTGCGCGCCGTCTTGGGCGTTGGGGACGGGGAGTATTTCTTGCTGCAGCCAACGCGCATCGTTCCCCGCAAGCGCATTGAGAAGTCCGTCGAGATGGCAAGACGATTGGACCTCGATTGCGTGTTGGTGATTTCCCACGCCTCCGGCGATGAGGGCTCCGCCTATCAGGATTACGTGCTGGAGTACGCCCGGCTGATGGGTGTGCGGGTGATTCTGACGTCGGGCATTATCAATCATCAACGGGGCCAGATATCGGACGGCAAGAAGGTCTACGGCATCGCCGATGTCTACGGACAGGCCGACCTGGTTACGTACCCTTCTCTTGTGGAAGGCTTCGGCAATGCCTTCCTGGAAGCCATCTACTACAAACGACCCATCGTACTGGGCATCTACGAGATCTTCCGGACGGATATCCAGCCGAAGGGGTTCAAGGTGATCGGCTTCGAGGATTTCATCACCGATGCCGTTGTGAACCAGGTACGCGCCGCGTTGCGCGATCCTGGCCTGGTGGCTGAAATGACGGAGCACAATTATGAGCTGGGTCGCGTCTACTATTCGTATCACACGTTGGAACAGCGCCTGACCGCTCTTGTCTCTGAACGACTTCGGGTTCAGAACCTGGCCAGGAATGTGAGACGGCATAGGTGATCCGTTGTGCTATTCTGAGCGGAGGGAACGCATGGCTTATGAGACTGCATGGGGTGAGGAGACTGTTGGGCACCTGGACGGAATAGGACGCGCCGATATTCTGGTGGGTGTGCCCAGCTACAATAATGCCGGGACGATCGCCCACGTGGTTGAGACGACTGCCCGGGGCATGGTACGATATTTCCCCGAACCTGAAACCGGTCGTCGTGAATTCCGACGGTGGTTCCGCCGACGGCACGTGCCGGGCCGTGTTGCAGGCGCCCGTGCCCGCCGGTGTCGAGGTCATCGCCGGCCGATATCAGGGGGTACCCGGCAAGGGTAGCGCCCTGCGCGCCATCTTCGAGGCGGCGCGGCGCCTGGACGCGCGGCTGTGCATCGTCCTGGACAGCGACCTGCGCAGCATTACACCGGAGTGGGTCGAGCTGCTGGGCCGGCCAGTTGTCGCGGGTGAGCACGACTACGTAGCACCCTACTACGTGCGCGACAAATATGACGGCACCATCACCAACAACATCGTTTATCCGATGACCCGCATGCTATACGGGGTGGACATGCGCCAGCCGATCGGAGGTGACTTCGCCGTGGCGTCCTGGCTTCTTGATGCTTACCTGGGACAGGACGTGTGGGAGACCGACGTGGCGCGTTACGGCATTGACGTCTGGATGACCACCACGGCGATCAACGAGGGCGCCAGGGTGTGCCAGACCTACCTGGGAGCAAAAATCCACGATACCAAGGACCCGGCGGAAGCGCTGGGCCCCATGTTTCGCCAGGTCGTCGGTACGCTCTTTGGGCTGATGCAGCGTTACGAAAGCAAATGGAAAGCGGTCAGGGGTTCCCGGCCGGTACGTCTGTATGGAACGCCCCACGAAGTCCAGCCGGAACCGGTGCCCGTCAGCCTGGAGGCGATGATCGGCAAGCTACGCAACGGACGTCGTGAGTGGAGTGAGACATGGGATGCCGTTCTGTCGCCATCCAACCGTCGCGTGTTGGAGGAAATCATCGGACGGGACGCTGAGTCGTTCCATTTCGACGCCGCAGAGTGGGCCGATATTGTTCTGGATTATGCAGTGGCCTACAACCGCAGCGGGCTGGATCGCAACCGGGTCATTGACTCAATGGTGCCTCTGTACTACGGGCACACCGCCGGCATGGTGGTGCGCAGCCGGACGATGGGCGTGGCAACCTTCGAGCGGGATATCGTACAGGCCCAGGCGAGGCTGTTCGAGCAGCTGAAGCCGGAGTTGATCGCCCGCTGGGAGAGTTAGGAGCCGTCACTCCGCTCTGCCGAACGGGGCGCATTCTGTCATCTAAAATGTTACCAAAAATGTCCTTCCAGTCTCTTGCAGGCTCCCCTTCACAGTCTCACCTTCTGGTAGAACACCCTCTTCACGATTTCCGCTGTGATGATGTAGAAAGCTATGATCACCGCTATGATCAGAAGGAACGCAACAGGCAGCCGGCTGAATCCAAAAACTTCCACCAGTGGGGTGAAGGGCAGTATCAGGGTGACGGCAACGACCGACAGAGTCGCCACCAACAGAGGTTTCCCCGGTCTGCTCTTGAAGAAAGGTTTCCGGCTTCGAATAACAAGCACAATCAGTGACGCCGAAACAACAGACTCCACAAACCAGCCGGTTCTGAATTGATCCTGCGTCACATGAAGCATGAGCAGAAGCACACCAAAGGTGAGGTAGTCAAACACCGAACTCACCAGGCCGAAGGTAACCATGAACTTGCGAATCGCCTTGATGTCCCAGCGTCGAGGACGGCCAATCATCTCGCTATCCACATTGTCGCTGGCGATCGTCATCTCCGGGAAATCGGTCATCAGGTTGGTGAGTAAGATCTGCTTGGGCAGCAATGGGAGAAATGGCAGAAAGAGGGATACCCCGGCCATGCTGAACATGTTTCCGAAATTGGCGCTGGTCGCCATGAACACATACTTCAGCGTGTTGGCAAAGGTCGTCCTCCCTTCACGTACGCCCTGCACAAGAACGCCCAGATCCTTCTCCAGCAAGACGATATCCGCCGCATCTTTGGCCACATCCACGGCACTGTCAACGGAAATGCCAACATCGGCCGCATGGAGCGCTGAGGCATCATTGATGCCGTCTCCCATATACCCTACGACTTGTCCGGCCTTCCTCAGGGTGAGGATGATGCGCTCTTTCTGATTGGGTTCGATCTCGGCGAAGATGTCCACGTCAACCACACGCTTGAGCAGCGCGTCATCGCTCATCTGGCGGATGTCTGCACCTGTGACAATGCCCGTCTTCGACAATCCCATCTGCTGACTAACGTTGGCCGCGACCAGGCGGTTGTCTCCCGTGATGATCTTCAGTGACACGCCGAGGTCTTTCAGGCGGATGATGGTCTCGATGATACCGGGCTTGGGTGGATCAAAAAGAACGAGGAAACCCAGGAACGTCATGCCCGCCTCGTGATCCTTCGTGATGAGTGACACCGATCCCATGTCTTTGGTAGCGATGCCGAGCACACGCAGGCCCTGGTTACTCAACTCCTCAAAGTGCTGCTGGATCCGTTCCCGCACCGTGGCGATGTCGACGACGGTTCCCCCTGCCGCCTCCGCCGACGAACAGACGGCGAGCACGTTCGCCAGCGCGCCTTTGGTCACCATCAGATGTGCATCGTCATGCGAAACCAGGATACTCAGGCGCTTACGAAGGAAATCATACGGGATCTCGTCCATCTTCCGGTAGCCGGACAGGTCAAACTGGTGATGGGTGCGGATGGCATCATCAATTGGGTTCGTGAAGCCGGTTTCGTAGAAAGCATTGAGATAAGCGTAGAGAAGGACTTTGTCGCTTGGAGCGCCTTCCACATCGAGGGTGGATTGCAGGTGCACGACCCCTTCGGTCATGGTGCCGGTTTTATCGCAGCAGATCACGCTCATGCTGCCGAGGTTTTCAATCGAAGTGAGCCGTTTGACAATCACCTTCTCTTGAGCCATCCGTTTGGCACCATGCGCGAGGTTGATGCTGATGATCGCCGGTAGCAATTGTGGGGTTAGCCCAACAGCCAGTGCCAGGGAAAAGAGAAACGAGTCCAGGACCGGACGCGCCAGATAGACGTTGATGGCGAAGATGGCTACCACCAACACCAGCGTGACTTCCATGAGGAAGTAGCCAAATCGCCGTATGCCATGTTCAAATTCCGTTTCCTGCGGCCTGAGTTTTAGCCGCTCGGACACCTGGCCGAACTCGGTTTCCTTGCCTGTGCGTATCACCAGTGCGCGTGCACTGCCGCTCACCACATGAGTTCCCATCCAGACCGCGTTCGTCCGCTGACCGAGCGGTGTCTCTGCCGGCAATACCGCCATCGCTTTCTCTGCCGGAAACGTTTCACCCGTCAGCATGGCTTCATCAACGAAAAGATCTTTGGAGTCCAGAATCAGACCGTCTCCGGGGACGATATCCCCGGCGTCCAGGATGACGATATCTCCGGGCACAATCTCTTCAACCGGGATCTCTTTGGAGGCTCCATCGCGAAGCACCGCCGCTTTGATTTGCACGATGGCAAGCAACTTCTCGACCGCGTTGGTGGCACTGCGCTCCTGCCAAAACCCGAGCAGGCCGCTGACCAGGACAATGGTAAGGATGATCGAAGCTTGAACGGGATCTTGTAGAAAAAATGACAATCCCGTGGCAAAGAAGAGTATAAGGATAATCGGACTCTTGAATTGAGCCACCAGGAGCGTAAGCGTATCCGACCGCTTTTGGGGCTTGAGGCGATTGGCGCCATAGCGGGCGAGCCGTTGTCTGGCTTCATCGCCGGTCAATCCTTCCTGCGCCGTTTGAAGTTGCTGGAGCATCTCGGCAGCGGAGCGGCTCCAAAAGGCCGGAGGGGGTGGCTGTTCATCATTCGCATTCATAGGATGTACTCCTCACCTTCATTTCGATAACAACTGATCCGTGAGGCCCACCAGCCAGGCAATCGGTCGATTCCCCTTCGCCAGAAGGGTCACATCTCACCAGGCGCCGCGAGTTTCATCTTCAGACAGACTCTCTCCGCTCCATATATTCGCCGGTTTGTTCCCAAGAAAATAGTCTGCCGGGATTTGGGGATTAGGAGATAGGACAAAAAGAAATCCCCTAATCTCCTCCCGCGAAAAGCATGCGGGACTGCGCAATCCCGGCCTATGATTTTCATGCTTCGTGGTGGCGGTATGCTGCAATGGGCAACTCCTCAAGGAACATGCCCAAGGCCGGGCAGTGCCTATGGCGCCGGTTCGCCGGCCATCACTGCCAGAGCGCGCCGCTGGATACTGATGTGTAGCGGCCCTTCTCCCAACACCAACCCATCTGCCATCGAACGATGCCGTGGAACTCCTCGCGCTGGTCCCAGTCCAGGGGGACAGTATCGCGGAACCAGTCTCCTTCGAGGAATTCCTGGCCCTGGAAGAGCATCGGGATGCCCGGGGCCGTGAAGACCATGGCGGCAGCCGGCGTCGACCGTTTCCGCGCGTACCAGCCCTTGGGGTCCTTCGGGTTGACCTCTTGCGGCACGCGCGCCTTGCCGTTCGCCCATTGAAGCGGTAGAGGCCAAAATCGAACAGCTTGCCGACCGAGCAGAATCAAAACACCAGCAGCAATTGCGTACTCAATAGCGCGCCGGAACCTGCGGAAAGTGCGAACTGAGACACGTGGTGACGGCGAGCCTTGGGCATTACCTCCTGCTTCCCAAACGGAACAAAGCCAGCAGCACCAGAGCGCCGACAAACGCCACCAGCAGGCTCCAGAGATTGAAGCCGCTAACGCCCGATGCGCCGAGCAGTCCGAAGAGGAACCCGCCGATAGCGGCACCGATGATGCCGACGATAATGTCCATCAGCAGGCCCAATCGAGTATGCATGACGATGCTAGCTAGCCAGCCCGCCACGCCACC
>JAMDDR010000479.1 GCA_023488685.1 Chloroflexota bacterium | reverse complement strand
CTCAGTTTGATGGCTGGGTATTCCAATCCCGCCTGAGCCCCGTATATGTCTGTCTGTGCGAAGCCGTCACAACTCGTTATGCTTCATCACAATGGCGGGAGAACCACCAAAATGCGTCTCGGAAACGTCGTCAAAGAGCAGGTGGGCAGCGCCCGTCTCCGGGCAATACACGGCCTGGTAACAGCGGGCGACCGGCGCATGCGGCATCATCTCGGCCACCTTGTTGTGGAACTTGACTTCACGGCGCCGTTGCGTGCTTCCGACCACCCTTTGCTGCGAATCGAGCCGGGCCAGTTTCAAAAACAAGCGGTGCGGCGCCATGGGTGGAGCATCATCTGAATAGGTCACTGCCAGACGCACGACCGTCGAGGTATATGACGATTCAGATGCAGCACGCAAGCAGGTAACCTCACCGGACGGGAGATTCCCGCTGTGGCGAAGTGCTTGCGTGATCCATTCGGGAGTAACCTGGTTGAGATCTGTGATGACGCTGGGCAAGATGGTGCTCCTACAAGTTTAGATGCTGACGATTATCGCTGCCTCTGGTCCGGCCGGATGATGACCATTGCCAACTGGGTTGCATACTGCTCAAGCTCCGCACGGCCAGGGTGTGGCGGCAGTCCGTCGGCTTGTAGAATCCGGCCTATCATCGCCGGGTGCTTGCGCAGGCGGTACTCCAGGAAATCCGCAATGCGCGCAGGGTCGGTGACTGGTTCTGCAATTCCAGTGAACTGTCTCGACTTCACGCGCACACGCACGCGTGGATTGGCGAGGATGTTGCGGAACCAATCGGCGTGTGTGCCCCGCGACGATCCCACGTGGATTGCGCCGTCAATCTCCTCATATTGGACAGCGGTGACCCGTGGCAACCCTGTCTTGCGTCCTGTCGTCGTCAGCAACAGCACCAGCCTGCCGACGATTGGGCCAAGCCCTATGTTGTACAGCACCTGGAACACTCGCGAGCCTGGCGGGCGAAGCGTCCGGCGCTTTGTTGTGTTCATGTCTAGATCACGAGGTATCCGCCATCGACGGCTAATGCAGTGCCAATGACCAACGAAGCTCGATCCGAGCACAACCACACCACGGCCTGGGCCACTTCCTCAGCCCGGCCCAGTCGACCGATTGGCTGATGAACAAGCATCCGCCCTTCGGCTTGTGGATCATGCGCCAACATCACTGCAGTTGCTTTGCCGATCCCCGAGCTGCCCCCGGTGATGAGGGCGACCTTACCTGTCATCTGTCCTGTCATGCATGCCTCCTTGTGACACTCGTGTTGTACCGCGACCTGTTCGCCACCCTACTTGTGATTCAGCCGCCACTTGGCGGCCGAATACCTATCTGTATTTTCGTCCAATGACACGAAAAGTCACATTTTGGCACATCGCCCTGGCTTGACACGCCACTGGCACGCCAGGTCACCTTTTCACACACCGCTTTTCCTAGAAAGGGTTCAACACAGTCCGCACCCTGGAGGGAAAGGCAATGAACGGAAAACTTCATCTCACCATCAGCCTGATCGTTTTGAGCGCGCATGTTTCGGCCGAACCGGCCCAGGCGGCGCCGAAGTGTACGCAGACGGCCTCTTCCCAGGTGCGAGTCGAGTGGCGCTGGCAGGCCCGCCGTTACGAGGCACATGGGTTCTTCTGGGACGGCCATGCGTTCGTATATGAGTACCAGGGGAAGCAGCCCAGCTTCCCGGACAAGGACCTTTTCGCCGAGGTGCTGGGCGAAGCTGGCATCGCCTGGGAGAACGGGGACAGGAACTGGCGCTGGAACGAGCTCACGCTCGTCACGACAGCGGTGGTGAAGTTCATGCACAGGATTGGCGACCTTCATGGCGGGCCACGGCTGAAGGCTTTGTTGGGGAACGCCACGATATACTTCGTCCGCGGCAGTCACTCGACGCTTTACCCCGGCACGACGGCGCAACGCGAGCTTGACAGGATCACGTTCTTCGACGAGGCGTTTGACAAAAAACGCAGCCTGGTGGAAGTGTATGGCACAGTGGTGCACGAGCTGGCGCACCCGATCGGCGATGTGAACTTCACAGCGGACGGGCGCCCGTGGCGGGAGGTATTCCCGTACGAGCCGGAAGGCCTGGGCCTCGTGGCCCCCCAGGCGGCGAGCGCGGGAAACCCCGAGTACTTCGCCGAGGGCGTCAAGCTGTGGGTCCTTGCCGGCTACCCGACCGCCTGGTCGCTGGACGGCGAGTTACAGGGAAGCTGGCTGGCGGAGATGCTGAGGGGGTGAAGCAGTGCCATAGGGTCAATCACCTTCCCCACGCCAACCGCGTGCGGGCTGCGGCAGCGGGCACGACGGTGCTGTCTCACTGTCTCACCAGGAGGCGCGCTGCCCGCGCGGCAACCAACTGGCAGGGCAGACAGTATGCGGCCTTCTTCTTCCCTGGTGGCAACGTGACCTGCTCATAGGCGGTTAGATGGCCTGCGGCCTGATGATAAGCGACATGTCCGTAAAGCGAGAGCGCGAAATCCCGCTTTCTGCCTAATCGCCACAGCGCGTAGAGATAGTCGGCCAGTGGCCAATCGTCCAGCCAGTCTTCGAAACGGGTCATGCCGCAGAACTGGCCGCCAGCGGCCAGGCGGGCGTCAACGACGCGGTTTGCCATTTGGTCCGGGAGGATACCGCTGGAAAGAAGCTCCGGCCAGTAACGATAATTGGTATAGGATGCCTCGCGCCGCAGAGCCAGGAGGGTTTCGGCAATTCGGTCTAATGCCGGGAACCCGTCTTGCCACCAGGCCTGTGTGTCGGCCCGGTCTGCCAAAAGCGTAGCCGTGTGGAGGAGTTGCCCCAGTTCCGCCAACGATGTGCCTGGATAGGCGATGGTGCCATCTGCACGCACAAAGGTCGCCAGCCAATAGCGGAAGATCTGGATGGCACGCGTGTTCAACCCCCAGGCCGATAGCGCATCCACGGCCGCAATGATGATCGGCGGGAAGCCATCGTGATAACTCTCGCCGTATTCTTGGATGCCATATTTGGGATGATCCCCCTGAAAAGTGGCATCGATGAAAGCGAGGCCGGTCTTCACAGAAAGATCCAGAAAGGCGTGTCCCGTGTCAACAGTCGGAATAGTCTGCAGCCTCTCGATATTCCCGGCAATGACGTTTTTGTCGAACGCAGCGTCACCCGTCGTGGGTGGAAACAGAGTGCGGATGCTGTCGAGGTCGGGCGCTTCATTTCGCTGCAGCAGCCCTTCTCTCACCGGGTCCTGCAGCGACTGTCTCCATTCAGGATTCACAATAGCGCCAGATGCTTTTTCTTGCATGCTGTGTTCCTGTTGCAATCTTATACATGAAGCTTGTGCAGTTTGATGCGATTACCGCTGGAGCGCGACCTGCCCCAGGCGCAGGAAGAGCGCCGTGCCAATTTGGAATCAACGCGCGGTCCAGCCACCATCAATGAGAATCGTTTCACCCGTGATGAGTGACGCCGCGGGGGAGGCAAGGAAGACCACTGCACCGGCGACCTCCATCGGCTCGCCGATACGGTGCAGTGCCGCAATCCGTTCAATCACATCCGCGCGAAACTCGGGCTGGGAGAGTGCTTTTTCTCGATTGACATCCAGCAATCCCAAGGCGACATCGGCGCCTGCGTTTGCCAGCGCGAGCGAAATGGCACGACCCAGACCGCGGGCCGCACCCGTGACCAGCGCGATCTGTCCGTTCAATTCGAAGTGAGGAAATTGGTTCATTTTCTTACCATCCCATCGATGTCCCGCGCTGCTTTTTCAAGGGCTCCTTGCACCGTGTCCGCACCTGCATATGCCTCTCGCAGCGCTTGGGTCCAACGGGTGGCGATATCCAGGTAATTGGCGGCGGGCGTCACGAGCACCCGGCAGATCCGTCACGAGTTGCCTGGAGACCTTGTAGAAGTCTCCCCATGGCTGCGTGCGTTCGATAAACGCCGGATCGTCCCAGACACTCACACGTGTCGGGTTCATGTTGCCTTCGAAGGCCGAACGCAATAGAAACGCGCGGCTGGTCGCCCACTCGATGAAGTCCCACGCGGCCCTTTTGTTGCGGGATCGGGCGTTCATGACAACCGACCAGGTCCACAGGTTGGGTTTCCTGAGACCGCTGGGGCCTGCGGGCGGCAGCGCATAGCCAATCTTGCCTACCAGGCTCGACTGCTCGGGGTTCTCAAAGAAGGCGACGTAGTGGTCTGAGTCGACCAGCAACCCATAGTTGCCTTTGGCGAAGTCCAGCGCGAGCTCATACCAGCGCTGATTTGGCCAGTCCTGCGGCCCCGCAGATTTCAACGCGGCGATAAAGGCCTGGGTGGCTCTCACCCCAGAAGGGGATGCGATGGCGCAACGGCCTGATTCGTCGAAGTCCGTAGCGCCATAGGACCAGAATTGTGTCGCGTAACCCGTATAAACGGTATGCCACACGAAAACGCCCCGCTGCCCGAAACCACGCACCGGCGCGCCGATTTTCTCCGTAATCCGGTTTGCGACGCTGAAAAACTCGTCCCACGTGGTGGGGATCTCTGTTCCGCATCGACTCAGGATCTCTGGAACGTAGGCGAGGTTATAGGATTCGCAGTTGACTGGGATCTCCAGCAGAGGGCCTGAGCCGAGTTTGTCGCCAAAACGCCCGGTCCATCGGTTGGCCTTCAATAAAGCGTCCAGGAAGTCTTCAGGATGGTAGCTGTCTTTGGCGCTTTTAATGAAGTCATCCAATGGCTCGACGAGACCCGCGGCGGCGTGCTCCCATAAAAGCACGGGGCCGGACATGTACACATCCGCCGCGCCGTCCCCGGCCAGGAACGCATGGATCTTGTTCGAAAAATACTGATCGCTGGCGATGATGTTCAGATGCGCGGTATGACCGGTCAGTTCCTCGAACTCGTCAATATGCCGTTCGACACTGGCAACGTAAGCATCTGTGTCCGGCGCGAAAAACCTTACGGACGCCATAGTCACCTCCTAGTCACGCTATGCGATTGTAACGGCAATCCTGTCTGTGTTCCTAAGCTGCAGCAGACAGATCGGCGATCACGGCGTACCGCTCGTCCGTCACCCAGCCACCCCAAAGCTCTGGTTGGCCGCTCAGATCCTGAACCAGGATACCGGTCAACGAAGCCGGGAGGGCCTCGACGATCTCATACGAGTGCAGGCCACCGCCCGTCTTCCAATATCCTTCGATCAGCAAGAGTCGCCCCGCCGGCGCCAGCAGCTCGACCCAGCGCCGCAGCACCAATGGCGGTGCCGGAAGTGCCCACAGCAAATGCCGGCATACAATCACATCGAATCGCTGGGGCACAAGCTGTGGATTCGCAGCGTCCATCACTTTATGCGTTATCCGCTGCCCGGCCGTCGGCGCCTTTGCCTCGGCCCGCGCAACCATCGCCGGCGACAGATCGATTCCCGTGACTTCGTGACCCAGTTCGGCGAGCACGACGCTGAGCGAGCCCGTTCCGCAGCCCACATCCAGTATCGTTGCACGTGTCGTTGGAAGCCAGCCGGCAAGGCGGTTCATCCACGCGCTGCGCACGATCGGGTCACGCAAACCATGATCCGGTTCTTCATCGAACGTCGCCGCTGCATGGTCCCAGTACTGGCGCGATTCACGCAGCCTTTGCTCGTCATCCCCAATCATTGCCATCTCCCGAGGTGATACGGCCCGCAACGTCGTTCAGACGCTCTTCATCCAACATGTTCAGAAACGCCTCCACCACCTGCGGGTCAAAATGCGTCCCGGCGCGGATGTGTTCGAGTATCTTCCCGGCGGGCCAGCCAGGGCGATACGGGCGGTCACTCTTCAACGCGTCCCACACGTCCACGACTGCGAAGACGCGCGCTACCAGCGGGATTTGCTCGCCCTTCAGACCGCGTGGGTAACCTGTGCCGTCCCACTTTTCATGATGGCAATAGGGGATGTCCAGCGCCGGGCGTAGAAAGGCGATCCGCATACGCCAGGATTAACTCCTGGTTGGAGCGTTGCAAATCCTCGAACAGTTCTGCGTTATCGATGGCGATGGCCACCTGCCTGGCCAGCAGGTCCAGGAAATCCTGCCAGTCTGCATCGGGGGTGACCGGCGTGCGGTGGAACACTTCGAGCACGCCTTTTACATCCCCTTTGGCGATGAGCGGCACGCCGAAATAGGTGGCGAACCCCTCGCCTTCCAGAATGGACGCGCGGTCGAATCCCTCGGCTTCACGCAGATTGGGAATGGCGATCGTCCGCCGTTCGAGCGCGGCGCTGCCGGCATATCCCTGGCCCAGCCGTGCGCGTGAACGTTCAATGGTCCGGCTGCGAAAGCCGCGCCCGGCGGCGAACTGCAGCACTTTCAGGTGCGGATCCAGCAACAACACGCCGGCGGCGTCTATTCCCAACTGGGTCGTCACCTGCTCCAATAAGATGTCGAGGGCGAGACGCAAATCCAGGCTGGCAGTAATGGCGGTGTCGATCGCACGCAGGGCAGTCAGACGGTGCAGGCGTTGTTCGGTCTGCTCGAACAGCGTCACGCGATGGATGGCGCTGGCCGCGATGTCGGCGATGGCCGTGAGCAGGCGCACGTCGTTCTCCGTGACGCTGTCGGTAAGCCCCATCCACAGAGCGCCGATGACGTATTCCTGGGCCGCAAGAGGAACGACGGCGATGTGCAGACCGCCGTGCGCCTGGGCGCTGCCAAAGCTCGCATCGCTCCACGCGTCGTTACTCAGGTAGGGTTGATTGGTGCCCATGACCTGGTCGGTGATGCCTTCGCCCGCGGGGATGGGCCGGCCGGTGGTGTGCGCCCAAACGCCTCGGCCCAGTTCGACCCCCGTATGGTCATGGGCTGGGTCGCGCAGGACCAGTGCCGCGCCCCTGGCATTCAGCAACGCCATGGCTTGATCGAGAACAACCGGCAATACCCCGGCTCGATTCGGCACCGTGCGTAAGGCGGCACTGATGGTGGCGATGGTTTCCAGTTCACGCTCGCGTTGTTTGCGCTCAGTGACATCACGGAAAGTGACCACGATGTTTCCCACGGCCGGATCGTCGAGGAAATTGGCCAACGTCCCTTCGATCCAGCGCCACACGCCTTCTCTGTGACGCAACCGATAGGCTGCATGGATGGGCTGGCCGGGAGACCGGACGACCAGGTCCATGGTTGCCACGGCTGCAGCGCGATCGTCGGGATGGATCAGTTCCAGGCCCGTGTCCCCCTCGTAATCAGCCAGCGTGTAACCGAGAATGCGCTGGGCGGAAGGACTGATGTACCGCACCCGGCTCCTGGCATCGATGAGCTCGATACCATCGCCGATGTGCTCGATGAGGGCACGGAAACGCCTCTCGCTCGTGACCAGATCACGCTGCCGATCGCGTTCCACCTGGTCGCGGTGACGGTTTGTGATCACGATGATGCACGCCGTGATCCACAGGAATGAGACTGGGCCGACGATCAGGTCGTTCGGCTTTACGCCTGGAAGGAAGACGGGTAGCGCGAATATCCCAATGCTATAGATGGCGACGGTCAGCAGAATCCGCTTGCCCCCGAAAAAGATATTGCCGATCAATAACGGTATGACCAGGAAATTGAGCATGTGCACCATGTTCGGGTCCTCTATCGCGATGAACACGATGGCATACACGCCGAGTGACATGATGGCCACCGTCAGCGCGGCAGATAGAACGACATGCCCAGCCCGGCACAAGCCATAGATCGCCCCCAGTACGATCAGGGTGCCAAAGGAGATCCCCACTTCAATCAAGAAGCTACTGCTCGTCGGCCCGAACCAGAGATACGACAATTCATAAACTGCCCCCAGCGCAATGATGGCGACCAGGAACGCGGACAGCAATTGCGCGTGACGGCGCTGCGAAATGGGGATATGGTCCGGCGGTTCGACGAGTTTGTTCCAAAGCCGATG
>JAMDDR010000066.1 GCA_023488685.1 Chloroflexota bacterium | reverse complement strand
TTGTCACAACGCCCTGACAACCGCCGGCGCCCCGCCGGGCATGTGAGCCCGAACCTTCATGTTATTTGACAACCAGCCAACTTTCACTATACTTCCCGCCCAAGTCATGCACGCAATCAGCATTTCGACCATCGCCATTATGTGGACTCGCGGCTCGATCACCGAGGCGCGAGTCGATGCCTGGTCGAGGATGGCGGGCTGTGGCTAGCTGACCGTTGCGTTTTCGGTATCCGTTCAAGAGCCTTCCGAGACAGGAGGGCTCTTTTGTTTTTCCAGGAGCAGTGTACCCATGGCGACGTATCTATATGACACGACCCTTCGAGACGGCACCCAGGGCGAAGGCATCAATCTGTCCGTCGACGATAAGCTGCGCATTGCACAACGGCTGGACGACTTCGGCATGCACTACATCGAGGGCGGCTGGCCCGGCAGCAATCCCAAGGATGCCGAATTCTTCAACCGCGCCCGCGACATCTGTTTCCAGCAGGCCAGGCTGGCCGCGTTCGGCAGCACGCGCAAGGCCCACGGCCGGTGCGAGAGCGACCCGCAGATCAGGATGCTGCTGGATGCGCACACACCGGTGATCACCATGGTGGCGAAGACCAGCCGGCTGCACGTCACGCACGTGCTCGAAACCAGCCTGGACGAAAACCTCAACATGATCCGCGACAGCGTCGGCTACTTCAAGGCGCAGGGCAAGGAGGTGATGCACGACGCCGAACACTTCTTCGACGGCTTCAAGCTGGACAGGGATTATGCCCTGGCGACTTTGCGCGCCGCGGCCGAGGCGGGCGCGGATTGGCTCGTCCTGTGCGATACCAACGGCGGCGCGATGCCTTGGGAAGTGGAGGAAATCGTACGCACGACCCTCTCGGCGCTCGGCACGCAGTACCCGGCGCTCAAGTTCGGCATTCACACCCACAACGACGCCGGCGTGGGCGTCGCCAACGCGCTGGCGGGTGTGCGCGCCGGCTGCACCCAGGTGCAAGGCACGGTGAACGGCTATGGCGAGCGCGTCGGTAACTGCGACATCCTGACGACCATCGCGAACTTGCAGCTCAAACTGGGGCATACCTGCCTGAGCGACGAGCAATTGCGCGGGCTCACCGACCTGTCGCATTACGTGTCGGAGATGGCAAACCTGGCGCCGGACATCCGCGCGCCGTACGTCGGCCAGGCCGCCTTTGCCCACAAGGGCGGCATTCACGTGGCCGCCATCTTGAAACTGGAAGCGTCGTACCAGCACGTCGACCCTACACGCGTGGGCAACCAGAAACGTGTGTTGGTGAGCGAACTGAGTGGGCGCGGCAACATCGCCTATAAAGCCAGGGAATTCGGCCTGGACGTGGACAAGGAGGAGGCCAAACGCGTGCTGGCGCGCATCAAGGAGCTGGAGAACAAGGGCTTCTACTTCGAGGGGGCCGAGGCTTCGGTTGAGTTGTTGCTGCGGCGCGCCCGCCCCGGCTACACACCGCCGTTCGAACTGATCGACTTCCTGACGGTGGTCGAGCACCGCCACGGGCGCGGGCTGTTGTCGGAAGCCAACGTCAAGGTGCGGGTGAATGGGGAAGTGGTGCACACCGCCGCCGAGGGTGACGGCCCGGTGAACGCGCTCGACATCGCCATGCGCAAGGCGCTGCTGCCGCACTATCCGCAACTCGACGACGTGCGGCTGGTGGACTACAAGGTGCGCATCCTGGACAGCGACAAAGCCACCGCGGCGACGACGCGCGTGACCATCGATACGCGCAGTTCCACGCGGCGTTGGACCACGGTCGGCAGCTCGACCAACATCGTGGACGCTTCCTGGCAGGCATTGGCGGATTCGATGGAATATGCATTGATTGCTGCGTAAGATTGGGTTATAAACCGGGTATGGACCCATCCACAACCATCGCCATTCGCCGGTTGCGCCCAGGTGACGCCCCGGCGCTGTATGACTTCTACGAGCGCCTGAGCCCGAGTTCCAAGCGCACGTTCGCGCCATTCGGCCAGCACCCGGCGCTGGCGCAGTACGAGAACGTGGTTCACGACAACGATGCGGCTGTCGACACCAAATTCGACCTCGTCGCCGTCGAGGAGACCAGTGGCCGCATCGCCGGTTGGAGCTTCGTGTGGGATCTGCCATCGGACCAACCGACCTTCGGCCTGGGCGTGGCCGATGAATACCACGGCCAAGGCGTGGGGCGCGACCTGATGGATGGGGTGCTCGACGCCATGCGCCGGCGGGGCATGTGCAAGCTGTACCTCACGGTGGTCACAGATAACGCCAGGGCTTGGCAGATGTACGCCCGGCGCGGTTTCGTGCGCTACGATGAATTCACCGGCGAGGATGGCCTGCCCTACTACCGCATGGCGGCGGAGTTGATGGCATGATGACCTGGCAACAGATTCCCAAGCCAGCGCTACGGTGCGCCCGCGTACTGGTCGCCCTGCTGGCCTTCAGCAGCGCATGCGCGCGCCAACCCGAGATCAGCACACCCTCGTTGCCCACCCCAGCGCCTACGGCGACAGCCCCCGCAACGGCGACCGTCGCAAGCCCCACGCCAGCCATGACGGTCACGGCACAGCGCGACGCAGGCCCAACCTCCGGCACACCGATCACACAGACGCTGGAGCGCCTGGGCGCCTATCACTGCCCCAGCGGGCGATTCACCTGCCTCACCCTGTCCATGCCACTCGACCACTTTGCGCCGGCCGGCGACGTTACCCAGACAATCGATGTGGTATTCGCCGTGTTGCCCGCAAGCGGCGAGCGCACAGGCATGTTTGTCACGGCGGTGGGCGGCCCAGGTTCGTCCGGCGTGGCACTGGCGGATTCCTATACGGATGCGCTCGACCCAAGCATCCCAGAGCACTTCGACATGGTGTTCTTTGACCAGCGCGGCATCGGCCTGTCGGGCGGGATGAACTGCCCGAATGCCACGACCGTTTACTACCGCACAGATGGCCGTGCTGACACCCCCGAGCAGGAAGCCAACGTCATCGCCGCGGCACAAACGTTCGCCACCACCTGCATCCAGGAGATCGGCGCCGCGGACGACGTCAGCCACATGGATACACGCCAGGCAGCCGAAGACCTGGAATGGTTCAGGCAGACGATTGGCGACGACCAATTCTGGCTGTATGGCGAAAGCTACGGCACCCAACTGGCCCAGACCTACGCAGCGTCCCACACCCAGCATCTGGCTGGAATGATCCTGGACGGCACCGTCGATTTGACCCTACCTGGGCAGACATTCGCCCAACAGGCAACTGAAGCCTTCGAGAGCGTCCTGCAGCAAACGCTGGCAGCATGCGATACCGATGCGGCCTGCAGTGCCGATGTCGCTGGCCCGGCGTTGCGCGCCTACGATCAACTGGCGGCCAGCCTGGCTCAACAACCCATCAGCTTCACATTCCCACTGCCGGCGCCACTCTCCGCCGCTTCTACGGTGACAGGCACCACGGCGACACGCGCCCTTTCGCGCGCCGACCTGGATACCGCCGCGGCCGGCTATCTGAACGCGCCCGACGAACGCATGTTGCTCCAACGAGCCGTGGCCGCTGCATCACATGGGGATATCGTCCCCATGGCGCGCCTGCTCTACAGCGCACTGGGGCTGGACGAAGAGACATCCACCCCTGTGCTCGACCCCACCTACTCGGATGCGGCCTATTACGCCGTCACCTGTAGCGATTACGTCTATTTCACGGGGACGCCACAGCAACGCGCCAGGGCCTTTATCGAGGCGGGGAAAACGGTGGCCGCCAGCGCGCCGCGCCTGAGTTCCATTTTCTACGGCGACCTGCCCTGTGTGTTCTGGCCGTCCAACACCCCATCATCTGACGAACGTCCGGTGCCCTTGCGCGCCGAAGGCGTGCCTACGCTGGTGCTCGGCGCAACGGCCGATCCATTGACGCCCGTAGGCAACGCCCGCAACGTCTATGACCATCTCGCCGACGGCTACCTGATTGTCACCGAGGGTGGCGCACACGTCACCTTCGGCCGCGGCGATGCCTGCCCCGACGATATCGTCACCGCCTTCCTGGTCGAGGGCCAGCCGCCGGAGCAGCGCGAAACCACCTGCGAAGGCGTCGTCGCGTCGTCCTATACCTCCATCGCGCCACAGAATGCCAGTGCCTTTGCCAACCCACTCGACGCCATGCAATCCGCTTACGATGAGATCATGCACCTGCCGGAATATTGGTACTGGGACGGCGCGACGACCCTGCGCGTCGGGTGCACGTATGGGGGCATGGTGCAGATCGAGCATGCATCCGGCGTGGATCAAATGAATCTGAATGACTGTGCTTTCAGCCAGGGCTTTCACATCACCGGCAACGGCGAGTATGATGGGGATTCAGACCATTTCGCGGTTGAGGCCACGATCACGGGCCAGGCAGAGTTCCAGTTCGCCTTTGAAGCCGGCGCTGATGGCGCCAGTGTGCGCGGCACCTACGCTGGAAAACCCGTCGATCTGTCCAAGCGCGCAGAATGAACCCTGAACAGGAGTATCCATATGAATTGGCTCAACGAACCCGCTCACTGGAACGTGCAAGGCGAAACCATCGCCGTCACCACAAAGGCCAAGAGTGACTTCTGGCGCAAGACGCACTATGGTTTCGTCCGCGACAACGGGCACTTCTACTACCAGCCCGTCACGGGCAATTTCGTGGCCGAAGTCAAGATCAACGGCCAGTACCGCGATCTGTACGACCAGGCCGGGCTGATGGTGCGGCTGGACGAAACGACCTGGATCAAGTGCGGCATCGAGTATATCGACGGCGTGCAGCACGTCAGCGCCGTCGTGACGCGCGATTACTCTGATTGGTCGGTCATCCCTGCTCCCCACAACCCGCCCTCCTTATGGCTGCGATTGACGCGCCAGGGTGAGGCCGTCGAAGTGCACTACTCCTTTGACGGCCAGCAGTACAGCCTGCTGCGGCTGGCTCACCTGACATCGGCCGAGACCGTCAACGCCGGCCCCATGTGCGCCTCGCCAGATGGGGGCGGCTTTGACGTCACGTTCGAGCATTTCACCGTTCGTTCCCTGTAGCCCTTTATGGCACTTTTGATGAGCACACCATGGAGAAACCCGAGCTGCTTGAGCGCCTGCACCGGTTGGAACAGGAACTGCAAGCGTTAAGAGCCAGCGTCGAACCGCCGGTAAAGCGCAACCAATTCGCGGAGATCGTCAAGAAACTCACCGAGTTTGTGCTGTCTTACTGGGCCATGCTGTCCTTTCTGATGGCATTGGCGACCGTCGCTTACGTGCAGATGGAATTCGGCGTCGATTACTTCGAAACGTATCGCAACATCTCTGCCACCAAAAAACTCGGGACGTTCTACCGCGACCTCGGCGAGCGCATGATGGTGTATGGCGAGTGGGAATCGGCCAAGGCCGCATACCAGAGCGCCCTGGATCTCAACCCGAACGATGCGGAAGCAGCCCTGGGAACCGTCAAAGCGCAAGTATTTGTGCCGCTGGAAGGCCAGAAAAATATACCGTACGACGTCGCCAACGCGAAGCTGGACTTCCTACTGGAACGCTATCCCAATGACTATCAGGTCTACTTCCTCAAGGGATTCTCTTACCTATCCATCGGCTATACAGAGGAAGCACGCGCGTGGTTCCAAAAATCCATCGACCAGAACCCCAACTTCGTGGGCGGCTATCTGAGCCTGGGATATGCGAACCAGAGCAGCTTGCGCCTGAAAGAAGCCGTGGGTAACTATACGAAAGCGTTGGAGCTGGACCCAGGCTACTCGCTCGCCAATAACAATCTTGGCTTCTGTTACATTCTGTTGACCGACTTTAAGCGCGCCATCACCCACCTGGAACGCGCCTACCAGGCCTCACCCACCCTGGTAACCGAAATTAATATGGGCGACGCCTATCGCTACGCGGGCGATCTGGACAATGCCCTCGCCTGGCATCAACACGCGCTGAATGCAGCTAACGACCCACAACTGGAAAATGAGCGCTACATCGGGGGACTGTGGGGGTACAACTTCATGCCATTGCACGCTGGGGATGAAGAAACGATCAAATACCTGGTCCAGGTAGGCACGCTGGACCAGAAACGCAGCATCGCTCATTATGCAGTCAGCTTTGACCGTGCCTTGAAGCGCGACTTCGCGGCCGCGAACAATGAATTCAATGCTGCACGCAAGCTTGACAAGGATAAACGATTCAACTACTTCGCCGTCAACAAGATGATGTCGATCGAATGGGTGCTCGCCCCCGACGACGAGGTGACGGAGTGGTTTGACGAGCATCAGCGGGTGCTGCTGGAGCCATAACGTAACCAGGGATCACCAGGCTGTGATACTGTAGCCCACCCCCACGTATATAGGGGTAGCGAACGATGATCACTCAGCACTGGTATATGAACGGGCTGCTTTCATTCACGTCCTCTGCTAGCGAGGCGGATTGGGAGACGCTATACGCGACAGAACTGCCACGCGTGTACAACTTCTTCCGTTACCGCGTGGGCGATGACGCGTTGGCCGAAGACCTGACCTCGACCACGTTCGAGAAGGCCTGGCGCAGCCGCCAGCGCTATCGGCGTGATCTGGCCGCGTTTTCGACCTGGCTTTTCACCATCGCACGCAATGTCGCCATCGACTACTACCGGCAACGCCGCGTCGAACTGTCGCTCGACGACCTGCTCTACCACACGGACGAAACCGACAACAACGCGCCGGAACAGATGGCCGAGCGGCAGGATGAGTTCGCGCGCTTATCCATACTGCTTGCCAGGCTGCCCGGGCGCGAACGCGAACTGCTGGCGATGAAGTATGGTGCCGAACTGACCAACCGTGATATCGCGCGCATCACGGGTTTGAGCGAGTCAAACGTCGGCACGATTCTGCACCGCACTGTTCATAACCTGCGCGCAGAGTGGGATGTCGTTCGCGCAAGGAGGAGCCATGGAGGATGAGTTTCTGCACAAGTTCCGCAAGAAACCACGGCCCGAATTCTCCCAATCGCTCTACGAAAGAATGAGGGCAAAGGATAAGCAACCAATGGACAGCAAATCAAATCGCTTGCGCGTATTCGCCAATTGGAAAACCGCATTCGCCGGCATCGCCGCGCTGCTCGTCATCACCCTGGTGGCGTCACCGTCGGCACGCGCGCTGGCACAGGACTTCCTGAACCTGTTCCGTGTCAAGCGCTTCGCCGCGGTCACCGTCGACCAGACCCGCCTGGCGCAGTTGCAGGAAGGCAAGGTCGACCTGGAGACCCTGATCGGGTCCAGCACCGAAGTGTTGAAGGACCCCGGCAAGCCCCAGGTGGTGGATAGCCCCGAGGCGGCGGCGCAGCTCGCCGGCATCCCGGTGCGCGTGCCCGCCACGCTGCCGGATGGCGTGCAACTGGAGGATATCCGCGTGCAGGGCGAAGGCATCGTACGCGTGAAGGCCGATACGGCAAGACTCCAGGCGCTGATCGATGCACTGGGCGTGACGGATGTCAAGATTCCCGAGCAACTGAACGGCGCGACCGTGACGGTCAACAAGCCATCCATTGTGGCGATGAACTACAAGCGCGACTGGAGAGGTTCGACCGAGCATATCGTCTTCATGCAGGCGCGCAACCCACAGATCGAGTTGCCAGAGGGGGTGGACCTGCCCCAACTGGGTGAGATTGCGCTGCGTGTCGCCGGCATGGCACCGGACGAGGCACACCGGTTCGCACAATCGATCGACTGGACCAGCACCATCCTGGTGCCAGTACCGGCCAACGCCACCGCTTTCCGCGAGGTGGAAGTGCGCGGCGTGACCGGCCTGCTGATCACCACTGATGGCACCACTACCCTGTCGACCGGTCAAGGGACAAAGACCATCCCACAAGGATCGACACTGCTGTGGGCCGAAGGCGACATGGTGTACGGGCTGA
>JAMDDR010000441.1 GCA_023488685.1 Chloroflexota bacterium | reverse complement strand
GCAGACCGCCACCGCCGGCGCCATCGCCGAGCACGTAGGCCGTCCAGCCCGGCAGCGCCAGGTGATCGACGAGGTGGCATTCAGCTCCGCGCGCAAGTGGAGCGCCCTGACCCTGGCCAACGCCGGCGCCAACCAGGCGGGTCAAGAAACGCTCATCCTGGGATCGCCCGAGATTGTGCTCGACCCGGCCCAATCCGATATCCTGGCGCGCGCCGCCGAGTTTACGCGCCAGGGGCTGCGCGTGATCACGTTCATGCGGTCAGAACACACAGAGGTCGCGTCTGCGGAAGCCCGCCATCTTGAAATCCAAAATCTCGAAATCCGCAATCTAAAATCCAAAATCCCTGTGGCGCTCATCGTCATCAGCGACGAAATCCGGCCCGACATCCGCGCCACCTTGCGCGCGTTTGACGAGCAGGGAGTCCGGGTCAAAGTCATCTCCGGCGACAACGCAGAGACCGTGCAGGCCATCGCACGCAGGGCCGGCCTGCGCGGCGACTGGGTGGTGACGGAGCGCGAACTGGCGGAATTACAGGGCGCGGCGTTTGACACGGCCGTGCGCAATGCCGAGCTGTTCGCCCGTATCACCCCCGACACCAAGCGGCGCATCGTGGCGGCCCTCAGCAAACAGGGCGAATACGTGGCCATGGTGGGCGATGGCGTGAACGACGTCCCCGCGATCAAGCAGGCCCGGCTCGGCATCGCCATGAACGACGGCGCGCAGATTACGAAGGACGTCTCTGAACTGGTGCTGCTCAAGAACACCATGTCCACCCTGCCGCGCGCGCTGCAGGAAGGCCAGACGATCACACAGAAAATCTACGCCTCCGCCAAACTCTACCTGGCCAAAAACGTCATCACCATCTTCGCGATTTTGTTCGCCGGGTTCGTCAACCTGCCGTTCCCCGGGGAACCGCGCCAGATCAGTTGGATCGCGACCATTACCGTGGGGCTGCCCTGCACCCTGCTGGCATTCGGCCTGATTACACCGGCCTACACGCGCAAATTCCTGGGTAACGTCCTGGGCTACAGCGTGCTGGTCGGCGCGATTGGATCGGTCGTCGTGGTGGCGGCATATATTCTGAGCCACACCACGACCCAGGACCTGGCCCAGGCACGCACCGTGTTCGCGTTGGCCAACCTGCACTACGCCATGCACGTCTTTTGGGACGTGCACGACGTATCTGTCTTCAGTGTGCGGGGCATGCGCAAGCACCCGCGCGAGACATGGTTGGGTGTGGGCCTCCTGGTGGCCGGCTTTGCCGCGCCAGTGATCCTGCCCGGCATTTTCAACGCCGCGCCGCCCAACGCCGTGCAGTGGCTCATGATCATCATGTTGCCGTTGATCGGAAGCTTCGCGCTGCGCAACTTCACCTACGGCCCATTCATGCGCGCCATGGTCAGGACACTGCGGTCGTGAGCCAACCGCTCATGCACTCAGGTTATAATCAACCCACATGAGCGGTGGGCATGTGCAACTCATGTATCTGATCAAGGGCGCGGCCAAGGTTGAGCGCCACCACAAACTGTCACTCTGAGTAGGGGGCATCTAGACAATGCTCCCTACTTTTTTTGTGTCTGTGTTACTACGTCCCGTTGAGCACCGGAAAGGGTTAGCGCCTGCCAGGTGTTCGCCAGATTCATAGGAGAGCTAGGATAGGCTATGACCAAATATATTTTCTGTACCGGAGGCGTCGTCAGTTCCGTTGGCAAGGGCGTCACCGCAGCAGCGATCGGCCGCGTGCTCAAAGCTCGTGGGCTGCGCGTCTCGATCCAAAAACTTGATCCTTACCTGAACGTCGACCCCGGTACGATGTCCCCATACCAACACGGCGAGGTGTTCGTCACTGAAGACGGCGCCGAAACCGATCTCGACCTGGGTCATTACGAGCGTTTCATTGATGAGAACCTGACCCGCGCGTGCAACGCCACCACCGGCCAGGTCTACAACGAAGTCATCGCGAAGGAACGCCGGGGGGATTTCCTCGGCAAAACCATCCAGGTGGTTCCGCACGTGACCAACGAGATCAAACGTCGCATCGGCCTGGTGGCCAAGAGCAGCACCGCCGATGTGGTGATCATCGAGGTTGGCGGGACAGTAGGGGACATCGAGGCCATGCCATTCCTGGAGGCCATCCGCCAGATGCGCCGCGATGTAGGGCGGAACAACACGTTCTACGTGCACGTCACGTTCCTGCCGATGATCGGCGCGACGGCCGAGCTGAAGACCAAGCCCACCCAGCACAGCGTGCGCGACCTGCGTGGAGCCGGCATCCAGCCCGACGCCATCATCGCGCGCAGCGACCATCCGGTCAGCAACGAACTGCGCGAGAAGATTGCGCTATTCTGCGACGTGGACCCGCGCGCGGTGCTGCCACTCCTCACCACCAATTACCTGTATGAAGTGCCGTTGACCCTGGAGGATATGGGGTTCGGCGATTACCTGTGCGAGCGCCTGCAGATCGGCTGCACGTCGGTGGACCTGTCCGACTGGCGCAACCTGTGCACTGAGATGCGCAAGCCGCGCCAGCCCCTGCACATCGCCATCGTCGGCAAGTACGTCGAACTGCACGACGCCTACATCAGCGTGCGCGAGTCGCTCTACCACGCGGGCGTCGCGGCCGGCCGCGACGTCAAGATCTCATGGGTCAACAGCGAGGACATCGAGCGCGCAGATGCCCTGTACGACCTGGAGAACGTGTCCGGCATCGTCGTCCCGGGAGGATTCGGCTACCGCGGCATCGAGGGCAAGATCCGCGCTGCCCAGTTCGCCCGCGAGAACAATGTGCCGTACCTCGGCCTGTGCCTGGGCATGCAGGTGATGTGCATCGAGTTTGCCCGCAGTATATTTAACAGCCGCGAGCCGAACAGCACCGAGTTCGATCACACCACACCCTATCCAGTGATCGACTTGATGCCGGATCAGCGCGATATCCACGATATGGGGGGCACCATGCGCCTGGGCACTTATCCGTGCCAGTTGGTGCCGGGCACACGCGCCCACGCGGCCTATACCAGCCAGCTCCCACACGAGTCTGGGGGCGCTCATATCGGCGTCGTGACCGTGCAAGAGCGCCATCGCCACCGCTTCGAGTTCAACAACGAATTTCGCAAGATTCTCGGCGACGCCGGCCTGGTCCTCAGCGGCCTGTCGCCGGACAATCGCCTGGTCGAGATTGCCGAACTGCGCGATCACCCGTTTATGCTGGGGAGCCAATTCCACCCTGAGTTCAAGAGCCGCCCCAACCGGCCGCACCCACTGTTCCGGGCGTTCATCAACGCGGCCATCGCTTACAGCGAAGGCGCCCCACTGTTCAAGCCAATGGCGATCAGGCCGAACAGCACAGCAGGCAATGGTCACCTGGAAGCAGAACCTGTCACGACTCACAGTGTGGTCTAAAGATAGACAAAAAAATCCGCGGTCTTGCTGACACCGCGGATTCAATGAGCCACGAAATCGTCGAGGCATCAGGCTGATGCCTCGACCCCCAGGCCAGCAGATTGCGCCTGGGCCAATTCCACCCCGCGCTGCAACGCCCGTTTGTTGAGCGCCAACAGCTCTGGGCGACGCGTGGACATGTGTGCTTCGAGCGCGCGCTCAATCGCTTCAAACGGAAGCATCTGTGAGCACTGCAGCAGCGCGCCCATCATGACCATGTTCATTAGTTTGGCGTTGCCAATTTCGGCGGCAACGTCACTGGCAGGGATGGGGACAACACGAATCTCGGCGCGCGTGATGGCATGCGACGTGAGCGAGCTGTTGTGGATCAACACGCCGTTGGGAGCAAGCAGAAGCTCGTATTTTTCGACGGACGGGTTGTTGAATGCCAGCACGTACGACGGCGCGCGCACCAGCGGCGAACCGATCTCCTCGTCGGAGACAATCACCGTGCAGTGAGCCGTGCCGCCACGCATCTCAGGACCGTAGGAAGGAATCCACGTCACGTGCAAGCCCGCATCCATGGCTGCATAGGCCAGGAGTTGGCCAGCAAACAATGTCCCCTGCCCCCCAAAGCCGCAGAAAATGACGTCATGTTGCATGTAGACCTCCACTATCCGGGACAGGCGTCTGCCAGGGTCATCGCCCCGAAGCGATCAACTCGGCGCTTGCCTTCACACCCCTCTCACACTGTTCTTGGGCACGCTGTTTTTGAAATCGCCCAACGGGAACACCGGAACCATGCGCGTCTCGATCCAGCGCAGCGCCTCGACCGGTTTCATGTCCCAGTTCGTGGGGCAGCTCGACAGCAACTCCACCATGGAGAAGCCCTGCCCGTTCAGTTGCATCTCAAACGCGCGCCGGATAGCCTTCTTGGCCTTGCGAATCTCGGCGGGGCTGTGCAGACTGCGCCGTGACACAAACGCCACGCCGTCGATCTGGGCGATCAGTTCGCTCATCTTGAGCGGCGCCCCGCTCATCTTCAGGTCGCGCCCGTAAGGGGATGAGGTTGTCTTCATCCCGACCAGTGTGGTTGGCGCCATCTGTCCGCCCGTCATGCCATACACGGCATTGTTGACGAAGACAACGGTGATGTTCTCGCCACGCGCGGCCGCGTGCAATATCTCGGCGCTGCCAATGGAAGCCAGGTCGCCATCACCCTGGTAGGTGAAGATCACCTTATCGGGCATGACGCGTTTCAGGCCGGTCGCCATCGCCGGCGCGCGCCCATGGGCGGCCACGGCAAAGTCACACTCAAAGTAGTTATAGGCAAACACCGAACATCCCACCGGCGCGACGCCGATGGTGCGCTCGCGGATGTTGAGTTCGTCAATCACCTCGGCCACCAGGCGATGCGCGACGCCGTGCATGCAGCCGGGGCAGTAATGGGTGTCGATTTCGCTCAGCGTCTTGGGACGTTGCGCGACGAGTTCTTCGACGGTGCGATCCAAAGGATCGACGCGATCCGAAGGATCGACTTCCACTGTATTCGCGATCATTAGAATCACCTTCTTGGAAGGCCGGGGAGCACGTCTCCCAGCAGGGCCATGGCGATAGGCGCCCAGCCTACCTGGTCACCTCGTGTGCCTTCGTCAACGGTACGAGCGGGCCCTCGATTTTATAGGTCGGGGGCGCCTTGGTCGTCGCCTGGTCAAGCCTGGCGATGGACGCCAGGATCTCGTCGGGCATCGGCACAACGCCGCCCATCCGGCCATAGAATTTCACCGGCGCCTGACCACCGACGGAAAGCCTGACGTCCTCGACCATCTGCCCGGCGTTCATCTCCACCACCAGGAATCCGCGCGCCTCGTCCGCAAGTTGTGACAGCCGCCGGTCTGGGAATGGGGATAGCGTGATGGGGCGCAGCAAACCTACCTTGATGCCCTTCTGGCGCGCTTGCTTGACCGCCGTCTGAGACACGCGCCCAGCGGTGCCAAACCCCACGACGATCAATTCCGCGTCGTCGAGCATGTACTCGTAGGTGCGAACTTCCTCGTCGGCGATAACCGCCAGTTTCTGTTGCAAGTGCAGGTTGTGCGCTTCCAGGTCCTCCGCCTCCATGCGGAAAGACAGGATCGAGTTCTTCTTGCGCCCGGCCGCACCTGTGAGCGCCCAGGCAGGCATTTCTGCCGGCATCGGACGCATGGGCGGCAATTCCGCAGGCTCCATCATCTGGCCGAGCGTACCATCCAACAATAACGTCACGATCGTGCGATATTTCTCAGCCAGGTCGAAGGCGAGACCCGTCAGGTCGATCGCCTCCTGGACGGTTGCGGGGGCCAACACGATGGGTTTGAAGTCGCCATGCCCGGCGGATTTGACCATCTGGAAGTAATCCGCCTGGCTCGGGGCAATATTGCCCAATCCCGGTCCACCACGCATGACATCCACCAGCACGACAGGCACTTCCGATCCGGCGATGTAACTCAGCCCTTCCTGCATCAAGCTGACACCGGGGCTGGAGGAAGAGGTCATGGCACGTTTGCCCGCACACGCCGCGCCATAAACCATGTTGATGGCAGCCACCTCGCTCTCGGCCTGCACAAACGCACGGCCCAACTCCGGCATACGTTTGGCCATGTACTCAAGCAACTCGGTTTGTGGTGTGATGGGGTAACCGAAGTAGGCATCCACCCCGGCGCGGATGGCGGCTTCTGCGATCGCCTCGTTCCCCTTCAGAAGTTGTTTTGGCATAGATGAACTCCCTCAGCGGATATTGCTGGGCTCAAAGAGGACAAGCCGGTGCATATTGGCGCCACCTGTAGCCATCGCGGATAGCGGCCGCGATCGGCGATCCCAAATAACGCGAGAATAATGATCACACGCCGGAAGGCACGGCGCGTAGCGCCACCTGCCGGTATACCTTGATTGCTGCATCGGGACATATCACGGCACAGGTCGCACAGCCGGTGCACTGTTCGTCCGTATCCACCCACACGGCAGGCCGGTAGCCCTTCGCATTGAAGGTTTCAGCCATGTGAATGGAATGATGAGGGCAGACGCTGGCGCAAAGTTCACACCCCTTGCAGCGCTCCGAGTCAATAACGATGCGTCCTTTCGAGGCCATATTTTTCCCTTTACGCAATGGGTCAACGATAAGCATATAACGAATGGCGCCGTTTGGGCAGTGTTGGATGTCACGTATAGATGCGGGAAAAACGTCACGTTTGTCATAGCGCCCGAAGCTGCGGCGCGCCGCGATTCCTCGCGCTGCGACTCCTCGCGCCGTCGACCTTACCTGCTTCGCCGTTTGACCCACTCCAGCAGCTTGCGCAACGGCCAGGTGTTGATCACCACTTCCGGCGTCACCCAGGCACGCCGCGCCACGTTCACGCCGTAGAGCATCTGGTTCAAGCCCGCGGGTGAATGGGCGTCGGTGCTGATACTCAGGTGGCAACCCAGCGCCACCGCACGCCGCGCGTGGACGTCGTTCAGGTCGAGCCGCATGGGATCGGCGTTGATTTCCAGGGCCACATCGTGCTCCACCGCCGCGCTGAAAAGCGCTTCCCAATCATAGTCCCCGCCTTCACGTTCGTTGATCAATCGTCCCGACGGGTGTCCCAGGATGTCCACGTGCGGGTTGCGGATGGCCTTCAACACGCGTTCTGTGATCCGCTCGCGCGGCTGGCTCAGCGACGTATGCACCGACGCCTGCACGATATCCAGCGCAGCCAGTGCCTCATCGGGCAGATCGAGCGTGCCGTCCGATTTGACCTCGACTTCCACGCCCTGTAGCACCCGGAACGGATGCCCTGCCTGTTCGAGCTCTGTATTGGCGGCATCGATTTCCTTGCGCTGCTGCAACACACGCTCGTGCGTCAGGCCATTGGCAATCCCCAAACTTTGGGTATGGTCGGTGATCAGGATGTACTGGTAGCCCAGCGCCATGGCCGCGCGCGCCATCTCCATCACACTGGCGGCGCCGTCGCTCCAGGTGGTGTGCATCTGCAGATCGCCTTTCAGGTCCCTCAACGTGACCAGGTCAGGCAACCGGCCTTTGAGCGCTGCCTCAATCTCGCCACGATCTTCGCGCAGTTCGGGCGGGACATACGCCATGCCCAGCTTTGCGTACACCCCTTCCTCGCTATCACACAGGATTTCCTGGCCATCCTTCTCATGTGTGAATGCATACTCGTTGAGGGATAACCCCTGCTTCAACGCCACCTCGCGCACACGGATGTTATGCGCCTGGCTGCCGGTGAAATACTGCATGGCCGTGCCCCAACGCGCCGGCTCGACCGCGCGCAGGTCGGCCTGCAACCCATTCTGCAACCGCACGCTGGTCTTGGTATCCCCGCTGAGCAGCACTTCGTCCACCACAGGCAGCGTGCGAAAAGCCGCCATCAGCGCGACCGGGTCATCCGTCGCGGCGACGAAGTCCATATCGCCGATGGTCTCGCGCGCTCGCCGCAACGAGCCGGCGTAATCGATCTTCCGCACGCCGGGC
>JAMDDR010000460.1:11600-32769 GCA_023488685.1 Chloroflexota bacterium | reverse complement strand
GGTAAAGGCGCTTGCCCGGATTGCGTCGCGGGCCGAAGTGGAGTGCTGTGCTGCGGCCTTGCTTTCCACGGAGATGCTGGAGATGGGCAACGACGATCTGCCATCGCCCGATGCGTCCACCCAGGCGATTACAAGCGCAGCGGCACACGTTGCGCACGCCATCGGCGCCAAGGTCATCGTCTGTACGACCACTTCGGGCTACACCGCGCGCATGGTGGCACGGCATCGCCCCAGCACGCCGATCATTGCCCTGACCCCGAGCCACCGCACTCACCAGTTCACCGCGTTTATCTGGGATGTGCGCGCAGTGGAGGAACCGCATTTTGGCAGTGTGGACGAGATGTTCGAGGCTGCGCGCCAGTTCGCGCTACGCGAAGGTTATGCCGTGCCGGGAGACCGGATTGTGGTGACAGCGGGTGTGCCCTTGGGATCCGGCCCTGGCAAAACCAACCTGATCAAAGTGCATACGGCGTGAGTTGCCGGTGATTTGTAATCACGCGGCACGGCGTTCGCTATTCCAGCGGTTCGTCGCGGCTGATCAGCGGTTTGATCGGGCTGGTAGGTGTTTTTCCAGTGGCAGCCCCTTCGGTGTTGCCGCCGGCGCTTGTAGATGCCGGCGGGCGCGAAAAGGACTGAGGCGTGGAGCGGCGCACAGGTGGTGGGGGTGTGGCTTGCCTGGGGCGATTGTCGACCGGCGTCTGTAGCTCTTGATTTTCGTTCGCGCCGCGCGAGCTAATACGATCCACCAGCCCCTCAATGGCGCCTCCAATACGGTCGAGCATCCCTGATACCGCTCCAGCGCTGGCCGTTCCCTTACTGGCGGCTGGTAACGTGTTGTTGGCGGTGCGGATGGGAGTTTGCGGGATCTGTGTGCTTACCGGTTTTGGCGGTTGGTGGGTATGCTGCTGGGCAGGTTTCTTGATCACCGGCATCTCGGGTTGTAGTGTTACGCCACAATAGGGGCACAAGTCCCAGGATAGATGAACGGCGTGGCCGCAATTCGGGCAACTGTTGCGCAGTTTGGTGTGGCATGCTGGGCAGTAGCACATGTCGTCGTCGACCCGCCGGCCACACGAAGGGCAGAATTCCTGATGCTCGATGCTTGCCAGGAGTGACTCTTCTTCGAGGGCGCGCACGTATGCCTCGGCCAGGGTTTCGCGGGGGCGCAACATGAAGTACACCAGAATACCCGCGATAGGGATCACCCCGACCATCACCGTGGCGAGGATTTGTACCAGAACATCACGAGAACGCGAGCGGATATCTCGGAAGGTCCATATCGTGAGACCGCCGATGAGCGCTGCAGTGATGGCGCCAATGATGGTAACGGCGGTAACTATCAGGTTACTAATGTTCTCTATCATCAGTCGCGATTATACTGGACGAACTGTGGATGAAGGCCTATACAACGGCTCAGGCGTCGACTATGCTGGAAAGGACGTTTGATGCTCAATATCTGAGACAAATCAACACATCATCGGGCAATGAGCGACATCAATCCCAACTCAAAACCACCCAATGGCAATCCGAGATCAGAATATCGTGTGTTGATCAGCGATATACCGGAGGGAGAACGTCCACGTGAACGCTTTCGCGATATCGGGGCAGCGGGTATGTCACAACGCGAACTGCTTGCCATCCTGTTACGGCATGGGCCACCGGGTGTTGGGGTGCTTGCCCTGGCGGATAATTTGCTGCAACAATTCAACGGCTTAAGCGGTCTGGCACGCGCAGATCTGAATGATTTGCAACGCGTGCACGGCGTAGGTCCGGTGAAGGCCATCGAGATCAAAGCCGCGCTCGAACTGGGCAAGCGCATCGTGTTGAGCGCACCCGATCAACAGCGTCCCCAAATCAAAACACCAGCGGACGCGGCGCAACTATTGATGTTGGAGATGGGTCTGCTGGAACAGGAGGAAGTGCGGACGATGTTATTGGACACCCGCAACCGTATTCTGGGTGTGCACACGGTCTACAAAGGCAGCCTGAATGCCGCCAGCATGCGGATCGGCGAGATGTTCAAGGAGCCGATCCGCAGCAATAGCGCTGCCATGATTGTGGCACACAATCACCCTTCCGGCGACCCGGCCCCGTCCGCAGAGGATGTCCGTGTGACCAAGTCATTGGTGCAAGCTGGCAAACTGCTCGATATAGACGTTTTGGACCATATCGTGGTCGCGCAGAATCGCTACGTGAGCCTGAAAGAACGTGGGTTGGGCTTTGACGAATGAACAATGATGCACGCCGCACAGCGGTCCATGGGCGACGCGTCATTAATAGTCGTTTGCCAAAACCAGCACTGCGGCAGATGTGGCACTATTGGCCAGCCCTGATCGTTCTTTTATTTGCGTTCGTGCTGCGTGCTTATCGCCTCGACGCGCAGAGCATCTGGTTTGATGAGGGCTGGTCGTGGCATCTGGCCTCTCTGCCGCTGGACCAAATGGCCGCTGTCACAGCGGCGGATCGCAGCCCAGTGCTCTATTATGCACTGCTGCGGGGCTGGATGACTCTCGCAGGTCAATCGGAATTCGCCTTACGCTACTTATCCCTATGCGCCGATGTGGTCACCGTTGCATTGGTGATGCTGTTGGTGCGGCGAGTGAGCGTTGCTGGCTCCACCGGAGAGACAGTGGGCTGGGATGGACGTCGCCAGTCTTACATCGCCGGTTTGCTCTACGCGTTATGTCCATTTGCGGTGTGGTATGCCCAGGAAACCCGTATGTACTCATTGGTGGCAATGCTGTGCACCGCGTCAAGCTACTGGTTATGGGACTGGCTACACCATCCGCAGCGGGTCAGATCACTGGCGATCTCTGCAATATGGCTCGCCCTGGCTGTGCACACCCATTACTACGCCATCTTTCTGTTACCTGCGCATGGTGTCGCCGTCTTTCTGCTGGCTCGCAAGGAGGCAGCAAAATCCCAGCGGCAGGCGAGCGCCAAAGATGCATTCGCAAGACCACTCGTCAATGATCTAAAGTGGTTGGCGGCGGCTACCTGCGTGGTTGCTGTGCTCATCCCCTGGCTGCTATACGCCTCTGTTGGCTTTGCCTATGATGATGGGTTTGTCTTTCCGCTCAATACGATTGCTGGGCGCATGGGCGAATGGGTGAGCGCGTTTGCCAGCGGCGGTGTTGGGTGGTCGTCGCTCCCTGAGGGGGGATGGCTACTATCGCTGGCCGCACTGGCTGGCATCGCGACTTATGTGTTTGGGCGCCGTTGGCACGCGCTATTGTTCCTGGCGGTGCTGACGGTGGTTCCATTATTAGCTGCCACCGTTGCTGTTCGCCTGGTTTATCCCTATCGCTCGGTGTTCCACCCGCGATACTTGATCTATGTCGCACCGGTGGCGATTGCACTGATCGCTGGAACGGCGATCCATGGGATCGCTAAAGGGGCAGGCCGTATATCGAACTCCATGCGCCTGCTAGCCTCCGCTCTTTACGGAATCTCCTTTATCGCGATCAGTGTGCTATGGCTGCCTGCCCTTGGCGCCAACTATACAGATGTGCGCGTGGCCCGAGACGATGTTCGCGCAGCGGTGAAACACGTGGTCGAGGCGCTGGTCCCTGGCGATATCGTGGTGATGACCCGCGACAATTACGCTGTACGCTATTACTTGCAGAATGATTATCCTGACCGGGCCGGCGCATTTTTCGCCGCACCCGAAGGTCTCCACGGCGTCTTGAGCGACGATCGTGGCATCGTCGATCTATTCAACGCGCAAAAGCCTAAGCGTGTGAGGTTGTTCTTATGGCAGGATCAGGTGGTCGATCCGCAAAAACTGGTTGAATCGACCTTGTGGGCGCAAGGCTATGAGATCGGCGAGATCGACTTTGGACAGAACCGTCTGCCGCTGTACCAGGTCACTCAGTTGCCGATGCATGAACTCTCGATGTCTCCGGTTACGGTAACGTTTGGTGGCAAACTTGATCTGACGGCATTTTGGATGCGGCAGGTTGGCGTTGCTGGAGACTGGTTCTATGCTGTGCTGGCCTGGACCCCGCGCCAGAAATTGGCGGTGGACTACAAGGTGTTCGTGCATGTTTGGGGTGCCAGCGGCCAACTGGTGTTCCAGCATGACAAACGGGCGTTAAACGACTTGTTGCCTATGTCATCCTGGGTTCCTGGCCAGACGTTGCGCGATCCCTATGCCATGGTCATTCCCGCGAACCTGCATCCTGGGCAATACCGGGTGGTGGTTGGCGTCTATGCGCCACCTGCTGAGGGCTCTTCGGTTGGAGGAGATCGATTGCCGGTACAATCAAGCATTCTGCAGACACAGGACAACGCAGTGATCCTTGGCGCGCTGCAAGTCAAAAGCCGATGAAAACAAACCGCCGAGCATTCTGGCTCATTGTTGGTCTCACCTTTTTGGCAGCCATATTACGCCTTGCTGACTTGACCGGCCGTAGCTTCTGGCTGGATGAGAGCTACACGCTTGACCGTATCGCAGGTTCCTGGTTGGACGTTCTCAATAACGTTGTTTACGTGCAGGGGGGGTATACGGTCGATGCGCATCCCCCGGTCTATTTTCTGTTGCTCAAGGCGTGGACGTACATCGCGGGAGATAGTGAATTTGCGCTCAGACTGGTTTCCGCACTGGGCGGCGTGGTCATCGTCCCGCTGATGTATGCACTGGGCCGGCGCTTGTTCTCACAGCGCGCTGGTTTCATCGCCGCCTGCTTTGCGCTGCTTAACCCGGCCTTCCAGGGCTACAGCCATGAATTGCGCATGTACTCGCTCGTCATCTGCCTGGCTGCATTGAGTGCCTATTTGCTGTACCGGGGAGTCCAGTCGAGGCGCCCGGGCCTGTTCTTGTTAGCCTGGTTTGACGTGGTTGTCATAGCGCTGTTGGCCCACTATTCGTTCATCGCTCTGTTAACGATGCAGATGGTGTTTATGGCGATCAGCGCGTATCGCTGGCTGCCAAGGCTGAGAATCCGTCATTTCGTCGCGTTATTTTGCTGCCTGGCAGCGATCATCGTATTGTGTGTATTGGCTTTACGCATCACACAACTCAGTTCGTTTGTGGCCATTGAGATGATATCCGGCGCTGCGCCACTACCGGATGTCTTCCGCTATGTCATCGATGCCAGTCTCTTTGGCCTGAATGCCACTGATCCCACTGGGGGTTGGATTATCTGGTCCGCTGGTGTGATGTGGCTCCTCGGGGCTGTCTTGCCCTCTGGTAGAGGGCGGACCCGACAAAACTGGCTGGCGCGATTGTTTTTGATCGTTTCGTTTGCCGGAACGGCGGCGGTTGTGACGGCCATGCTGGCTATCTCGCGCCGCTGGGTTGACTTTCGATACTACCTGGTGGCGGTGCCGGCGTTCTATGTTCTGATCGCGCGTGCACTCGATGTGATGTGGGCCAGGGGGGCGGCGCTCCTGCGCCGCTACGGGGATTCAAGGCAGCGCACACATTACATGCGGCGCGTGGCTGGCCTGGCAGTTGCCGGCGTCGCCACGCTTTCGCTTGCGAGCATTGCACTGGCACAGGGATTTGGGTCGGTGTTGACGTTTGTGCGCACCGACAACTGGCAGGACGATTGGCGTGCGCTGGCACAGGTGGTTGCTTATAACTGGCAGGAAGGTGATGCGCTGGTCGTCGGTCCACTCACTCCTGATGCGGCCTTAAAGCTCTATCTGCGTGATGTACCGGTGGATGTGATCTGGCTCTCGCAGATACAGAATAGCACAATGCACACTGTCGCCAGCAAATATCGCCGTGTCTGGTACGCAATCAGCGGTAGAGGGTATAACGAGAGTTTCAAAGCGGAGTTCGACACCAGGTTTCATGCACGCAAGCGTTATGGGTTTCCTGCCCATTCCGACACGATTGAATTGACCCTCTACGACGTTCGCTCGCCGGTTTCGGATGGATTGCCGGCTGGGGTTACGGCGGTTTCGGTATCCTCCGAGTCTGAGATGACTCAGGCGGTGCGAATAGCCGGCTACACGATCAACCCAGGAAATCCGTACAACCCACAACCCAATATCAGGTTGTCCGTCTATTGGGAGCGACAACCCAATAGCACGGTGGACCCTGGAACTGTTGTATCCTTTAAACTCAAAACGGCTGATGGAGCAGTTTGGGTGGACTGGCTTATGCCAGCCGATCTCGAGCCGACGCCGGGGACGTGGATTCCTGGTGCGCTCTTGCGGATCGACTACGTGGTGCCTGTGCCGTTGGGCTTGCCCCCCCAGGATTATTCACTCGAACTGATCACGCACTCAGGAGCGAAATCTGAGGTGGAGGGCCGGGCTGTGAGTTCGCTCGATAGAACACAGCTCGATTGTTGTGTACGCATCAAGGCGTGGCATGGATCGCCGACATCCGGGCGCGTTGCGCGATGGATCACAGCCGATGTGATGCTACTCGACGCTGAATATCCTGCCAGTATTGAGCCGGGTCAGATCTTGCCGGTCATGTTGACCTGGCAACTGCGAGCCGGCGCGACGTCTGATTGGCAGACGTTCGTCAGCCTGGATGGATTCCTGGGCGGCAATATCGTGACGAGTGGCGGCGAATCAGGCATTGACCAATTGCAGGTGACGGCCTGGCCAATCGATGAACCCGTACGAGCGATGAAATCACTGGTGCTGCCACAGGCGTTGCGCGCTGGCTGGTATCGACTCGCCCTTACACGCAAGAGTAGCGACGGGCGCGTGATGGATAGCACGCTGCTTGGGTTGGTCGAAGTCAAGGACTTCCCGCTCAGCCCCGTGGCAAATGAGATACCCCACCGCGTCAACGCCACCGTGGGCGAGTTCAGTATGTTGGGATATGGCCTGTACCAGCCGCCGACACGCACGGTCTTGTTGGAGTTTCACACCTACTGGCGTGCTGACACGACACCCACCCGCGATGGCGTCATCTTTCTTCATCTGATGGGTCCTGATACGCAGACCGCTCAGGACGATAATCCTCCAGAGCAGGGCAGGCGATCAACGCTCTCATATCGGCCGGGTGAAGGGATTGACCAGATACACCGTATCATCATCCCAGTAGATTGGCCCGGTGGGAAGTATCGACTGTACGCCGGTATTTATGATCGTGCCAGCCTGGATCGCTGGATGGTTAAACAGGATGGGCAGCCAGCGCGCGATAACCTGGTTTACCTGGGTACAATCGATTTAGCAGACTTACAAGACCTGCCTGGTATCAAAACATTCCTGCCAATGATTGTTCATGGCGCTGACTAGCGCCTTTGTGCCCCCATGCAAATGATGGCGCCCATCAAGCACGCTTTATTGACGCTAACGAGAAAGCCACGCCGTGATCTGTGGATTGTCGCGGGTTGCACGGCTGTTGCAACCGTGTTGATGTTTGCCAATCTTACCGCTCGCAGTATGTGGCTTGACGATGGATTGACCCTGGAGCGTGTGGCGCGGCCGTGGTTGGATGTCCTCTCAGGCGTGCTGTACGTCCAAGGATTGCCACGCTTTGACGACCATCCACCCGTCTACTTTTTGCTTTTCAAAGCCTGGGTGCAGTTTGCCGGTAGCACTGACTTCGCCATAAAATCACTGGCTGGGCTTGCGGGGATAGCCATCGTGCCATCGACCTATGTTCTGGCGCGCCGGCTGTTTGGCCGATCCACCGGTCTCATCGCTGCATTCCTGGCGTTGTCGAACCCGGCGTATATCTGGTATGGCCAGGAATTGCGCATGTATACACTCGTGCCGGGCCTGGCCGCATTGAGTACTTATTGTCTATTTCAAGCGTTAACACGCGGCCAGTGGCGTTTCAGAATCGCGTGGCTGTGCGTGAGCGCGCTGGCTATAGGCACACACTATTCGTTTGCCGGTTTTATTGCGGTGCAGGCGCTGTTCGTCCTGGTCTCCGCCCTATTGCGCCTGCCTGCGCGGGCGCAGCGCCGGATGATCGCGTTGGGGGGCATCGCCGTAGCCGTTACAGTGATTACTGCCATTGCCATCCTTCTAGGAGATAAGGAATGGCTGGTCAATCTGCTCCCAGGCGTGCGGCAGTCCTCGCCGACAGGTGGTGTGTCTCTCGACGCGGTGGTGTTCGACATACTGGGCGCGGGATTCTTTGGGTTAAACGCGGCTGATCCGAGCGGAGGCGTCTTCAACTGGCTCATTGGCGCGGTGTGTGTGCTGGGCGTGCTCTTGCCGTCGAGGCAACCCCAGTCGTCACGACGGACGTCACTTCGGGCGCGCTTGTTGCTGGCAACGTCGGTTGCGGGCCCCATCCTGTTGCTCGTCGCGCTGTCATCGTTGCGTTCCAATCACCCGACGTTCCGTCATTTCATACTGACGTTGCCCCTGCTGCATGTGTTGATTGCCAATGCAGTGGTGTCACTGGCAACACGAGGGGGTGAGATCACAAGCCGGCTGGTCAATAGCCTGGCGCGCCGGGTAACACGAGGTTTTTTGAGGTCGCTTGGCGCCGCGCTGTTCGTCATGGTGTTGGCGGCGCAAACGTTTGGTGTCGTGTCAACCTTCACCCCTTCGCCCACCTGGCAGGACGACTGGCGGGGTGTCGCGCACTATATTCGCGACCACTGGCGCGATGGCGATATCTTTTTGGTGAACATCTGGGTGCCGGACCTGGTGGTTGCTACTTACCTGCAGGGGACACCCATTGTGCCAACGCCGATGCAGTCGTTTCTTGGCCAGTCGGCGGAACAGGTGTGGGATACGCTGGCCAAACAGTACAAACGCATCTGGTATGTGCACGGTGGTGGGTGGGACCCGGATGCACAAACCTTTGAACCCTTGATCGTGAGACCGTTCTATCAGCGTGAGCACGTGCCGTTTCCGTCACGCACCACAGTCATCGATCTCCTTTTGTTTGAGACCCAATCCCCGCTGGCGGATGCATTGCCGGCAACAGCCATGCGCGTGGATGCGAATTCGTCTGCAGCGGTCAGTATGGTGGGTTATGAAATCAAGGGCGGCTCTATCTACAACCCACACCCCAATATGCAGTTGGTCGTGTATTGGCAGCAGAACGAGTCTGTTGCCGTCCGGCCGGCGCTGGCTGACTACTCGGTGTCCATTCGTCTGAGTAAAGACGATGAGACGTGGTTGGACTGGTATATGCCCGCCCAACTTGATGCGGCGCCCACGGGTTGGAGCAGCGCCGGCCTGTATCGAACCGATTACCTGGTGCCCGTGCCATTGGGATTGCCTGCGCTGAACTATGCGCTTGAACTGACATTGCGCGCAGGTGAGAAGTCCGACGTGATGCAGCGGTCGGCAGCGGCAGTTGATGCTGCGATCCTGGATTGTTGCGTCCGTGTCGTGCAGTGGCCGCAGTACCCCTCGCTTACGAATGCGTCCATCTGGCGCTCAACGGATGTAACACTGATGGCCTCTGAGTTCCCTGCTGCGTTAAGGCCCGGTGAATTCCTGCCGGTGGTGTTGCTGTGGCAGGTGCATCAAGCACAAACGGGTGCCTGGCAGACGGCGCTCAGTCTGGATGGCCTGCTCGGCGGTAACGCCATTACTGGCACGGGTGAGACGGGCGATCAGGATTTTCCTGTCAGTGCCTGGCCGGCGCATGAACCGGTTCGGGATATGACATCCCTTCAGCTCCCTTACAATGTCAGTCCTGGCTGGTATCGGCTGTCATTGCAGCGTATCTTCTCCGATGGACGCGTCGACGGGACGTTCCTGGGCCTGGTGGAAATCAAGGCGTATCCGCACAGCCCGGTGCCCCAGGATATCCCACAACGCATCAATGCACGCGTGGGCGAGTTACAGTTGCTCGGTTACAGCCTGCCTGCCAAAGTGGCAAAGGGCGCGTTGCTTGAGTTTCACACGTATTGGCGGATAGAGACCGCCCCGACGCGGGATGGCGTGTTATTCCTGCATCTGCTTGATGCAACAGGCAAGCCGATGTCACAGGACGATAGCCCGCCTGAGAGGGGTAATCGTTCGACGCTGACGTATCGTCCCGGCGAGGGGATCGATCAGACCCATCGACTGATTGTCCCGGCGGATGCGCCAGCGGGTGAGTATCTACTCTATGCGGGTATCTATAACCGCACGGATGTGACGCGCTGGCCGGCGCAACAGGATGATGCGCCGGCGCGTGATGATCTGGTGTACTTGGGTAAAATCCATATGCCTTAAGTCCGATGTCACAATGATGACAGCAGGAATAACCGAACAGTACATGCCCAGGCTGAAACGCGATACGCTCCCTGTGTTGATCATGGCCCTGATCCTGCCGGCCTTCATCTCTGCGGTGCCCGTTCATGCCCAGACCGTTGAGAAGCCGGAGATATTGCTGCGTATCAACGAGGTACGCATCTCCAACGGCCTGGCGCCTCTTGCGTTCAATCCTGCGTTGGAGAAGGCCGCACAACGCCATAGTGACGACATGGCTGCCAAAGGATTCGTCGATCACACCGGGTCAGATGGTTCGGCGCCGGCCGAGCGTATTAGCGATGCCGGGTATGCGGCCTGGCCGAGTACGAAAGTGTGGGCAGAGAACGTATACGCCGGCAATCAGGGGTTTAACGAGGCCTTGGACTTCTTCTTAAAGGATGAGGCACAGCAACGCAATTTGTTGAATGCTCGTTATCGTGAGGTGGGGATTGGCGTGGCTGTGGCGACGAACGTCGCTGGAGCGGAGACAGTGTACTGGACATTGACTTTTGGGGCTCAGCCCAATGTGCTTCCCATCTTCATCAACGACGGCGCGACGCTGATCAATATGCCCCAGGTTGCGATCCATCTCACCCAGGAGGAGGCGGTGCCTGGGGGAGAAGGTTCCGCGATGGGCAGCGCGATTGAAGTGCGTGTGAGTAGTTTGCCTGAGTTCACAGACGCCGAATGGCAGCGCTGGGAGTCGTTAATCCCGTTCAATTTTGATGAAACGCCTGGGCTGAAGACGGTGTATGTGCAATTGCGCGACGGCGGTGGGCGCTCCACTATTTCGACCGCCAGCGTTCAATATGATCCCACGAGCACGCCGCAGGTGGCTCCGCTCGGACCCGGTGCGGAGATCAGCCCAGATCTGCCGCTGGAAGCAACGCCGCTGTTTACGCCGACGCCCTTCGCATCGCTCGCGCCGGTGCAGACGGTCCAGCCGGTCCCTGCAAAAGATGGCGGCACTGCGCCCGCCTCGGCGGGCAACGTGTTCACGCCGACGTCAATCGTGCTGATCGTAACCCCACAGGGCACGGCGGTGTTCAATCCTACGCCGACGCTACAGCCGACACCGCAGGCGCGACCACTCGTCGACCGGCCCGATGCTGTGTTGCCCGATTGGCTGCTCCCAACCTATCTTATTGCGCAGATCACCGTGCTGATCCTGGGCGTGGTCGGATTCTTTAAAATGAAGCGCTCCATATGAACATCTTGATCATTCAAGCGTTCCCCAATTACGTGATGGAGTTGATCCGAGCTGCCCTGCCGGATGCGACGATTGAGTATTTCCCATCCAGTCGCCTGTCCGAGATTCCCGCGGATGTGCTGGCGCGGGCGGACGTCCTGTACACGGGTGGCGATCTACCGGCATCAGGAACCATGCCGCATTTAAAGTGGGTGCAGGCACATTCCGCTGGTGTGGATCATATCATCGACCATCCCCTCTTCATGCATGGCGAGTCCGGCATACGGTTGACCACGGCTTCGGGCGTGCATGCGATCAACATCAGTGAATATATTCTGATGATGTTACTGGCCTTGGCGCACCGCCTGCCGGCGGTATTTGAGATGCTGCAGCGAGGGCGCTGGAGTGGGGACCGGGCTCGATTCCTGCCCCAGGAGTTGCATGGCGCGACGGTCGGGTTCATTGGCTTTGGCGCCATCGCCAGGCACACAGCCGGATTATGCCGCGCATTAGGCATGCACATGCTTGCCTTGCGGCGAGGGCCGGCAGGGCAGGTGGACGGCGTTACGTTCTATACTCGTGATGAATTGGATAAACTGCTCAATAAGAGTGATTACGTCGTGCTGACCGCCCCGCTGACCCTGGACACCTATCACCTTGTCGATGCCCAGGCGCTGGCGGCGATGAAGCCGTCGGCATATCTGATCAATATTGCGCGCGGTGATATTGTGGACGAAAAAGCGCTGATTGCAGCGTTGGAGGCAGGCAGGCTGGGCGGGGCAGCCTTGGACGTGTTTGCGCAGGAGCCGTTGCCAGACGACAGCCCTCTGTGGCAAATGGATAATGTCATTCTGACGCCGCACATTGCCGGCACCACCCCTCGTTATGAACAGCGCGCGGGTGAGTTGTTTGCCAATAATCTACGCCGATTTACGGACGATCAACCTTTGATCAACCAGGTCGATTTTGCGAGAGGATACTGACTAGCTATGAAGTTGTCCGTCATTATGCCTGTGTACAACGAGGCTGATACCATTGCCGAGATTCTGCAGCGCGTCACGGACGTTCCCGTGAATAAGGAAATCGTGCTCGTGGATGACTGCTCAAAGGATGGCACCAGCGACATCTTGAAGCGGCTGGGGCACATTCCCAATCTGCGCGTCATTACACACGATGTGAATGGGGGCAAGGGCGCGGCCGTGCAGACGGCATTGCGCCACGTCACCGGTGATATTGTGGTCATCCAGGATGCCGACTTGGAGTATGACCCCAACGACTATCACAAGTTGATCGAGCCGATTACGAGCGGACAGACCAAGGTCGTTTACGGCGTACGCAACCTTGGCACACAGAAATGGTACATGGCGCTTGGCAACCGTTTCCTGACGCTCATTACTAATCTGCTCTACGGCGTCAAGCTGCGGGATATGGAGACGTGCTATAAAACCATGGCGCGCGAAGTGGTGCAAGGGATGCGCCTGGAGTGTCGCCGCTTCGACGTGGAAGCTGAGATTACCGCTAAGATCGTCCGGCGCGGTTATGGCATTGTGGAAATACCAATCAGCTACACGGCACGCCACGAACAGAAAAAGCTCTCGCCATTGGATGGCTGGCCGGCCATTCGGGCGTTGCTCAAGTACAGGTTTGGCCGAATGTAAGGCGTAGATCTGGTCTGAGGGTTGAGATCGAAGAGCCCCAGTACCGTTTGGTGGCAATACAGAAGAAGAGCGTGGCATCATACCTGCCGCGCTCTTCTTTCCTCAGTCTGTTGCGCTGTCCAGTATCTGTACGCCTGTCTACAGCTCGTAATACAGGTAGAACTCGTAGGGGTGCGGGCGCAGGCGAATGGGATCCACTTCACGGCTGCGCTTGTAACTGATATACATCTCCAGCAAGTCCGGGGTGAACACGCCGCCCTGCAACAGGAAGTCGTGATCTGCCTCAAGAGCGTCAAGTGACTCTTGCAGGCTGCCCGGTACCGTCTTGATCTTGGCCTTCTCCTCCGGCGATAGCTCAAAAATGTCGACATCCATCGGCGTGCCTGGATCGATCTTGTTGCAGATGCCATCGATGCCTGCCATCAACATGGCGCTGAATGCCAAATACGGGTTGCACAGCGGATCGGGGCAACGGAACTCGACGCGTTTCGCCTTGGGGCTCTTGCTGTACATCGGAATACGACAGGCAGCCGAGCGGTTGCGCTGCGAGTACACCAGGTTCACCGGCGCTTCGTACCCTGGCACCAGGCGGCGGTACGAGTTGGTGGTGGGTGAGGTCAGCGCCAACAGGGCAGGGGCGTGCTTGAGCAAACCACCGATATAGTACTTGGCTATGTCCGACAAGAGCGCGTAGCCATTCTCGTCAAAGAACAGCGGCGCGCCACCCTTCCACAAGCTCTGGTGGACATGCATGCCGGAGCCGTTGTCGGCAAACAGTGGCTTGGGCATGAATGTGGCTGTCTTGCCGTTGCGCGCGGCGACGTTATGGATGACGTACTTGTAGGTGAGAAGCTGGTCAGCCATGGTCGTCAGCGTGTTGAAGCGTATGTCGATTTCACACTGGCCGGCGGTGGCGACCTCGTGATGGTGCGTCTCGATGTCGACGCCGAGCGCGACCAGGGTCATGGTCATTTGGGTGCGCAGGTCCTGCAGCGAATCCAGCGGAGCCACGGGGAAGTAGCCTTCCTTGTAGCGCGGGCGGTAGCCCAGGTTTGGTTTGCCGTCGTTGGGGCGGCCGCTATTCCAGACGCCTTCGTCGCTGTCGACGAAGTAGTATCCGCTGTATTGATTTTGGTCGAAGCGCACCGAGTCGAACACGAAAAACTCCGCTTCCGGGCCAAAGTACGCACCATCTGCGATGCCAGTTTGCTTCAGGTAGGCCTCGGCCTTCTGAGCGACGTAGCGCGGATCGCGGCTGTAGGGTGCGCCACTGATTGGATCCTTGACGTTGCAAATCAACGAAAGGGTGGGAACGCCCGACGAGAATGGGTCAATGACGGCCGTCGCGGGGTCGGGGAAGAGCAACATATCGCTTTCCTGGATGGCCTGGAAGCCGCGGATCGAGGAACCATCGAAGCCCAACCCTTCAATGAACGAGTCTGCGCTGAACTGGTTGATCGGCACGGTAAAGTGCTGCCACTGCCCAGGCAAATCGACAAACTTGAGATCAACCTGTGCCACTTTGCGCGCTTTAGCAAATTCCATCACTTCGGCCCCATTCTGAGGAGTTGATGCTGGCGTCAACCCGCCACCAGGCAGGCTCTCGGATGGGACATTTAGTTTGTCACTCATTTCTCTCCTTGTTCCTCTGTGTTCGTTCCTTCTTACAGATTTGGCTGACGATCTTGGATGTGGCTACTTCCGCTGCCCGATCCCTGATCCTCAATCGCGAGTCACTATTCTTATCATGCGCTGGCGGCCGGAAAAATAAAAACGTGATGGCTCTCTTCCTAATGGATGAAGAACCATCACGTCCAGGTGGCCTTGCGCTCGATCGATCCGTGGTAAAGGCATCCGAATGGACGCCTTTACGAGGCGCAATTATATGATCCTCTTTAGTTTCGTCAAGGTGGTTTCACACGGGGCGCCTATAATGTATCAATGGCTCGGTGGCTTGTAAACAACCTTGGCTTGATGGTGCTCGCATTGTTCTTCGGCTTTGGGGCCTGGGCGTTGTCCACATTGCAGGATAATCCCATCGTCGAAGCTGCCGTCGCCGTTAAGGTTGTCAAACTTGGCGAAAACCGGCTTGATAACGTCACGTGGACCGGTACGTTGCCAGTGTCGGTCACTGCTTACATCCGTGCGCCGCGCAGTGTCGTTGATGAACTGCAATCCAGCAGTCTGCACATAGACGTTGACCTGAGCAAGTTGAGCGTTGGCGAGCACGTGATCCCGTTGACTCCCACCATCACTGCCTCTCCGGTGTCGATTCTGTCATCTCAACCGATGACGGCCCTGGTAAAGATTGAGCGCATTGCCCAGGTTCGTCTGCCCGTGCGCATCAGCGTCGTCGGCACACCGGCGCTCGGTTTCCGGACCGGCACGGCCAGCCCAACGCCGCAAACCGTGGTGATTACGGGGCCGCAGCAAGTGGTCTCACGCGTGCTCAGTGTGAACGCCATCGTATCTGTCGATGGTGCGCGTGCTTCCGTCGAGCAGGAAGTGCGGGTGTTTCCCCAGGACGCAGATGGCGAAATCGTGTCTGGGGTGCAGTTGACACCCGACTCGGTCGCAGTCCGGGTGCCTATGGAGCAACTCAGCAATTATCGCGATTTGGCGGTGCGGGTCAGGCCTGTTGGGCAACCCGCCGAAGGGTACGCGATGATCGATATCACGGCCGATCCAGCCATTGTCACTGTGTATGGGCCGGTGGATGCCGTTCAGGCCACCAAGGGCTACATCGAAACGTTGGATGTTGTCATCGAAAATGCGAAAAGCGACATCAACGAGCGCGTCGGGTTGAATGTGCCGTCCGGAGTATCGCTGGTGGAGGATAACCAGTCGACGGTCAGTGTGCACATTCGCATCCAGCCTTTGATTGGATCTCGTACGATTAAACGTAAGCCGGCGCTGATTGGGATGACCCGAAATTACAGCAGCACCATCTCACCCGACACGGTCGATATTTTGATCAATGGGCCGCTGCAGCAATTAAACAGTCTGACCGACAGCGACATCCGTGTCGAGCTGGATGTAACCGGGTTGCCAGCGGGCATCCATCAGCTTACGCCAAACGTTCTGGTTCCGGATGGATCGGATATTACGGCGCAAAGCGTCCTTCCGGCCACTATCCAGGTCGAGTTGATCCTACCGGAGACCCCCACACCCTCAAAGGAACCTTAGTGAGCATCTGACGACGTGTTAAAATCGTCTGCTCATCACGGTAATATCACACTATGAGTCGCTACACGTTCAATCCCAAACTTGATCCTAATCGTGACCGCAGGCGGCGGACGCTCATCGGCGCATTGGCCTTCGCGGCAGTGCTAATCGTTGGCATCGCACTGTTCATCATTGGCATTCGCGCGCTCACCGGCGGCGGAAACGATGGCGACGTGCAGGCGACATCGTCTGCTTCGTTCGTGCCACAGGTGACGATCTTTGCGCAGGACGTTACGATCCAGCCAGACGAAGCGAACCCGACTCCGGCGGACCCAGCGGCTCCCACCGATGCGAGTGGTGAGGGATCTGCGCCTGCAGGTGAGGCCACACAGGCCCCAGCGGCTACCATGGACCCACGTGGGGCGCTCCCAGGCCTGGCGGACTTCACCTGTCCCTCGCCGCGCCAGACACCCGAACAGTTTGGTTATGGTATACAGAGTAACTGGCCTGTAGGTGATATTGGTTACTGGAACAGCGTCATGGCGGAGCGGCTAAAGTTGAACTGGACCAAGGCCCAGGTACGCTGGAAGGATTTCGAGCCTGTCAAAGGGGACTACTCCCAGGCTCAAAATAACTGGCAGTTGCTCGACGCCTTCACGGCGGACGCGAATAAGAAAGGCCTGAACATTCTATTTGGCGTCATCGATGCCCCCGAGTGGGCGCGTTCTACCATCAAGGCAGATAAGACCGGTCCGCCCGATGATTTCAGTGAGGCTGCGCGATTCTTCGAAAAGGTGATCGCACGTTATAAGGGCTGTGTGCAGGCGGTGGAGGTGTGGAATGAAATGAACATCGACCGCGAGTGGACGACCCCTTCTGGCGCGATCTCTGGCGAGGAGTACGTGAAGTTCCTGAACGTGGTCGCGCCGGCGATCCGCGCCGTCGATCCCAACATCACCCTCGTCATGGGCGCCCTGGCACCTACCGGGTACAGCGCACCTGGGGAATCGGTGGACGATTTCACCTACATGGATCAGTTTGTCGCGGCTGGCGGTCCGGCATTGGTCGATTGCATTGGCGTGCACCTGAATGGCTATAACATGCCGCCGGATAAGGAATGGAATGAGGGTTATAACGACACGACGGCGAAGTTCCGCGGGCCGTTTGACTCTCCACATCACTCATGGTCCTTCAAGAGCACCCTGTATGGCTACTATCAACGCACCAACAAACCGCAGTGTGTGACCGAGTTTGGCTGGGCCTCCATGGAGAACCTGGGCGTGGAAGGCAACCCGCCCGGCTTCGAATTTGCCCTGGATAACACCGAACAGGAACAGGCGGACTGGATCGTGCAAGGCTTCCAGATCATGCGAGAATCGGGCTTCGTCAAGTTCGGCATCATTTTCAACCTGGACTACATCCAGAAGATTGGGCAAAAGCCGAACGAGTCTGGCGGCGACCCCGCCACCTACAGTATTATCCGGCCCGATGGAGCTCCTCGCCCGGCGTTCGACGCCGTCGAGAAATTGACAAAACAGTAGGCATGCGCCAATCCCGCCTGCTACATTGTGTATTTGTGTTGCTTATTGCCGGCTGTACCACGGCTGCCCAGAGTCCGACCCCCACACTCGCGCCCACGGCGACCTCATACCCGCGCACGCGCGTCGAGTCACCCGGCTACGGGTTCGAGGCGTATTTATGGTGGAAGCCAGAAATCGCCACGCGGGATCTTGGATTGGTCAGGGAGGCAGGGTTCAAATGGGTCAAGCAGACTTTTGCCTGGCGCGACATCGAAGTGGAGCAGGGCAAATACGATTGGAGCCGTGCTGACGACACGGTGTTCCTGACCGGGCATTTCGGATTGAAGTTGCTGATTCGCCTGGACCGCGATCCCTGGTGGGATCGCTCATACGCGGATGGCCAGGGGATTGCCAGCGGGCCGCCGAAGGATCTGAGCCACTTTACCAGCTTCTGTGGCGTGATTGCGGCGCGTTATCGTGGGAAGGTGGCGGCATACCAGGTCTGGAACGAGCCGAACCTGGCGCGCGAATGGGGGGGGCGTCCGCCTGACGCAGCCGCATATGTAGAGATGTTGCGCGGGTGCTACATCGCCATCAAGTCGGCCGATCCGAATGCCCTGGTGATTAGCGCTGGTCTGGCCCCGACTGGCAATGGTTTACCCGATGCGATTCCACATACGGAATACTTGGAGGCCATGTACAAGGCAGGTGCCGCGCCCTATTTCGATCTGCTCGGCGTGCATGCCCCCGGCTTTAAGGCGGCACCAGAGACATCGTCTGACGAAGTCGCCAAAACACCAGAATTGGGCGGGCACCGCTTCTTCGCTTTCCGCCAGGTGGAGGATCTGCGTGCGATCATGGAACGCGCCGGTGACGGTGACAAACAGGTCGCCATTCTCGAATTTGGCTGGACCAGTGACCCAGTCCACAAGGAATATGCGTGGTTTGCCGTGGACGAACAAACCAAGGCCGAGTATATGGTACGGGCCTATGCCTGGGCACGCGCACACTGGCAACCCTGGATCGGGCCGATGATTGCCCTGTCGCTGCCACAATTCGATTGGACGCCTGACAACGAGCAGTATTGGTGGTCCGTGATTGATCCTTCATATCCGAAAACGAGCACTCGCCCTGCCTATGAGGCGTTAAAGAAAATGCTGAAATAACGGTAACCGAGTGATCGACATGAACGCCTATCCATCCATTGCCGGTGAAGTTAAAATAGCGGTGGCTAGTTACAATAGCCGGACGCTATGACTGATCAAACCACCAACCCGAAAGCACAAAATTCGGCTTTGTTGAACGGCCGCTACCGCCTGCTCGCCATCGTTGCCGGTGGGGGAATGGCAACGGTTTATAAGGCACAGGATACGTTGCTGAACCGCGTGGTGGCGGTGAAGACGCTGCGCGAGCGTTTTGTGCAGGATCCCCAGTTCGTACAGCGCTTCCGTGAGGAAGCGCAGGCCGCGGCAAACTTGAATCACCCTAATATCGTGACGATCTACGATGTGGGGCGGGATGTGGTGAATGGCGTCGAGCGCCATTACATTGTGATGGAGTATGTCGAAGGCCAGGATCTCAAGCAGGTGATCCGCGACCGCGCCGTTTCAGGGCAGTTCTTTGGGATTGAGGAGGCGGTGGACATCGTCCGCCAGGTTGGCGAAGGGGTTGGCTATGCACACCGGCGCGGCCTGGTGCATTGCGACCTGAAGCCCCAAAACGTCATCATCACACCGGAGGGCAGGGCAAAGGTCGCCGACTTCGGCATTGCGCGCGCGTACACCGCGATGGTTGCCGAGCGCATGGATGTCGTATGGGGAACGCCTCAATACTATTCGCCGGAGCAAGCGACCGGCGCTGCCCCGACGCCAGCCAGTGACGTTTACAGTATTGGCGTGATGATGTTCGAGATGCTGAGCGGTCGTTTACCCTTTGAGGCGCATGATGCGCAGGAACTGGCGCGCATGCACCTGAACGCGGAACCGCCGGCGCTGCACACGTTAAACCCGAACGTGCCGTTGCAGCTTGAAGCCATCGTACGCCGCACGATGGCCAAGGACCCGGCGAATCGCTACCGCGACGCCGACCAGCTCGCCCGTGTATTCACTGCCTATTTGCATCAAGGTGAGGAGCAGACATTACGCCAGTCGTTTGCCCAGTCATCTGAGCCGGCCGCCGGGCGCACACCGTTGTCACGGCCCGCCACGATCAACCGCACATCGCAGACGCCCCAACGACCTATGCCTGTGCCCACGGGCGGAACAGGGCGCAGTGTCTCGGCGAGCGCACTCACCGGTGCGACCGGCGCGCGTACTGCCGCCTCCGGCGCCCCTGCCGGCTCCACCCCTGCGCAACAGGGTGGCACCGATCTCATGCTGTGGCTGCTTGGAGGGCTTGCCATTTTATGCGTGCTCGGGTTGATCCCGTTGTGGGCATTTGTCGTGCGCTCTTATAACTCGCCGGCGCCGGCGGTTGGTGTGGGGGCGACATCGACCAGCACGATCATGACCGCAACCACCCCCTCGGCAGTTGTTACGAGTGACCTGGTGGCCGTGCCACCGTTGGAAGGGCTGACGTTCGCGCAGGCCAGCCAACAGCTCGGCGATTTGGGGCTGCAGGCGCGGATCATCGAAGAGCGCGCCGATGTGAACGCGACGGAAAGCAAGGTGCTTGAACAACGCCCGGTTGCCGGCACACAAATATCCACCGGAAGCTTTGTTGAATTGATCGTCAGCAAGCCCACGCAGGCTCAGACGGTGCCGGCCGAATTGTTGGGCCAGTTGTACACCGATTCCCTGGAGCAGACCCTGCAAACGGTAGGCTGGCGTGTGGCCGTGGAAGAATCGTTCAGCGTGGCACCGGAGAAAACGATCATCGGGCTGAATCCACCCGCCGGCACGAAACTCGGCCTGAGCGAGACGCTGACCGTTACGGTGAGCACAGGTGGCCGGATCGATCTCAACGTCGATATGTCGCCAGTGATCATGGTGTCGACACGCTTTGGCCAGGACCGCTACGTGGCAGGCCAGACGCTGCAGTTCAGTGTGGTGTGGCGCGCCGTCGACAATGTGGGCAGGGACTACAGTGTGTTTGTGCACGTGTTGCACGAGGATGGCTCGCCCGCAGAAGGCGTACAGACCAATGGCGATCGCACACCCATGAATAACGGCGTCCCCGTGCCGACTTCAACATGGACGGCCGGAACGCTGGTCAACGACACTTATGAGGTGTCGCTGCCGGTCAATCTCCCCGCGGGCAATTACCGTATTGAGGTTGGGCTGTATGACGATCAGGGCCGCTTGAACGTCGTTGATTACGGCAACACGCCCGCCCAGCCGCAGGGTGTCAACAGCGTACTCGTACGCACGATTCACGTCGGTTGAGAGGGTCAGATGTCAGACATCTTCAAGATGTCTGACCTAATTTTGGCCCCAAAAACCATACATTTCATACATAAGGCGGAGCGAACGCGCGAGCGACCGACGCGGCGTAGGGATGTCTGTCATTGAGCT
>JAMDDR010000460.1:0-11590 GCA_023488685.1 Chloroflexota bacterium | reverse complement strand
GCCTCCAGTGTCGGCATGGTCTGCGTTTCACTGGCCTTCAGGCCCTCGCCGTTACGTATGAAATGGCATGTTTTTTGGGCCAAATTTGGGTCAGACATCTTCAAGATGTCTGACATCTGACCCTCTGACCCTAGCGTTCGATGCGTGGGTTGATCCAACAGATTGGCCCTTGTGACGTGGCGGCGCTGTTCACCGCCTGCAGCGTAAACCGCCCGCTCTGGCCGGCAAAGCGCGACAGGTCCACCGTCCACTCTTTCAAGGTCTGATCGTAGGATTTGACGGTCTCCCCGACCACCACATCCTGGAACCACAGGCGCAACGTGACGGTGCCAGTCCCCGCGCTCTTGAGAAAACCAACGTGTGTGCGGAACATGTCACCGCTTTGAATGATGGCGGATACGTCGTATTCCCCCAGGATGCTTCCGTCCGCGGCCCCGCGCGGGTGTGTTTCCAGCACCTTCGTTCGAGTGCTGTCATCTTCCAGGGCAGCCCCGTCGCGGGATATGGCAAAGCCTCGGCCATCACCCTCAGGCCCACCGAACGATAGGCTCTCGCCCGCGTCATTGCGCCAACGCGCAGACGGTGCGCTGGCGCTGAAGCTAAATACGATGATTGGCTCTCGGACACTGATGACGACTTGCTGAGTGCTGTCCGATCCATCGTTGAAGTTGATCTTGAGTGTGTAGGTGGTTGTCTCTGTAGGGCAGACTGCCTTCTCCGCAGGCGATGGGACACCTATGCCGTCGAGGTATACCCCCGCGACATTGCTGCTGGTCCACCGGAGCATGGTGCAATTACCGCGCGCGAGCGTGCTTGTGTCAGACGTAAAACTGATGGTGGGTGTCGGCGTCGCGGTGGGTGGGGCAGGCGTCGGCGTTGCCGTGGCCGGTGGCGGCGGCAACGCAATCACCACGGTTAGCTTGTTGCCAAAGATCGTGTTGTCCGGCGATGCGAAGCGCCATTCGCCGGCAAAGGTGCCGGTGCCTGATCCAGGCGCCTGCATCGGCACGCTGATGTCGGTGATATCTCCGGGTTGGGTCGGCTTCAGAGATACGGACCCGGGAGCACCCAACTGGCTGCCGGCGGAAAACACCAACCTGTAGTTGTTATCCCAGCTACACGTCCCGCTGTTGAGGACACGCCACGTTTTTATGAAATCGCTCCCGAGGGGGATGGTGCTACCATCAGGAACCGTCACGTCGGCGATGAACTGTGCATTCATCACACAGCCGCCAGGGCCGTTGACCCCTGGAACGCTTGTATCGGTGGCTTGAGGTGTCTGCACGGTCGGTTCTGTGACGGTCCCGGTGGCAGAGGTACCCGGATTGCTGTCGGCCATGACCTGTAGTGCAAGCCCTACGGGTGCGCTGGCGGTGTTATCTTTATCATAAGCACGCACGATGACGTTGAGTGGCCCGACATTCAACGGCGTATAGCTGATGACGGCGTGGTATTGGTTGGTTGGGGTAGGGTTGTTGGACACGGCCACCAGTGTGCCGTTCACGCTCAACTCCACTCGCACGACACCAGCCTGTGCCTGCGCTGAAATCTCGATTTGCGCTGGCCGGCCCAAGGGAACGATCGCGTTGTTGGCTGGCGACGTAATGGCGACACGGACGGGCTCTGTGTTATCGGAGCCTCCGATTCGACATGCAGCGAGCAGCAAAGTGATGCAGAACACACGAATCATGGCGATTGGTTTCACGGTTCGCTCCTATTCTTCCTGGTGGTTGCGTGTTATGCAAAGACGTCCCCCAGTGCCGGCTGGTTCCACTTATTGTATGACTGAGTGCAGGGCCGCCGGGTCTACATCTGCAACTTTAGGCGGAGGTGTGCGTAATACAGATGAGTGTTGATACAGGCAGGCAAACAACCGATGATTGGTACGATGGTCATGGTAGGTGTAAAAGAGCACCCGGTAAACCGGGTAGCGCAAACCACTCACGCCGATGTCGCGCCCGTATTGACAGAGGCACAGCAGGAACAGGCCTATATCGAGGCCGTGAAGTCCGGCGACGGGAATGCGTTCCAGTTCCTCGTTGAGGCGCATCAATCGCGCGTTTATAACCTGGCGTTGCGGATGCTCGGCAATGAGCAAGAGGCGCAGGATGCTGCCCAGGATGCTTTCGTGCAGGCTTATACACGTTTGGCATCCTATCGCCCGGAATGGCGTTTCAAGACCTGGGTTATGGCAATCACGTCCAACCTGTGTATCGATCGGCTGCGCCGCCGGCGTATCGAGCCATTGGCGTTTTCAGATCACACGGAAGACCCGGATGCGGAGTTCGTAAGCCACGAGGCCCCGCCGGATGTCGTTGCCGCGCGCAACGAACAACGCCATCTCATTCACGCGATGTTGCGAGGGCTGCCGCCAGAGGATCGGAGCATGGTCGTGATGTTTTACTGGGGTGACATGAGTTACGAGGAGATTGCCCGAGCCACCGGTGCCACAGTCAACGCTGTCAAGTCGCGTTTGTTCCGCGCGCGCCGCACACTGGCTCAATCGCCACTGGCGGCCCGGCTGGGGACTGGCGCGGGGATGGAGATGGCAGCATGAGCACCTACACCAAAGCCAATATGAATGCACCAGTGGACTGGGAACAATTGATGATCGATGCGTTGGACGGTACGCTTGCCGAGTGTGACCGCCAGGCATTGGAAACCTACTTTGATCTGCACCCGCAGGAGCGTGCCCTATTTGAGCGCATGCGCGGGCTGGATGATACGTTGCACCTGGCACCGCTGGTTGCCGCACCTGCCAGCCTGGCGCCGCAGGTGATGCGCCAGACTGCACAGACGCACGTCGCGCAGCCGCCGCTGTGCGCTTCACAGATTGCGTTCCTCATCTTTATCAGCAGTGTTCTGGTGGTTTGCGCCGGTGTTGCTATGCTGGCGCTGGGTAGCCTGCTGTCGCCCGAGTTTCCTGTGCGTGAGATCCAGACACTCCTGGCCTTTATGCGTGGTGTGGCTGAATTCGGCGTCAGCCTGCTGGACGTTGTAACGACGTTCCTGCGCGCAGTTTTCTCACAACCGACTGCGTGGGTGGTGCTGGTTGGGATGATCGCCGTCGTCACGCTGTGGATGCGGCTGCTGGCAGTGGTGTTCGTGCCGGCGCTGGCCTTACAGTTTGCATCGACGTAGTCCAGCCTATCGCTCTGGTAAGCATTCACACACCCTGGCGCCACATGGTAAGGCGCCGGGGTTTTTGTTATGATGCTGCCACTTCCCCGTGGATTGGTCACGGCTGCTAAAATCGTGCACCAGCATGAACAAACCATTGATTTTGATTCCTACACCCGTGCAAGATGAACAGCGCCGGTCTTTCAGCATGGGCAAGGGCTACATTGCGTCTCTGATCGCCGCCGGTGGCGTGCCGCTGATGGTGCCTGTAACGTTGCCGGAGCGCGATGTACGCGTGCTCTATGAGACCGCCGATGCGGTGATGCTGGCGGGCGGAGGCGATATCGACCCGGTTGAATATGGCGAGGAGAAGCACGAAAAGACGAGCAACATCGACGCCGACCGTGATCGCGCCGAGTTCATCGTGTCACGCTGGGCCGTCGCCGACGACAAGCCTTTGCTGGGGATTTGTCGTGGCATTCAGTCACTCAACGTCGCCTTCGGTGGGTCGCTGGTGCAAGACATCCCTTCGCAGTGGCAGACGACGTTGCGGCACAATGGCCACTACGAGCATGCAAGGCGCGACGAGGTCCTGCACACAGTGGCTGTCGAGCCTGGATCCTGCATTGCGGCCATCCTTGGCAGCGTTGAAGTTGGGGTGAACAGTTTCCACCATCAGGCGGTGGGGCAGATGGCTCCTGGGTTCATCGTCACCGCGAATTCCCCGGACGGCCTCATCGAGGCCATTGAGTGGCCGGGCAAACGTTTTGTTGTCGGCGTGCAGTGGCACCCGGAGGAGATGTCGTTCACGCGGCAAGATATGCTCGATCTGTTTCGCGCTTTTGTCAATGCAACAGTGCCGACTCGGCATTAGAATTGTTGGCGCCAGGCACGATTCCCGGCGTCTTCATGAGCTATCGCTGGATTTGTTGGGGTGGGGACTTTGGGGATCTAAGGACTGTGGCTTTTTGATTTAATAGTCGTTGTATTTGGAGGAAAAATGTTTCGTCGATTCAGCTTGGCAGCACTGGCCGTGCTCTGTTTCATCGTGGCGCCGAATAATTCGTCGGCCGCTTCGTTGACCGCTTCGTCGACCGTTTCATTGACCGCACCCCCGGCTCAAGTGGGTTTGGAAGGTATGCTTGACAACCCCACACTGCTGCTTGCGGTTACGGCCGGCATCGTGCTGGCGTTGGTCATCGGCGGTGGCATTGTGTTCGCGCTCATTGCCGCGTTGGGCACGCGCTTCTTCAGCAGCAACGTGCCGGCGCCGGACAAGCTGGCGGCCTTTAATGCTCAGCAGAATGCCGCATTAGATGCAGAGCGCTCGCACCCACGCAAAATCGTCATCAGTCCGACCATGGAGCCGTTTGTGATCGCTATCGGCGGTTTTGCAGTCGTTTTTTTGCTGGCCAGCGCCTTTGTCACCGTGCCGCCGCCGAAGGAAGCCAGTGGCGCTGAAGGTAGCGCAACGCCGGTCGCTGCCGGGTTGCCCACGACAGGCGATTTTACAAAGATCGTGTCCGAACTGCCCGCTGGCAATGCGGATAAGGGTGTGAAACTGTTTACCACGCAAGCGTGCAGCGGCTGCCATAGCGTGCAGAAGGATCAACGTCTTGTCGGGCCTTCGTTCTACGGCTTGTGGAGCCGGGCCGGTACGCAGGTGCCTGGCATGGGTGCGAAGGAATATCTCTACCAGAGTATTGTCAACCCGAATGCTCACGTGGTCGAAGGCTATCAATCCGGGTTGATGCCTCCCACTTTTTCCAAGACACTGTCACCCCAGGATATGGCTGACATCCTGGCCTACATCGAGCGTGACCACAACGAAAAATAAACCCTCGCCGTATCGCCGTTCCAGGGGGCAGCTCGTATGGGCTGCCCCTTGCATGCATCTATTCCCCACGATCAATCTATGAATCCGCGTGTGCTCGGCGCCCTTGCCGCGACGAGTGCTGCCGCCATTTGGGGCGGTATGTACGTCGTCAGTAAACTCGTCCTCAACGTCGTCCCACCCATGACGCTGGTGGTGATTCGCTTTGCCGTTGCTCTGCCCGTGTTGCTGGCATGGTATATCCTGTCACGCGGGCATTGGCTCAACCGTCGAGAGGGATTGTCACTCGCCCTGGTGAGCCTGGTGGGGTTCTGTATTTCACTCGGCGCCCAGTTCGGCGGCACGAAGTTGAGCACGGCTTCGAACGGCGCGCTCATCACCAGCGCCACGCCTGCATTCGTGGTTCCATTTGCGTTCTTGTTGTTGCGCGAACGCCCTTCTGCCTGGAAACTGGCCGGTTTGGCCCTGGCGACCGCCGGTGTTTTCATCGTGATCGGCCCGGTACGACCGGCTGATGTCACTGGTAGTGCGCCGCTGTTGGGAAACGGTCTGCTGGTACTTGCCGCGCTGTCGTGGGCGTTGTATTCGGTGCTGGTGAGGCGCGCAACGAACCAGGGGGTGAGCGCGCTCGCCGTGACGCTCTACGTGACCGCCTGGGGAATCGCCTGGGATCTACCACTGGCAGCGGTCGAGCTGGCCGGCATACCGCTGGGCGCCATCACAACCGGGGTGATCGCCGGCATCCTCTACCTGGGCGTTGTATCGACGGCGCTGGCCTTTTACCTGTGGAATCGCGGTTTCGAATTGCTCGACGCCAACACGGCGGCGTTGTGTTTTTTCGCGCAGCCGGTGGTGGGCGTGCTGTTAGGAGCGCTTCTGTTACACGAACCGCTGGGATTGGGATTCTTTGCCGGCGGCTGTTTGATCATGGTAGGGGCGCTGGTGAGCCAGGTAAAGCGTGAGCCGGCGCCGCTGCACGGGCGCAGTGGTGTGAGTGGCTGAGACGGGTTGAGATGGGTTGAGGTGGTTAGAATAGGTGGCGCAGACTATGACAAAGCAAGAACTTATCTCCAGGATTGAGAGCGAGCGCGCACAGTTGGAAGAAGCGATCAGCACACTGCTTCCTGACCAGATGGTCGTCGCAGGTGCCGGCGGCTATGTCGTTGGGCAATGGTCGGTGAAGGACACGCTGGCTCATCTCGCGCTATGGACGTCGCGCTGTGTGACGCTGATTTTCACTGCTGAGCAGGGTCAAAAGCCTTCCGACGTCGATACGATGCTTGAGCATGGCGATGCGTTGAATGTGGAAGATTACGAATCACAAAAGGACCGCCCATTGGACCGCGTGATCTCTGACTTCCGCGGTTCGCATCGTCAATTGCTGCGGCGGCTGAGCACCTGGAAGGACGAGATGTTAAACGACAGGCAACGCTTCCCGTGGCTGCGTGGTCTATCCATGGGCGAGTTCCTGACGCAGCAGATCGCCGATCACGATGCCGAGCATCGCAAGCAGATTGAGGCGTGGCGCGCAGGATAAAGATATGCTTATCTTTAACCTTTCCGAGACCTTCAGCCGCATCCGGGTGTGCGGCGCCAATCGTGTGGATTTTTTGCATCGCATGTCCACCGGGGATCTGCTGGGCATCCAACCGGGCGAGGGGCGCCGTACTGTTTTTACGACCCCCATCGGTCGCATGGTCGACTATGCGCTGGTGCTGGCGTTTGAGGATTCGTTGCTGATGCTTGGCGGCACGGGCCGGGACAGGTTGGTGCGCTGGCTGCGCAAATACGTCTTCTTCAACGACGACGTGCAACTGGTTGGTGAGGATGAGGCATTGCCGCTATGGGGCATTTACGGCGAAGGCGCAGATGACTTTGCGGAAGGCCTGAGTGCTGGTGCGAGCCAGATGACTCGCGACGCGCATCGCATGGTGGGCGACGCCGTGCTGGTGGGCGCGCCGCCGTTGCAAGGATCTGGCTACTATCTGCTCGGGTCGTCACTCCCAGTCACGAAGCTGCAAGCTCCCATCTCCCAGTACGAGGATCTGCGTATCCAGGCCGGCTACCCGGCTGTCCCCAACGAGATCAGCGGGGATTACATCCCGCTCGAAGCCGGTCTGATCGGCGCGATCAGCTTCGACAAGGGTTGCTATATCGGGCAAGAAATCATCGCGCGTATGGAGTCGCGCGGCCAGTTGGCTAAACGGCTGGCCCGCATCGAAGCCGTGAGTGAGGGTGTGATGAAACCCGGCGACGCACTGCGTGTGAATGCCGACGCCGCCGGTGTGCTGACCAGTGTCACGTCGGACGGGCGTGTTGCGCTGGGTTACGTGCGTGCGCCATATGCACATGAGGGGCAGGTTCTGACGGTTGGTGACGGCGAGCACACCGCACGCGTGATTGGGTTCGCTGCACTGTGATAGAATCTTATAACGTTCGGACGCTTGACAATTCGTTTGTCTTCGGTAAAATCTCAATGCTCGAACAGAGGCGGCAACGCGCCGACGTAGCTCAGTTGGTAGAGCACACGACTGAAAATCGTGGGGTCAACAGTTCGAGACTGTTCGTCGGCACTGATCAGTCCTGAACTGATACATGCGGGTGTGGCTCAGTGGTAGAGCGTCTCCTTGCCAAGGAGAAGGTCGCGGGTTCAAATCCCGTCGCCCGCTTGAGAAGGATGAGGGATGACTCAATGATATGATCCTTCATCCTTTTTAGTTTCGAGGGCCTGTAGCGCAGTTGGGAGCGCGCCTCAATCGCACTGAGGAGGTCAGGGGTTCGAATCCCCTCAGGTCCATTCAAAAGGAATCGGGCTTCTCTCAACAGAGAAGCCCGATTTTTTACATCTAGCGGCTGGACTCTAACTCAATTCCTCTTGCCAGCAACTGTTGTTTGATCCACAACACCAGCGGCACGCCACCGATGAGCACGATGAGCTCGCTGATCACGACCCCAAGGGCAAGGAACCAGAATTCGCCCAGTTCGAAGACGGTCAGCATCAGACCCACTGACAGGCCGGTCGTCAACGCATATAAGGACATCGGCAGCACTGGCCAGCGTTTGCGCAATACGAAATGGTAAATGCCCCATACCAGCAAGCCGCCGGCCATGTCGGTGATGGGCATCCAGATCAGTTCCCACGGTCCCGCAAATGGGCTGAACAGATTGGCGAAGAACGTGCCGATCCCAATCCCAACCACCATCCATGGATCGAACAGCACGAATACTTTCAGCACCTCGCTAATGCGAAGCTGGATTGGCCCGTAGCTGATCGGGGAGATGGCAACCGTCAGCACGGCATACAGGGCGGCGATCGTGGCGATCATGACGATCTTACGAGTTGGTAATTCTTTCACTGGCATACATTCTACCCACCTTTTCAGCCGTCCACTGGTTCATTAAAAGGAAATCTCTCGCAAAGGCGCAAAGGCGCTAAGAAATCCCTTTGCGAGAGCATCTAAAGATTCCCGCCAAAGTCACAATGGCGATAGGCGCCACAGACCGTATGGGTTGTGGAATGGGTCATCGGGCGGGAACAGGTGACACGGCTCATGGTTGAGCTGGTATCGGACGCCGTTGTCGTCGCTCATGGTGGTTTGCCCACTGATGAGCAGCGGTTGTTCGTGGACGATCGACATCAGGAACCCGCGCAGCAGCTCGCCGGCCTGTGCCGCGCTGAGCCCTGCGGAAACAAGCGCATCCGCAAAGCCCAGGTTGTGCATGCCGCACGAATAGAACGTCCCCCGGCTGCCGATGAGTGCCATGTAGGCGATGTAGAGCGCGCCCACGTGTGTGTCGCGACGGCTGGTTTGCGCCAGCCAGTCGCGCGCGCTGTGCGCCACGCCGGCCGTTTCCACCTTGACAGCAAAGCCACCTGCATCCAGCAGTGCGGCGGCAGCCAGCATCATGTCGCGCGTGGTGTCGAGCGAGCCGCCCGGCCCGATCAGATACGCGGCGCGCCGGTGCGCGCCAATCAGGTCAAGATCGGCCTGGGTTAGCGACATGCGATTGGCCAGCTCATACGAGCGGCGCAGCTCAGGGTCGTGATCGACCGTCTCAAGGCGGAAATGTTGTCCGGTGGGGTTATACGTCAGGGTCCCGGCAGTAAGCGAGAAGTTGCTACTCTGATCTGCAATTGCCTGGGCCAGTTCGTCGTCTGTGTTCCACGGGCCAGGGATGCCCAGGATGATGGTGACAGAAGGGGCAGTGTCCTGATCCGAGCCTTGGGTCATGTTTTGCATTTTGGCCCTTCAACTATAATTCAAAACTCGTGCAAGCCGACATTGACAGACCATCCTCTCAACGCCACGACCAGATGATTGGTGTGGCACTGACGCTCATTTCCGGGCTGGCATTCGCAACGCTGCCCATCTTCAATCGCCTGGCGACCGCTAACGGGGCCAATGCCGTCACCGTGTTGGGTCTGCGCTTCGGCATTGCGGCCGCCGTCGTCTGGCTGCTGGTATTGCAGCGCAGGCAATATGCGATCCCGTGGCGCCGCGCAGTCGGGCTGTGCTTGATGGGCGCGCTATACGTGCTGCAGTCGACGTGTTTCTTCATCTCCTCGGTGCGCATCCCTGTGGCGGTGACCAGCATCCTGCTGTACCTGTACCCGGCGCTCGTCACGGTGCTGGCGCGGCTGCTGTTGCGCGACCCGCTCACTCATCGCAAGCTCGTCTCGTTGGCGCTGGCGCTGGGTGGCTGTGTGTTGACGCTGGGCGCGCCGCAGGTCGGCAATGATTGGGTGGGCATCGGTTTTGGCGCCCTGAGCGCGTTGCTGTACTCTTTCTACATTATCATGGGCGCGCGGCTGCAGGCGGGCATCCCGGCGCTGACGGGTAGCGCTTACATCATGATGTGCCCGACTCAATCGCTACCTGTTTTTTGTCAACGTTATAAGTTGCCTCATGCATAGGCAACTTCGTGATGATTTTTACCCTGTACGGCGCAATCAATTCGATCTTTGTTTGCATGAGACTTAAAACCTCGCGCTTTTCTTCGAACGTCGCATTTTCAATGCCCTTCCCTACTCGCGATGCGAACGTGAGCGCGAATTCTATTTGTTCCTCAGTGAAGCTTTGGCTTTGGTTTATCTTGCTCGCGAGCGCTGCCTGTTCCGCTTGCAGTTCAATATACTGTTGATCCTTCTGTGCAGTTAATTCTTCGTTAGTGCGCCGCGATAAGCTGCCTGCGGGTAATGTTGGCCGTTCGGCCATAAGGCCGCGCATTTCTCGCTCAACTTCGGACATTTGAGCCTCAACAGCTTTTAACCGCTCGCACAATGGCAATTGCGCCGCTTCGTCGGCCTGCCTCAGCCGGTCGATGTCATATTGCAGTTTTACCGGGTCTGAGATGAGTTTTACACAATGCGCCCAAACGACAGCCTCAAGCGTAGGGCCGTGTAACGCTTTTTGTTTGCATGGGGTATCTGTTGTGCGCAAACCATCAAACCCATGCATGCGTCGATGACATCCGTAGTACCAATGGTTTGGATAGCGTGTGTTGGGTGTGCCGGTCATCGCGGCACCGCACATGCATTTCACCAGACCGCCGCGCAATAGGTATTGCTTTTTCGTGTTGCGCATTGATACCTGCCGATTGTAGGCGCGCCGTTCCTGCGCGGCCTGCCACATCTCAGGCGAAACAATCGCCGGTACGTTAACAGCAATCAAATCCTCAGCCGGTCGTTTGATGAGTTTGTTACCAACACGTTCAACCTTGCGATATTCCCAAGTGCCCGCGTAGGATTTGTTTGCGATGATCCTCACTACTGCATCGGGACCAAACACCTTTTTGCCCTTGGGTGATGGCACATGCTCAGCGGTTAACCGCCTAGCAATTTCGCGCAATGTCAAGGTTTTGCCCGTCTCGTCACCGATGACATACCATGTAAAAATCAGGCGGACAATTCGCGCTTCCGGCTCATATATCACGAGATATTTGTTTTGTTGCCGAAACCCATACGGTGCCCGCGATGCGATATATTTACCGGCACGCACCGCGTTAATCCTGCCGCGCATGGTGCGCGTTTTGATTTTTTCGCGCTCATTCCACGAATCTAACAAATCCAGCACCAACCGCTTATCGTTTTCGCTGTGTATTCGTCCGTATTGTGTGACATGAAATTCAGAGCCAAGATCGAGAATTACCCGAACATCAGTTAATGACCGCACCAATTCAGCGCGCGACACGCGGTCACTCATCCAAATCACAACGGCATCAGCCTCACGACTGCGCAACATGGTGAGCAATTTCGCCCCACCCTCGCGAGTGTGCATGTCAGCCACGCCGGTGATGTCATCCTGTATCACGGCAACACATTCGCCGTCCTCGGCTTCGATGTATTTTTTGCAATCCTCGACCTGGGTTTGAAGGCCGGACATTTTTTGCTGTTTCGCAGTCGAAACACGCGCATAAGTGATAAAACGTTTCATGTTCTCCACTCCCCAACCTTGATTTGGTGATTTGATTTTCTGATTTGACTCATTTGATTTGGCCGATTTTCCGGGCAAATCATCGATAAGCCCCACTCCCCGGCAGTGGGGGAGTGGGTTATCACTACAAACTACTAATCCAACGTTCGGCGCGTTGTTTGGTGACACCGGGTTGCCATTCGTAGCTCCGCCCAGGCCACAG
>JAMDDR010000481.1 GCA_023488685.1 Chloroflexota bacterium | reverse complement strand
CGGTCCAGGTTTCGAAGACTACCATGCCAGCCAGCCCCCATCCACCACCAGGTTATGGCCTGTTACAAAATCCGAGGCAGGCGACGCCAGGAACACCACCGCGCCTTTCAGGTCATCCTCACCCCCGGTTCGCCCCAAGGGCGTGCGCTGCCGCAGCCTGTCGAACACCTCGGTTCCGTACTTCTTGAACACAGCAGGCGAAGGAAACATGCCAGGTGAGATGGAATTCACATTGATATTCCAGCGAGCCAGGTTGGCTGCCATGTCACGTGTCAGGTTGATGACCGCTCCTTTGGTGGTGCAATAAGCAAAATGCTCGAAGTGATCTTTGTCGCTGCGCAAGTACAGGCTGGGGTCCACTCCCACCACACCGTAGGCAGATCCAATATTGATGATCTTGCCCCGACGCTGCGTTTTCATCACCCTGGCGACCTCTTGCGAGCACCAGAATGTCCCACTCACATTGATGCGAAGCGTCGTGTCCCACGCCTCCGGCGTGACCGGCTCGTAGGGCGAGGTCACCCCTACTGCGGCTGCACAGTTCACCAGTATATCAATCTGGCCGAACTCGGCCATCACGCGCCCGACCGTGGCACGAATCGAGTCCACGCTGCCCAGATCGAATTCTATCCCCAGTGCGCGACGTCCCATTGCCCGGAACTCGTCCGCCACCTGATCGCACAGGGCCTGATCCAGGCTGGCCACCACGATATCCGCCCCCATTTCGGCCAGAGCGGTTGCCATCTGGCGTCCGAGTCCTGTGGTGCCACCAGTGACGATAGCAACCGCTCCACTGATATCGAACAGATCCCGCGTGTGCATCAGAGAAGCCCGGCTGCTCGCAAGGCCTGGTCAACGATGTTGACACCCACTGTCTCGCTCCAGGCGTTCAGCAGCTGCAACGCAATCTTTCCGGGTTTGCCGTCGCCTATAGTGAGCCCATTGGCCTTTGTGGTCGGCAGTATGCAGAAGGAGGTTGTCGTTAAGAAAGCCTCTTCGGCATTGTAAACATCGTATATTTGGAAATGCTTCTCCTCGGCCGGGATACCAATCTGTTGGGCCAGCTCCAACACCGTCTCGCGGCTGATACCGGCCAATGTGACGTCGGTCGGAGGTGTTCTGAGCACTCCGTCTTTGACAATGAAGAAGTTAGCGCCGGCAGTCTCCGTCACGTTGCCGTTGAGATCCAGCGCCAGAGCAAACCCCTCCGGGTCCATCTCGTGGGCTTCATGCCCGGCCAATACCCATGAGAGGCGACTGCGATGTTTCAACTTGGGATCCAGGCACTGGGGTGGCATTTGACGGATCGAAGGGGTCACGACATGACAACCGGTCAGGTAGAACTTGGCGTGACGGCGAAACTCCAGCGGCCACAGATTGACACACACCGTTTGACGCGGATAGGTCTTGCCCGGCTCAGAGTATACGAAGTATCGCCCCGACGAGATATTGTAGAAGATCCACGTGTCGTCGTGCGGAGGATTGAAACAATGGCGATTCTTCTCGAGCAATGTGAGGGCAATCCCCTTGAGTTCATCCCGGGACATGCCAGGATCAATGCGCGCTACCTTCAACGAGCGCATCAGGCGGTCTATGTGCCGGTCTACCTTGAAAGGTTTGTAGTTGAAAGTGCGTATGGCATCGGTGACCACGATACCATACTGAAAGCCGCCATCGTAGTAGTCTATCTTGGCTTCAGAATCTGGGACATATTCGCCTTTGATATAGGTCACTCGTTCGTTCTTCATGATTGGCCACCTCCCTATTGGCTGATTTGATCAAGAATGTAGCTTGTTTGTGGCTCTCAACATCGCTGCGCTGCTTCAGCGCTGACAAAGAAACTCCCCGTCAGCCTATTTTTCTTGGCCGCGCTTTCCATAGAAGGCCATAGCTGTGCCGCCCAGGATTTTCTGCTTGTCTGCCTCCGGCAGAAAATCACAGAACTTGCGGATCACGTTCACATTCTGAGGGTAGGTGCACATTTGCTCAGCATAGGGCCAGTCTGACCCCCAGAATAGCCGGTCAGCACCTACTGCCTCCCAAGCGGCACGGACTATTTCCTGCACGCGTGTATACGGATACTCGTCATGCTCACACACCGATACCAACCCGCCAATCTCAAAGTACAGATTGGGGTACTTGCGCAATCCGAGCGTGCGCTGAAGAGCAGGGAAAGGATACTGCTGCTCCAGGTTGCCAAGATCACTGCCGCCCAAATGGAGCAGAACGAACGGCGTGCCAGGATAACGCGCGACAATTTTCTCAAAACGATCGTTCTGCATGTGATAGGTTCTTTCCGGGTGCCAGCCCAGATCAACAGCCGCCACAATGCCCAATTCGGCGATCTTATCCCACAGAGGGATGACAGCCGGATCATCCAGCCAGAAAGGCGTGTGAGGCGGCTCGAACTTGACACCATTCAGATGGTAGACCTTGACAGCCACTTCCAGATCCTTGATCGCTCTTTGCGGATCACGCGGGTCAACAAAGGCGTAGGAGAAGATGAACTTGTCAGGATACCGCTGGCGCAGATCGGCATAGTAGGCATTCTGCGAACCATAGACGGGGCCTTGCAACAACACCGCCTTGTCTACGCCAGCCCACTCCATATAGCCAAGGAACATCTCGGCAGGAGCGGCGCTGTCTGCAAAGGATGGCGGCATCCAACGGGCGATGTCGGATTTGGCATCCGCGCCGGTATAGGTCACCTTACCATAGCGACTCTTGGATGTGCGCATGGTACCGAAGACAATACCGTCCAAATGTTCCCAGACGTGCATATGGGCATCTACCACCAACATATCAACCTCCTTGAGCAGTGCAAATGGAATGACCAGCGATGATGCCAGGCGGCAAGATCGTGCGTGGTCCAGCCTAGAAACTGGCTGGTGTTTCTGCCGAGATCAGGATTGCCTCTTCATCTGTGTCGTTGATGACGTGATGCGGCACAGACGGGTCGAAGGATAGACAGTCTCCTTCATTGACCAGGAACTCCTCACCGTTGATGATGACCCGCACCGATCCTCTCAGGCAGAACAGGCTTTCTTCTCCAACGTGGTTGAATCCGGGCGACTGATAGTGCGGCGGATAGCGCACCCAGGTAAACTCCAATTGGCGCTGCAAGTCGGGTGTGAGCAGTTCGTAGTTGAGCTCGGAGTTGGGCGGCCGGATGATTTTGCGTTGGTTGCAGCGTACCACGATGGGACGGAGATTGCGCGGCGTAGGAGCACTGGGCAACTCAGGCGCCGGGCTTGTCCCAAAAGGAGGCTCTCCGGAAAGCAAACGCGCCGCGGTAGTTTTCAAGCCCGTGGCCAGACGCTCCAACACGTCCACCGAGGGGACTGATCCGCCGCGTTCGATCTTGCTCAGGTAGGAGGTAGAGATCTCTGCACGAACAGCCAGTTCCTCCATGCTCAGCCCCAACCAGACCCGGTACAAATGGATCTTGGCCGCCAGTGATGATTCATGCCATTCCTTGCCACCCATACTCGCCCTTCCCCATGCCTGCCGTCGTCATATCAATTTGAATTAACCTGATGCTGCACCAGTATAGCACACAATTGCCGATTTGTCAACAGAATGTTATATATGACATTAAATGATCCTGATACATCGTTATGTGTCCTAATCGGCATTTGTAAGTCCAAATAAGGTCATCTATTGACAAATGTGCTTTTCCGTGATACCATATGCACGATGCACGCAAGAACACAACGTGACTCAACACAGGTGCTTGCGATGAATGTGCCCATGCCCCTCGGCCATAATCAGGCAGATTCGTATCTCTATTGTCGTACGCCTGCCCCGGGTGTGGATTTGGGCAGACAGCAGCATAAGTCAGACTCCGGCTATCCGGAGAGGAGGTGAAATGCCGTTCAACTTTGGAATGTGTCTCCAGGCTCTTCGTGTATGGTATCAATGTGCAGATCAACGTTAGAGACCTTCACTCAAAGATGAAAGGAGATGGAAATGCCCCCCCTCTACCATTACCATGAGCTCCTACAGAAAAACAAAATCAGCCGGCGCGATTTCATCAAGCAAGCAGTGGCGGTTGGAATCACGACGCCGGTGCTGCTCTCCTATCTGGGAGAACATGCCCCATCGGCCTACGCTGCTGCGCCATCGAAGGCACCACTCCCCAGCGGACCCACCAAGTATGACAAGCCGGAAGGCATCACCAAAGAACAGACCCAAGCCAGGCCGCTGATTTTCCAGACCTATGAATTCGAACCGGCTATGGTGCAGGGTTTCTGCGACACGTTCGCCCAGCAATATGACGAGACAGTGGAATACTCGGTGGTGCCGGGCGACTACACCGCGGTCATGCTCAACAAACTGCTGTCCAAAGCCCCCCTCGATGTGCTTTATACCCAAGACCAGGGCGCCAAGTTCTACACTGCCGGCTGGCTGATGGATATGAGCGGGCTGTGGAGCATTGACGAGATCAAGGCCGCTTGCCTGCCCGCCATGTGGGAGGCGATGACGTATGGTGACGTGGTGCTTGGCCTGCCGTATTTCAACGCGGTCAAGGGTATGGTTATGAGCAACGAGATCCTGCGCGAGAAAGCCGGGTTGAAAGGCCAGCCATATCCCAAGAACTACGACGAACTCTACGCCGAGTGCCGGGAACTCAAGAAACAGGGTGTGGCCGACGCTCCGTTCCTGCCCCATTGGGCGCCTGTCCACTACGGTATCGCACAATACTTCTGCGCCGAGTGCTTCGCCCGTGGCGACCAACTGTGGGACGCGGAGTACAATCCGACCTTTGGCACGGATACAGCCGCAGCCCAGGTACTCGAAGGTTGGAAGATGCTGTACACAGACAAGATCGCCCCACAAAGCGCGCTCACCTGGGCCGACGCCGACCGCATGGATGCCCTCAACTCCGGCCAGCACGTATATGGCTACATCCTGAGCTATGACCTGAAGGCGCTCAACGATCCGAACAGCTCCACCATTGCCGGCAATGCCCAATTTATCCCTTACAATGGGCAGAGCTGGGGTGTGCTGGATTACGGTCTGTACAGTTTGGCAGCCAAACCGACTGACGACACGCAGTTGATCCAGCGCCTGCTGCGCCTTGCGGAGTTCCTGGGGTACAAGGACAAGGACGGCAAATACCTGACCGCCAAAGAGTGGGCGATCAAGCAGAATCTGGGTGTAGGTTATCCGGAAGTGTATGAGGACCCGGATGTGAATGCAGCCTACCAGCAGTGGATGCCCAACTATCCGAAGATGAAAGACGACGTGGCGGAACTGTTCAAGCACGTCAGCGTCAATCGCGGCTGGAAGACGATATGGTTCTCAGATTGGAATGCTGCCTGTCAGCAGGAGTTGCCCAAAGCTATCACCGGTGACAAGTCGGTGGCCGACGTTATCAAGGCCGTCAAGGACAACTGGCTCAGTTTGAAGCAGATGTACACCAAGTAACCACCTCTCACACGATGGGCAGGGGGCCGCTCGTGAAGCGGCCCCCTGCCAAACTAAGGAGCTCACAATCAGGCGCATGAAAGATCTCCTGCACTCCCGGTTTCGATTCAAAAGCTCGGAGCTCAGTGAATCTCAGTTCGCTTACCTGTTCATCCTCCCACTGCTGATTCTACTGGTGGCTCTGATCATCTTCCCGTTCTTGTATTCGTTGTGGCTCAGTCTTCGCAATGTGCGTTTTGAACTTGGTATATCGCAGTTCGTGGGACTGGCTCAGTACGCCCGTGCATTCAAGGATCCCAGGGTGTTGGACGCCATCGTCAAGACAGGCGAATACACCGTGGCCGTGACAGTCATCGCTACAATCGTGTGTGTGACTACCGCGTTGCTCCTCAACGAGAAATTCTACGGCAGGAAGGCGTTGGCCACCCTTGTTATTCTGCCTTGGGGCATTTCCACCTATGCAGCTGCCATTATCTGGCGCTATATGTACTTCGAGAATATCGGGTTCTTCAACGCCGTTCTGGAACGTCTGCACCTGATCAGCGAGCCGGTCGTTTTTCTCAGTCCCAATTGGGCACTGATTTGTATTGCGTTGGCGCACGCCTGGCAGTTAGCCCCGCTGGGGGTCTATTTCGTGCTGGCCTCGCTCCAGGTGATACCGCAAGACTTATATCGGGCCGCCAAGATTGATCACCTGGGTGTGTTCGGCCGTTTCCGCTATGTGACCGTGCCGTATATCCGCAATGCGTTGCTGATCATCCTGGTGCTCATCACCGTGGAAGCTGCGCGTGTGTTTGACATCATCTATTTCTCGACCGGCGGTGGCCCAGCGGGAGCAACGACCACGCTAACCTACCTGATTTACATCGCCACCTTTAACAATTTCGACATCGGTTATGGGGCGGCACTGTCGTATATTTTGTTGGCCATTATTTTCATCGTCACCTTCATCTACTTCCTATTGCTCTTTGGCAGCAGAAAGGAGAAAGCATGAGGGGCCTGGTGCGCAAAGTTATCATCTACGCTCTGGCTGCGTTGGTGCTGGTCTGGACGGTGGTACCCATCTATTGGTTGCTGAATATGACCTTCATGCATCGAGTTGAGATGGTGACCGTACCTACCCACCTTTATCCTCACATGCCCACTCTGTTCAACTTCCAGCGGGTGCTTGGCATCAGCGCTTCGGGACTATCGGGTGAGATCGTCCCCCCATCTGGCCATGCGGCCATGATCAAGAGGGGACTGGCCAACAGCTTGATCCTGTCGTGTGTCGTCACCGCGCTGACCCTTGTCATTGCCATGCCGGTCGCCTACGCCTTGGGACGTCTGAACTTCAAGCACAAGAACAAGATCCTCTTCGCCATATTGGGATCGCGCTCGTATCCGCCCATCACCGTGGTGATCCCCTTTTTCATGCTCTACCAGAACGTGGGCTTGATTGGCACCCACCAAGGCCTGGTGATCATCTATCTGAGCGCCACCGTACCGTTGGCAGCCTGGGTGATGATGGGCTTCTTCAGCTCGCTGCCGCGTAGCATAGAGCAAGAAGCACGATTGGATGGTTGTACACGTTGGCAGGCGTTTGCCAGAGTACTCCTGCCCATGTCATGGCCCGGGCTGGCCGCCACCGCCATCATCAGTTTCCTGAGCGTGTGGAACGAATTCAACTTCGCCTTCTTCCTGGCAGGCGGCTCCAAGGCCACCACCTTGCCTCCCGAGATTGCCGGCATGTTCGTGTTAACCCAGGGCTCTGCCACAGAAGCAGCCGCCGCCACCACGCTGGCCATCGTGCCCCCTTTGTTGCTGGCCTATGTGTTTCAGGGCCGCATCAAGAGCCTCAACATCGTCAATCCGTTGTAAGTGGAACATTGCACGTTACCTGGAGCAGATATCATGGCATCATTACCTAGCCAGTTGTCAAAAGACAATTCACCCAGCGGCAATATTACCCTTAAGAACATCACCAAGGATTTCCGAACCGGCCAGCCTGCCGTCAAATGCCTGAACCTGGAAATAAATGATCGGGAGTTGTTGGTACTCCTGGGACCCTCCGGGTGTGGCAAGAGCACCACGTTGTACATATTGGCAGGGCTGGAAACTCCTACCGGTGGTGAGATCTATTTCGGCGATCGCCTGATGAACGACGTGCCTGCCGAGGTGCGAGATATCTCGATGGTGTTCCAAAGCTTCGGCCTGTACCCGCATCTCAACGCGCGACAGAATATCGAGTTTCCCCTCAGGCTGGCTAAGGTCGCTCCTGAGGTGGTCCGGAGCCGTGTGGACGAGATTAGCAATTTGCTGGACATTGATCGCCTGCTGGATCGGCGTCTGAACGAGTTGAGCGGCGGTGAAAGACAGCGTGTGGCGATCTGCAAAGCTCTGGTAAGGCGGCCTCGTCTGTTCTTGTTGGATGAACCATTTTCCAGCCTTGATGCCGAGATGCGCCGCCAGCTGCGAGGCGAACTGCGATAT
>JAMDDR010000120.1 GCA_023488685.1 Chloroflexota bacterium | reverse complement strand
AACTCCGAACTGGGCTGAGCTAGGTATACAACAGGTGCGCACTTTCGTTAGGGGCACCCTTTCGTCGTTCATATCCTGTTTGGTTCCGGCTCTGCCGGGTTAGGAAAAGCCCTTTAGGGTGGCCTTGGTGGTTGCTGTCACCGCTCGCGGATCGCGCGCTCGATATCGCGTTGCGCGTCGCGCTTGGCGACGGTCTGGCGTTTGTCATACTGCTTCTTGCCGCGCGCCAGCGCGATCTCAACCTTGGCCCGGCCCTTCTTCAGATAGAGTTTTGTGGCGATCGTGGTGAATCCCTTCTGCTCCGTGCCGCGCAAAATTGCGCCGATCTCTTTCTTGTGCAGCAGCAGCTTGCGCTCGCGCCGCTCGTCCTTGGCGGCGCTGAATCCCGTCGCCAGCGCGTATGCGCCGATGTGCGCCTGCAACAGCCAGGCCTCGCCGTTGCGGATGTACACGTAGGCGTCGCGCAGATCCACGTGCCCGGCGCGGATCGACTTGATCTCGCCGCCGGTCAACACGATGCCCGCCTCGTAGCGCTCGCCCAGTTCATACTCGTATGACGCGCGCCGGTTATTTGAAATGATCTTGATCGAATCGTCGTTTGACATGTCATTGGTTGCTGGAGATGAGAGATTGGAGATTAGAGATTAGCGATGAGCCGCAAATCACCAATCTCTAATCTCCAATCTCCAATCCCTAATCTCTAATTTCCTCCAGCCGCCCCTCAATTCTAACGACTTGATTTCCCACCGCGGCCAGCGCCGACTTCACATCCTTCAAACCGCTGCCGGTCAGTTGCAGCACGACCTCGTCGTCACCGCGGATGGCGCCCAGACGCTGCGCTTTGACCAGGCCGGCATAGGCTGCCGCGCTGGCCGGCTCGCTGAACACGGCGGCGTCGCGCGCCAGCACACCCATGGCGTCCAGCATCTCGGCATCGCTCACCTCCACGAACATCCCGCTGGTCTCGCGGATCGCGCGCAGAGCCATGATGCCGTCGCGCGGCAGATCCACGCTGATGCCGCTGGCGATGGTGGTCGAGGGGACGGTGTCCAGGTGTTCGGTGTTGGACTGCCACGCCCGGTACAACGCAGGCGCGAGCGTCGCCGTCACCCCAATGAAGCGCGGCATGTGGTCGATCCAGCCCAGCGCGAGCAGATCCTTGCACCCCTTGTGCAGGCCACTGATGATGTTCCCATCCCCCACCGGCACGACCATGATGTCGGGCGCCCTGAAAGGAGAGAGGGGGAGCGCGGGAGAGGGGGAGAGGGGGAGAGAAGGAGACGGCGAGCCAGGGAGCATGGCAGCATGGGAGATCGGATGCTCCTCTTCTCCTCTTCTCCCCCTCACCCCCTCACCCCCTCTCAGTTTCAACTGCTCGCATATTTCAAACGCCGCCGTCTTCTTGCCTTCGCGGGTGAGGGGGTTGTAGCCGGTGTTGCGGTTATACCAGCCGAAGGCCTGGCTGGCCTGCAGGGCCAGCTCGAACGCGTCGTCGTAGCTGCCGCTGACGGCGTACACGCGCGCGCCGTGCACCAGGATTTGGGCCAGCTTGCCCTCGGGCGTGCTCTGGGGCACAAAGATGATCACCCGGATGCCGGTGCCGGCGCACAGGGTCGCCAGCGAGGACGCGGCGTTCCCGGTCGATGCGGCGCAAATCGTCGTCACGCCCGTTTGCAGCGCGTTGGCGATCACCAGCGCGCTGGCGCGATCCTTGAATGAGCTGCTGGGCAACCGTGCATCATCCTTCAACCATATCGCGCGCACGCCCAGCGCCTGCTCGATGCCTGTCGCCCGGTACAGCGGGGACCAGCCAAAAGACGAGAGGGGGGAGAGGGGGTGAGGGGGAGAGAGGGTGAGGGGGAGCAGCGGAGCGTAGTGCCAGGCAGAGCGGTTGGGGTCATTGGCGATATCCAATGGGTTGACCTGGCGGGCGATGGCCGTGTAATCGTAAACCGCGTCCAGGTTGCCGCCGTCGCGCGGGCAGTTGTACCGAACGTCGCCGGGCGCGTAGGTTGCGTCGCACGTGGTGCAGCGAAAGCCAATCAAGAATGGATTCATGCTGGCATGCATTACACCACGGTTTACAAAGCTGGGGACGGGTGCGCGTCACTCTGACGAGTGCGCGTCACTCTTTTTGCACTCGAATGTGCAGTACGCCTACCAACCCTTGCGAAGGGTGTCTGGGCAAGCCGCGGTTCGAGCGTGCACCCTTCGCAAGGGTTGGTCAGGCAAGGGTTGGTCAGGGCGGGCGTTGTGACATGTGACAAGTGACAACTGTTGTCACAGGTTGTCACAACGGCGGTGACCGTCCCAGGTAAGGGCCGCCGCGAGCCGCGCCAGCCGGTAGACGGGAACTTGTTCGGAACAAATGTTCTGTTCACAGGGCAAGTGTAGTTACCTTTAAGTGATTTGTCAAGGGGAGGGGGTGGGCCAATAGGCAACCTCCCGCAGGTTGTTGACGCAGATTGTGGCTTGTAACGGCAACCTGCGGGAGGGTCGGCCACTGTTGCGAAATGCACACTTTGACAAGTGCCGCCACGCGCCCTACACTGTAAAAGACCCAACAGCTCGCACCGAAAATGCAGGGGGTCTCATCATGCAAATACGCTTCGCACTTGCTGTTCTGGTGATATTCGCTCTCGCCGGCTGTACCGCGCCGTCGCCCACGGACTCTGTCATCCCGACCAATACGGCACACGCACAGCCCGTCGCGCTACCCACCAACACGGCTGCGCCGGCGAACACCAGCGCGCCAACGGTCGCGTTCACGGCTACGGTTGACCTAACCGATGCCGCAGCGCCGCCAGCCACACCCACCGACGAGCCTACACAGGCGCCGTGCCGTTCATATCAGCCCGGCACGGAGATGGCTGTCTTCCCCTGGACCGACGAAGGCGTGTGTCTCATCTATCTCCCATTGCGCGGGTTTCGTGGTGGGGGATATAGCCTGCAGGTCCCTGCAAACTGGACGGTCAGACTGGCAGGACCAGAGCCCATGAATTTATCGTTCAACAAGGGTAGCAAGGACGCGGACCGATTGCCGCTCTTCGTTCAACGCATCCTTATTACGAATACGGCACTGGACAGCCTCGACTCGGTTGCGTACAGTTTTGAACTGTCGCCCTTAAAGCCCGTGGTCAAGCCGTCAGAGCGACGACTGACGAAAAAGATCGTCACGATTGGGACTTCGGAAACGGTGACCGTCCTCGCCCTGGAGACAGTGGACCAGGACGAGGAGATTCACAGGTACTTCCTCCCTTTCGAGGATACCCACTCCTGTAAGGCTGACTGCGCCGTGGTCTATGTTTTCGAGACCAGATTCAAGCAGTCCGAAAGGCACTCACCCCAGGTGGAGCAATTCCTCAATCAACTACAGGATGTGGTGTCCTCTATTCAATTCATTGTTCGGTGAACCCAGGAGGGCCAGTATAGGGACTTCAGATGAATACCCGGCAGCACTCATTTCTCGCCGCCATTGTCCTGCTCGTGGGTTGCCTCGTACTGCTGATCGTCGGTGTCATTCAGCAGAACCCGCCGCAGGCCAATCCGCTGTCGTCGGCGCTAAGCTCTCCGCCGGCCCTCCATCCGCCTTTTCGGCGTTTTTCCTGGCGTCCGCATGCGATGGAACTGTGACAGCTCTCGGTGGTTACCCCGATTCGCCACCGAGGCCCATCGCACCCTCAACGCCACCGTCATCGCTCTGTACACCGCAGCCACGTGCACCCATACCGGCGGCAGCCGCCACCGTTGCTGCAACGGTTGGCAGTCGTTAGGCGCCGGCACAGGCCTCACAACATGCCAAAATGCTTGAGCGCTTCCTCTATCGCCTAGCGCTTTCCCGGTGGACAGGGATGGAGGCGTTCTGTGCCTCGCCGGTTTGGTGACTTTGGGATGGATATGCCAACTAATTCCTTGACATGCGCGATCCAGCATGACTTGGGCTGATACCCGTAGCGTTGTTTAACGTACTCCTGGATTTGCCGATAGGTTGCCATGTGACTCTATTCCTCGTTGATAGGCTTCAGTCAAGTCATTGCTACTGTGATTCAAACATCCGATCCCACGCCTCCAAGACCAGACGGCGGGTGCGATACTCGCCGTACTCCCGTTCCTCACGCTCCTTGAGCACCCGGAAGGTCTCGCCGGGGAAGTCGGGGCCATACACGTCCTTGGGGTCGAGGATGTAGCGCAGCTCGTCGCGGGTCAGGCCGTAGAGTTTGGCGTAGTAGCCATCTAACTCGGCGCGCAGGTGTGCCCGGCGTTCCGGGTCCCATGTGAACGGTTGCGGTGGGTCACCCTGTGCCAGCGGCCCCGCTGGGAACCAGCGACTCCATGTCTCCATACCGACTTCATCGAACACATCTTGTGCGAAGGGCTGCAAGTCCCAAGCGGTGTAGACCAACTCCATCACACGTTGGGCGATAAAATCCATATCTGGTTTCGAATATCGATCAGGTGGGATAACAGGCAGCTGTTCCAAGATGGTCCAATTAAAGTGGATGCCTCCCACCTTCTGCCGCGCCACGTAATCGAATACGAGCGAGTTGATATTCGCTACCAACCCGCACGCAACAAAGGCCTTGTTATCGAAACCTATTGCGGGACAAGTGCGTGATGCCACAGCATGTGGTATTACAGCTCCCATTGACGTGCGCTCATCTGTTGATCTTGCAACATCTCGCCAGACTATTAACCAGCGATGGTTGTAGTTCGGGTATTTATTGAAGAGTGCTTCCACCAAACCATTACGCACAAAGTAACGCGGTTCGGTTGTTTTACACGGATCACACTTTTCGTCTAGAGTTAGCTCTCTTGGCTGCCCACTCTGATACTTATCGTGCCCGAGTCCATCAAATGTTGTGTATCTATGGTCAAAGATTGTGACCATCTTGGACTCGAACAGTGGAATGCTCCACGGGATATCCTTTTCCTGCCAGGGAAATCGTATATCTTCTGCATGATCACCAAGATCCACTAACCGCATGTAGAACGCTTTCCAAGGGTTCAAATTGAGAGCATCATTGACTAGAATCGGGATGCGTAAGTAAATACTCCTCACAAGATCGGCATCTTGCCGTGTGCGAAATAGGGGGCTAGTTCGAGTGTTGGGGTTAAACAAGCTGATCTCGTCTGGCACCAGCGTAAAGCGCCGCCGGCCATCCTTCAAATGCTCCACCTGTGTGGCGAAGAAGACGAAGTTGGCCTGACGCATCGCCTCACCTGACACGGTCAGTAGGCAGAATTTGTAACTTCGATGTACACCGTGGAATAGCTCATACCGATTCTCGAAATCAAACAGAGAAGCAATCGTCCTTGTTTTAGACAGATCGCCAAAGAACGCCTTGGTCGTGTCATCTGTAGCGATGCCGGTGGGAACGATTACACCCGCACGTCCCGATGGCGAAATCAGTTGTCGGGCCAATTCCGCGAACAACGGGTAGGTGTTCACATCACCAACGGCAGTGAGTGGGTAGCGTCCGCTATTCCGTGCGAAGTGGCTCTCTCCTTCAGCCTGGCGCGCGTCGCCCATGAACGCCTTGTGCAGAACCGGGTCTTGCTCACACAATGCGGCGATCATGCGCTTGCGCGCGGTTGCGTTGGGCGCGTTGGCAATCTCGGGTCGCCGCGTTGCGAACCACTCCTTCTCCTGCAGCTTGATGCGCTCCCAAGGCGGGTTGCCGGCAATAACATCGAATCCATCTTTTTCGCCAAAGACCTCGGGGAATGCCAGGTGCCAGTGGAAGAACTGGTATTGCCCCGCCAGCCGGTTAATTTCAGCGCGCAATTGCGCCGACGCGCTGTCTGGGTCTTCGGCGATCCGATTGAGCGTTGCCTGGGTGATGGGCTCGGCCGCCAGCATATTGGTCGTAGCTGGCACCTTACGCATGACGAACGCCGCGCACCAAGCATCGGCCAGCAATTCCTGTTTGCGGTACTCGGGTGAGGTCAACACCGCTGCGTAGCGCTGCGCGCGCTCGCGCACACCATCCACCCTCTCGTCGTCCACCGTGTAGATGCCTGCGACGGTCGAGGGCAGGTTGCCATATGGGGCGCGCTCCTCGGCCACGAGGTGCATCCCCAGTTGTCCCGCGTCGCGCTCCTGCGCGTTGCGCTTGCGCAACCCGGCGGCAACGCTCTTGTCATCGCCACTGATTGCGGCATAAGCTGTGTTGGGGATGCCCTGCATGATCAGTTCAGGCGTGGCACCGATCAGGCTATTGCCGCATTGAATGTGCTGATCCAGGAATGTCAGCGGCTTGCCGGGGTCGAGTGAAGCTAACCACAAGTTGAACTTGCACAGCTCCACCGCCAGCGGGTTAATGTCCACGCCATAGATGCACTGGCCGATCACCTGGCGCAGGGCGTGTTGCATGGCCTGCGGCGATGGCTCGACGTCGCCGGTCTCGATGACCGCCAACCGCCGCGCGATGCGATAGGCCGCCGCGATCAGGAAGTGCCCACTGCCGCAAGCCGCGTCACACAGGCGGATGGAAAGCAAGGCGCGAGCAGCAAGTTGGGCATTGTGAACCGCGTGCTTTGCTGTTTTGGCGCTCTCTGTTCCACGCGTGTCATGCACCAGCCTTTCGGCCTCCTTCAACTTGGCATTGATAACCGGCTCCAGTGCGGAGTCCAGAACAGCGCCAACCAGATCGGGGTTCGTGTAGTAGCTGCCGGTGGTCTTGCGCTCGCTACCGGCGAAGACGTCCAATTCGAACGTAGCCGCGTCTACATTCAGATTTGGGTGCAGTTCCAATAGCGACTCATAAATGCTGCCCAGTTCCTCGGGGCCGAGGTTCTTGTAGTCCACTGGCAGGCGCATGTCGCGGTCGTCGATGAAGGCCAGCGCTCGCACGGCGCCAAACCAATCGGTGTTGGCGATGTCGCAGCCCTCCAAGTCGGGCAGCGCCTGCGGCGAGAACAGAAAACCGCCCAGCGCAGGCAATCCCAGCGCCGGGCAACCCTCGTCACAACTCAGCTTGTCGGTGACAGCGCGGAACGCGCGATAGCGATCGGCGTGGCGCGTGCCGATGCGGCGCCCGGCCAGCTCGCGCAACTGCGCGGTCGAATAGTAGCGCGTGTAGCGGTCGCGTGCGGTCGGGCTGGCCTGTGGATCGAGCAACAGGCCGCGGTCCTCAGCCACGAACACGAACAGTAGCCGATATACCAGCCGAAGCAGTTGGCGGTAATAGTCTTCCTTGCTCAACGCGCCGCTGCGTAGCTTGTCGCGCAGCGCCGCGTTGGCGCGGCAGGCCAGGAAGCCGCTGCCCAGCGCTTTAATCGCCCGTTCCACACCGCCGCGCAGTTGGTCGCGGGCGCGCATGCCCTGTTGTTGTGCGGTGTGCGACCAGCGTTCCAGCCAACATCCCTCACCTTCACCCCCTCTCTCGGAAGGAGAAGGGGATTCGATTCTGGATTGATGGCACACCAGCCACAACAGCATGAAGTTCGAGAAGGCCTCGCCGTCCATCATGGCCTGCAGGTCAAACTCGACGTAGGCTTGCCGCGTAAGCCGCGCGCTGTCGCGCAACACGCGCAGGACGCTCCCGTTCGACACGAAGCCCCACTGATACTGCTCCGCGCGGTTGAGCAAGTCTTGCAGCATGCCGTGCGGGCTGGAGCGCGCCGCGCCGGCCACGCCGGCGTGCGCGTGTCGAGGTCCACGTTCAGCCCCACCAGGTGAATCGGCGTGGCCTGCCACAGGTGCGATATCGGATAGGTCTTGCCGTCGATCTCAATCGCCCGCGTGGCCTGCAGGCGCCCATAACCCAGTTCCTGGAAAAGCGGCAGCAGCCATTTCTCGCGCGTGAGGCCGGTGACCGCAGCGCCGCTCCCGCTGGCTTCCGTTGCAGCCCGCAACGCCTTCCATGCCGGCAGCAGGCGTGACCAGGCGCTGCTGGCTGCCTCGTTGAGCCGATC
>JAMDDR010000201.1 GCA_023488685.1 Chloroflexota bacterium | reverse complement strand
AAAACGTAAACAGACTGTTTACGTTTTACGCTTTACGTCTTACCGCCTTCATTCCCAAAATCCTAAACATCAACTGCACCACTGGGCCGATGCCCAGCGCAAAAGCAACGGTGCCGATCCCGATACTGCCGCCGAGCACAAACGCCACTGCCAGCACACCCAGTTCGATGGCGGTGCGTGTCACCCGCACGCTCCAGCCGGTGCGGCGCGTCAGCCCCATCATCAGGCCATCGCGCGGGCCAGCACCCAACTGGCTGCTCAGGTACAGACCACTGCCGGCGCCAATAACAAGGATGCCGAGCGCCATTTGCATGAGCTGTAAACCAAGTTGCGTAAACCTGGGCAGAACCGGCAGGCTGACATTGGTCACCAGCCCGATGCACACCACGTTAAACAACGTGCCAATCCCTGGGCGCTCACCCAGAGGCAGCCATAACGCCAGGATGGGCACACCCAGCAGAATGCTGACCGTGCCAATCGGGATGCCGGTATGTATGGAGATGCCCTGGTGCAACGACTCCCACGGGCTCAGACCGAGGCCGGCCTGCACCATCAATGCAATGCCGAAACCGAAACAACATAGGCCGCTGATCAACAAAACCCAACGGCGCAGGGAGATGGCTGAGATCGAGCGATAAAACAGACGTGAGAGGCTGGTAATGGTGTACTCGGCATTCATCGGTGCGGTATTGTACCCGCCCACGGGGCAACTCGTAACAGAAATCGTAACAGAAACAGGACTTTATGGGTGCCCGTGTCCGTTGCCGTTGGCGAACAAATACTTCCGCCAGGCATCGTTGCCCGGGACCATCATCAGCGCCATGGCCCAGAAGCGTGGGCGGGTCGGCACCTTGAGCAGCTTCATATTCGCCTCTTCGGGGGTGCGGCTGCCCTTGCGCCGGTTGCACGCGCCACAAGCGGCGACGGTGTTCTCCCAATCCGTGCGCCCGCCGCGCGAGCGCGGCATGATGTGGTCGATGGTCAGGTGCTCGCGGCCGGGTTGCACGCCACAATATTGGCAGGTGAAACTGTCACGCAAAAGGATAGCCCGCCGAGAGAGTGGCATCGGCAGGTTATGAGGAACACGCACGTAATAGTGCAACCGGATCACCACAGGCGCCGGCAAACTCAGACTTTGACTGTGAATAAGTGCAGTGTCTGACTCGACGAGCTCCGCCTTGTCCGATAGCAAAAGATGCACCGCGCGTGGCATTGGCACCACGCTCAGTGGCTCATACGTCGCATTCAAAACTAAAACGCGGCGCAACGAAGGCGCCGCACTCGGGTATGCGGTGACAGTTGGTGTCTCTTCTCCTTACTATGTTTGTTCTCGTATGTACCGGGTGGAATTATAGATCATGCCCCGTATCCACGGCCATCTGCGCCTGGCGCACCGTAGTGTTTTGGAGAGGGTCTTGGTCTAGCGCACAAAATCGGCGCCCAGCGCCATAAGCTTATGACGCAATTCCAGGCAATCATGCGTGGTGTCGTTGGGGAAATCCAGCGTGACATCCTTGCGACCCTGGCGCAGACAGATGCTAAAGCGCTGCTGGCCCTTGTACTCCACCAGTGTCTTGTGCACCGCCTCCAGCCGCGCCACATCCTGCATGGCGTCGCCACAGCGACGGATGATCACCTGCAATGGGTCGTTTGACAGTTGCGCATCGAGGGATGGCTGGCCGTTGAACGGGTTGGGAGAGGCATTCACGCTTGTCATCGTTTGCGCCGTTTGCACAGAGGCTGAGATTCCGGAGCGTGGCAGACCAGCACTTTCCGGCATTGTATTTGACTTTGCAGGGCCAGGCGATGGTGGAACCACAACCTGCGCCGGCACTGGCTCGACGCGCGCGGGCCCACCATTCACCGGCGCGGCATCTTCGGGCGCCCCGATAGCAGAATCATCCAATGCCGCCATGGCCACGCCATCGAAGGTGAAATCATCCGGCGGATATTCGGGCTCGGGAGGGATACCATAAGACGCCACCTCATCCCGCACGTTATTACTTGGCCGGGAGGCTTGAGGTTGGGGCAACCGATGTTCCGCCGGCGCATTGAACGTTCGATCCGCAGCGCGATTGATCTGCTGTGTCGCTGGTTCGGTCGTTGGTTCGGTCGCTAGTGCAGCCACTGAATGGCCCATCAGTTCGGATGCTGGTTCGGCCGCCGGTTCCATCGCATATTCCGGCTGGGCATCGGCGGAGGCGGCGCGCGTGAGTGAGTCACTCACACGCTCGACCAGCAACTTGGGCGTGCCGCCTTCACGCACCTCGGCCTTGCCCCACACCACCAGCACCTTGTCGCGTTGAATCTTGTCCTGGTATTCCTCCCACGTCCTGGGGAAGATGGTCAGTTCGACACGGCCATACAAATCCTCCAGTTCGGCGAACGCCATCGACTTGCCGGTCTTGGACACGTGCGGGCGCACCATGGTGATCACCCCGGCCAGCACGACCTTCTGCGCATGATCGCCTTCGCTCAGTTCGGCGCTGGTGTGGGTGATATATTCGCGCAGCGCCGTCATCGCCGCCGACAACGGGTGTTCGGACACATACGCGCCGGTCAATTCGCGTTCGTAGTTGAGCAACTCCTTGCGCGGGATCTCCTTGACGTTGGTCGGCAGCTCAATGAAACTCTCCTCACCGCCGCCCATCGCGTCGAACAGCATGAACTGCCCGCGCTCGGCCGCCTTGCGCGCCTGGCTGGCTACACCTACCATCTGGTCGATCACCGCCAGCAATTGATGGCGCGGCCCAAATTCGTCGAACGCCCCCACCTTGATCAGCGACTCCAGCGCCCGCTTGTTGAGCTGGGTCATGTCCACACGACGGCATAAGTCGTCCAGCGACTTGAACATGCCGCCGTTCTCGCGCGCCTGGACGATTGCCTGGATCGGTCCCATGCCGACGTTCTTGATCGCCATCAAGCCGAAGCGAATCTTGCTGACCGTCTTCTCCGCGCCCTTCTCCTTGATGCGGAAATCCTCGATGCTGAAATCGGCATGGCTGTGATTGACACTCGGCGGCAGGACCTCGATCCCATGCACCTTGGCATCGGCGATCAGGGACGCGATCTTATCCGTGCTGCCGGCCTCACAGGTCATCAGCGCCGTCATGTACTCGATCGTATACCTGGCCTTCAGGTATGCCGTCTGGCAAGTGATCTGCGCATAGTCCGCCGCATGCGCTTGCGGGAAGCCATAGCGTGCGAAGAACTCGATGTCGCCGAAGATGTCGTCGGCCAGTTCCGCGCTGTAGCCCTTGTTGACCGCGCCCTCGCGGAATTTGGCCTTGTGCTTCATCAGCGCTTCCGCATTCTTCTTGGCCACCGCTTTGCGGATGGTGTCAGCCTCGCCCATCGAGTAGCCGGCGATGTCACGCGCCACACGCATTATTTGCTCCTGAAAAACGATAATAGCGTATGTTTGCTGCAGCGCCTCCTTTAAATCCGGATGGCGATAGGTTGTCTGCTCCTCGCCATGCATGCGCCGGATGTAGGTGGGGATTTGCTCCATCGGGCCAGGCCGGAACAACGCTACTGCCGCGACGATGTTTTCGAAGCGGGTGGGCTTCATCTGCATCATCAGGTTGCGCATCCCGCTGTTGTGGACAACGAACCCATTGGCAACATAGTTATTGCCGGGCGCGCGCATCTGCAGATCATAGGTTTCTTCTTCACCCACGTATTCGATTGCCTTAACTCCCACCCATTCAGAGTTGTCGGGTACTTGCGGACATTCCCAGGCAACAAGACCCGCATATTCGAGTTGGAACTCGGCAAACAGTGTCTTGTCTATTACAATCAGTTCGCGCTCCGGATACTGCTGCCTGAAGAGCTCGATCTTCTTGGCGCTGGCATCATCCATCCACCCTTTTACTTCGTACCACTTCTTTTGTGAAGGCACGTAAAAGTCAGGGGTATAAGTCAGCTTTTTCCCAGTTCTGTCACTCAGTTCAAATGTACGAGGCTCGTATTGATAGTCCCAACCCAAATATCGGAACACACGAGCCAAATCAGCTTCCCAAGATGAACGGACATAGTGTCCAAGGTCGGCCCGATAACCAGCCCGAGTGTAGGTTTTCGTTTGTTTGGGCGGTCGCCCAAACATGTGATTGTTAGTGCCGCTGTTTAGCTCCGATAGTCGTGCTTTGAGGTGTGCTGCCCGCACGGGCCCATATTTCTGCTCATACGAGACACCTTTTTGTGTAACGCACAATGTCCCAACTCGACTCGAACCAGTCTTGAAGAGGATGCAATCCGTCTTCGGATCCAGATCGCCCAGGCGTACCCAACCGCGTTCCGTAAGAAAATGGTGATCTGCTGTAGCCTTAATCCACCGGCCATTTGTGTCAACGAGACGGTACACGGGTTTTATCCCACTATAGACCACCTTCGTGATCGCGTTCCACGCGAATTCACCTTCATCCAGATAGCATGAAAGTGTCTTGTGGCGAGCTATCCAGGGCATCTTGCTTGCCGTATCCCAATTAGTAAACTCCTGATATAGCTCTTTGATGGTCTTATGCCCGACCCGAGTATCTCCGCTCAGGCAACCTTCCACCTGGAAAACACCTAGCACGTCGCCCTTCGAGAGCGTCTGGTAGATGACGGGGGCGTGCATCGGAATGGTATTCAGCGTGTACTCGATGCCGTGGCGCTGCTTGATCAGCTCACACGCCTTGCGCATGATGGTCAGCATCGACAGACCCAGATAGTCCATCTTGAGCAGGCCGATGGACTCCAGGTGCGTCATCTCAAATTGCGTGATGGCATTCAGATCCTGGCTGAGCGGCGTGCCGGTCAGGCGATGCAGCGGCACGTATTCGATCAGTGGCTTATCGGCAATGACCACGCCCGCCGCGTGCGTGCCGGCGTTGCGTACGCCACCTTCGATCATGATGGCTTTGTCATACAGGTCGCGCAGGTGCTCTTCGCTCTCATACAGCTTCTTCAGTTCGGGCACCTGCTCCAGCGCATCCTTCAGCCCAACCGGTTTGCCTGGGATGGCCGGCACCAGCGAGGTCATGCGTGACACCTCGCCCAGCGGCAGATCAAGCACCCGGCCCACGTCCTTGAGCGCGGCACGGGCCGCCATGGTGCCGAAAGTGATGATCTGCGCCACCTGTTCCTTGCCGTACTTCTTGATGGTGTAATCCACCAGCTTGTTGCGTTGGTCGTCGGGGAAATCCATGTCGATATCGGGCATGGACACACGCCCCGGGTTCAGGAAGCGTTCGAACAGCAGATCGTTGCTGACCGGCTCGATGTTGGTCAACCCCAGCACGTGCGAGACGATGCTGCCTGCCGCGCTGCCGCGCACGTTCCACCAGATGTCGTTCTCGCGTGCGAAGCGAATCAGATCCCACACGATCAGGAAGTACGTGGCGAAACCCATCTCGATGATGATGCCCAACTCGTAGTTGAGCCGCTCGCGCAATTTGGATGGGCGCAGGTGCGGGTTGTTGGCCGAGCTGGGCAACGCCAGTGACGAACGCTTGGTCAGGTCGATTGGATCGTCGCTTTCACCTTCCACTGGCTCGGCGGGCACCCCATAGCGCTCTAGAAAGCCCTCGGCGCACAAGTGGCGCAGGTAGTCGGCGTCGGACGCAAACTTCTCGGGGCGCCTGAAATTGGGCAGGTGGAATTGCTTGGTCTTCAGGCTGACGCTGCAGCGCTCGGCGATCTGGGCGGTGTTGGAGACAGCCTCGGGCGCAATGGGGTCGAAGATGGCTCGCATTTCCTCTTCACTCTTGAGGTAGTACGAGTCGTTGTTCATGCGCATGCGCTTGGCGTCTTTGTAGAGTGTGCTGGTCTGGATGCACAGCATCAGATCGTGCGCCGTAGCATCTTCCTTGCGCACATAGTGCACGTCGTTGGTGGCGATGAGCGGGATGCCCATCTCGCGCGACCACTCGATCAACGTCGGGTTGATCGGCGCAAGTTCGGCCAGATCGTGTTCCTGCAGTTCGAAATAGAAGCGGTCGGCGAATACATCGCGGTACCACTTCACCGTCTCCCGCGCCTGGTCCAATTGCCCGGCCAGGATCAAACGTGGGATCTCGGCCGAGGGGCAGCCGGAGGTGCAAATGACCCCGGCGGAATATTTCGCCAGCGCATCGTGATCGACGCGTGGCCTGTAATAAAAGCCTTCGACCTGCGACAGGCTGGCCAGGTGCATCAGGTTGCCATAGCCTTCGTTGTCTTGCGCCAGCAGCAGCAGATGGTGTGGGCTGCGATCCTGGTTGGCATCCTTATCCTGCATACGGCGCCCGCGTTTGCATAGATAAGATTCGATGCCGATGATGGGCTTGACGCCGGCGTCGTTGCAAGCATCGAAAAATTCGATCGCGCCGTACATCACCCCGTGATCGGTAAGTGCCAGCGCCGGCATGCCAAGCTCTTTCGCGCGTTTAGCCAGATGCTTGACGCGGCCCAACCCGTCCAACATCGAGTATTCAGAATGTACGTGCAAGTGAACAAAGGACACGACCGACCCCTCCGCAATAACAACGAACGAATGGAAACTGTCGAGAGTCTAAAGAGCCTCCCACAGGTCTGGCTCGTGGGAGGCCGGATACGCCTACAGTGCTCGCTCACTGCTATATGTGTTTGTAGGGTCTAATGTAGCACAGATGTTTTTGATTGTGCAAAATTTTAAGGACAGGTTCATAACTCCTATTGCTATCGCCGCTGCAGGGGATTGTGTTCGACGCAGTCGCGTACAGCGTTACAATGAAGAATAGTTATAGCTAAGCCAAGAACAGACGAAAGGGGATAGAGAGGACAATGAAACGCCCATCGGTTGTATTCCAGCCCCACACAAGTTCAGCCCTTTTGCGTGGCATGAATCTGATTGCCGATGTAGTTCGCCCCACCCTCGGCCCGCGGCCCCGTCACGTCGCCTATGAGCAGATAACACGCACCAAGTCGCCAGAAATGCTCAGCGATTCGGCAACGCTCGTGCAGCGCATCATCGAGATCAGCGACGGCCCATCTGATCTGGGCGCGATGCTGATGCGCCAGGCCATCTACCGCGTCGGAAATCAGTTCGGCGATGGCGGCGCCACCACGGCTGTATTAGCCCAGTCGATGGCCCAAAACGCACATCGCGTATTGGCAGCGGGTGCGAACGCCATGCGCCTGCGTGATGGCATCCAGCAAGGTGTCAAGGCGGCAGCGGCTGCACTGCGCGCGCAAGTGATCTACGTGAGCAGCCAGGCGAACCTGACCAAGGTAGCGAAGGCATTCTGCTTTGACGAGGAGATGGCCAATCTGCTTGGCGAGATCTATAGTATCGTCGGGCCAGATGGGTTTGTGGAAGTGCAGAGATCAAACAGCCGTAGCCTGCAACGCGAGTATGTCGAGGGCGCTTTCTGGCGACAGAACAGCCTGATCTCGTCCGCATTCGCCAGCCCCAAAAACCTGCGCCAGGCCGCCTTGCAGGATGCCGTCATCATGTTGATCGACGGGCGAATACAGAATATCGACGAGATGGCCGGCGCGGTGAATCGCATATTGGCAGCAGGTCATCAGTCGATCTGCTGCGTGTGCCGGCAAATGGCAGACCCGGTGATCAGCGTCATGGCGCACAACCACATCAAGGGCAACTTCAAATTCCTACCGGTGCGGACCCCGGCGCTGTCGATGGACCGCAAGGACATGCTCGACGACCTTGCAGCGTTGACCGGCGGGACGATCCTGGCGATGGACTGGGATGCCGACATGACAAAGTTCACACCGGATATGCTGGGCAAAGTGCGGCGCGTGTGGGCCGAGAACAACATGTTCGGGGTCGTCGGAGGTAAGGGCTCACCGAAAGCGTTACGCGCGCACATTGCTACACTGCGCCGGCGACTGGCCAACTCCAAGGATAGGGAAGAGGTCGAGACATTGCGCAAACGGCTGGGGCGCCTGATGGGCGGAACCGGTGTATTGCTGGTCGGCGCCAGACCCAGCATGCC
>JAMDDR010000017.1:2737-7968 GCA_023488685.1 Chloroflexota bacterium | reverse complement strand
AGTGAAGAAGTACAGAATGAGCACAGGGGCAACCACCATCACCGCAACAGCCATGGCCAGGTTGGTCTGTGGCCCGCCTTCGCCCTGCAGAAAGTTTTGCAAACCCACGGAAATCATCCGCATGTTCGTGTCCTGGGTGACCAGTTGCGCCCACTTAAACTCGTTCCACGTCCAGATGAAGTTGAACAACGCGACCGTCAGAATCGCCGGGCGCGTGAGAGGAATCATCACCTGGATCATGTAGCGAATGTGGCCCGCGCCATCGATACGCGCCGCATCGAACAGATCTTTGGGAATCTGCATGAAGAACTGGCGGATCAGGAAAATGCCAAAGGCACTCCCCAGGAAAGGCACGGTCAGTGCCAGGTAGCTGTCGTACCAGTTCAGGTAGTTCTTATACATCATCACCGCGCGCGGGATGAGTGTCAGATCGTCTGGGATCATCAACGTCGCCAGCACCAGGACGAACAGGACGGACTTGCCTGGGAACTGCAACTGTGCGAACGCGTACGCCGCCATGACCGATGTGACCGTGACGCCGATCACGATGCACGCCGTGACGAAACCGGTATTCAACAACTGGCGCAGAAACAGCGGCATGCCCGTGTCGAGGTCTGTGCCAATCAGACTGATGGCCTGGCCAAAATTGTCCCACTGCGGCATGGACTTGCCAAAGGGCGGCCAGGGCCAGAACCGAAGTGAGATCACATCGCCCAAACTTTTGACCGACGTGAGCAGCATCCACACGAAAGGCAGCAACGCCGTGATGGCGATAAGGATCAGCGTCGCGTAGATCACCCACTGCGTGCGGAGCCTGGGTGGTGACGACCGGCTCACCGTCGAGGCCGTCCGGGTAACTGATAGCGTGGTGTTAGCCATTTTTGCTCGAATCCTAGTAATTCACCCGCTGTCCCGCGACGCGGTTCTGGAGAATGGTCACGATCAGAATGACGGTGAACAACAGAAATGCCAGCGCGGACGCATAACCAGCGCGCTGGAACTCGTACATCTGCCGGTAGATGAGGACGCTTGCGGTCAGGGTGCCGTTGTCGCCCTGGGTCATGACCCAGATGTGATTGAAGGCCTTGAAGGTGCCGATGATGGTGATGAGCGACAGGAAGAATGTCGTCGGCGACAGCAGCGGCAGGGTGATGTGACGGAACAGGCTCCAGCCGCCCGCGCCGTCGATCTTGGCTGCCTCGTACAGCTCAGTGGGAATGTTGCCCAGGCCCGCCAGGAAGATGGTCATATCGTAGCCGACGAACACCCAGGTGGTGTAGATGATGACGGCCACGAGCGCCAGGCTGGGACCGGTCACGCCAGGTGGCAGGGTGATTCCCATGCCACGAGCAATGAGTGTCAAAATGCCGTCGTCTTCAAGCAGCCACTGCAGAGGACGCAGCCCCAGTTCCCGCAGCACCTGGTTGATCAGGCCGATGTCGGGGCTGTATAGGCGGGCCCATACCGCCGCCGAAGCCACCGTCGACGTGACGTAGGGCATGAACAGCGCCACACGGAAGAACGACTTGCCGCGAATCTTCTGGAAGAGCAAGTAAGCCAATACCAACGCCAGGCCCAACTGGAGGGGGACGCTGAGCAGTGAATAGGCGATGGTTGTCCCCAGTGCCGACCACATCTCTGAACCCGGCTTGAGTGCACGGGTATAGTTGTCAAAGCCGATAAACTCGCGCGGGACGATACGCCAGTTATAGAGACTGATGATGAGCCCGAAAACGAGTGGAAAGACCGTAAAAGCCAAAAAGAGCAGGAGTGCGGGGGACAGTAAACCGTAGGCCAGTAACGCCTCGCGAATTGCACGGGAATGCCATCGCTTACCACGCGAGGGCGCTATTCCAGATGTCGTCCCCTGTGGTGATGTTAACTTCGACGCCGTCACATACCACCTCCTGCATGCGCCGGCCAACACTTACAATACAGCACGAGAAGAAAAACTAACATGCTCACGTTAAGGGTGGGTTAAGTACACGTTAACCGGTACGCACAGTTGCTAATTCTACACACCATCTTCATACAGTGTGAGAGGCGTCCTGTTCGTGACGCCTCTCTTGTGGTGCCCGGCTCAGACTTCAGACTCCCGGAGTCTCCGAGACTCCGGGAGTCTGAAGTCTGAGCCGTGGTGTGCCCTGCTCCTAGAACTGTTCCAGGAATGCGTAGGTCGTTATCCCAGAAGTACCGGATGTCGTTGATGCCGTAGAGACGCATCGCGGCGCGCTCCGGCCCCATGCCGAATGCAAAACCGGACCACTCCGCGGGGTCGTACCCGCCGTTGCACAACACGTTCGGGTGCACCATGCCGGCGCCGGCAATCTCCAGCCAGCCGGTGCCCTTGGTAATCATGCGGTCGCGCTCCGTCTCCAGGCCCCAGTAAACGTCCACCTCGACACTCGGCTCTGTGAAAGGGAAGTAGGAGCAGCGGAAACGGATTTTCTGCTGGCTGCCATACATGTGCTTGGCAAACTCCGTCATGGTGCCTTTCAGATCGGCCAGTGTGATGTTCCGTCCGATCGCCAGCCCTTCCACCTGGTTGAACTGCATCTCGGCGCGTGCCGTGACCTGCTCGTAGCGATATACCATGCCGGGCAGGATGACGCGGATGGGTTTGGGGCAGCGTTCGCGCATGACGCGGATCTGGCCGGGCGATGTGTGCGTGCGCAGGATCACACCGGGCCTGGTGGTGTAGAACGTATCCCACATGTCACGTGCCGGGTGCTCCGGCGGCATGTTGAGCAGTTCGAAGTTATTCTCGTCAGTCTCCACGTCCGGCGAACGATACACTTCGAAGCCCATCTGGGCGAAGATGCGGATCACGCGGCGCAGTGCCTGCGTGCTGGGGTGCAGCCGCCCGCGCGTCACGGGGGTGCCTGGCATCGTCACATCAAGCGCGCCGGCCTTCATCGCGCGCTCAAGCTCCATTTCCTTGATGGCAGCCTGCTTGATATCCAATGCGGCGACCAGCGCCTGTTTGACTTCGTTGGCGCGCTTGCCAAAGACCGGCCGCTCCTCTTTACTCAGTGTGCCCAACACCGCAAGGGTCTGGTCCAGTTCGCCCTTGGTGCGCTTGGTGCCGAAGTATTTTGCCTGCCACGCGCTTAGTTCCTCAGCCGTGTTCACCCCGCCGAGCGAATCCAGCGCGTCGCGCTCCAGTTGGTTCAGTTTGTCCAGCATGATGGTGCATTATATAAGTACCGAGTACTGAGTTCTGAGTGCTCGGAACTGGGAACTCGGTACTCTTTTAGGCGGGATGCCCGTATAGCCACCAATACTGGCCGGCGGGGAGGTGTGGTTGCAACTCCGGCTCCCAGACAAACGGGCCGTTCACAAAGCGCGTGTGCAGCCGCCGGTCGTTGGTGGTCAGTCGTATCCCTTGGTCCTGCATTTGTGCCACGTCCGCATTCAGCAGGTCCAGCTTGAACCGGACGTGTACCAGTGTGGCATATGCCTGTCCTTCCGGTGGGATGGCGGTCGGTTCGCGCGCGAGCAACTCGTCCAGGTACCAGGTCCAGGTGTCCAGCCGGCTCTTGAACTCACGGCGGGCCTTTTGCTTGTATAACTCCGGCACGCGCGAGCGCACGCGTTGTACCTTGGCGTGTGCCTCGTCGACCGCCGCCTGTTGTTCTGCGCTGAGCATTGCCGCAAGCACTTTCAGCCGCCAGGCTGTCTCCAGCCAGGTGCCGATGGTCAACTGAGGCATCTGCATGCCGGATACCGCCCCGATGGGATAGTACAGCACCTCGGTATGCACGTACTCGTCGATCTGCTCAGCCGTGACCCGGGCAAACACCAGGTCGAGTTTAAGATCAATGCTCATACTCGACCATGATACTGCTTCTTCAACCACAAACCACACCACGCACGTGGACTATTTCCCTGGCCCGCTGATGAGGTCTCGTACCACCTTTCGCACCCCACGCCCAGACGCATAGAATTCCGTCCAATGCCCGTGATGCCGCACGACCAGACGTTGCATCGGCCACACGGCCACACCAGCCAATCCGATCAGTGCCAGGGCGCCGCCGGTCCACAACAGCACGTCTCCCGGCCGGTAGCTGGCCATCATGATGGCGCTGGTGGTCGGTTTGAATTGCAACGTCGTGTCACTAATGGCAATGCTGGGACGGATCAGTGTATCCGTCAGCACTTCGCCCGAGGGCAACCCATACACCTGTACGCGCCCGCCGTCGTCCTCGGAGATGAGCAGCGCCATCCTGGCTGGCTCAATCGCGATCAGCCGCCCGGGCTCGTCACGCCGGAAGGTCAACATGACTTCGAAGGCGGGCTCGGCGTAGCTCGATGCCGTAATCGTCAGCGGCTTGCCGGTGGCATTGGCTGCGCTGATGCGGTAGCCGGGCGTGACCTCGACAAGACGCAGGGATAGGCAGCATGGCACCGCCAGCGCTGGCACCCAGGTGAGTTGCGCAGGCCGGCCGAGCGACAGCGCCACGGTCTGTCCAACGCTCTGTACCTCAAGCGTGGCGCTGTTTTGTTGCGGGTCGATCGATTGCATCGTCACGTCAAGGCTATTGCGCGACAGCGTGCGCGATAGCGTGCCCGGGAGTGTTACAGGCGACTCCGTGTCCATTGGCTGCCGCGGCACGTCCCATCCCAACATACTGGTGATCAGAATGCCCAATGTCGCCAGTAATAACCCTGTGTGCAACAGCAGCGACAACACGAGAGCCCATGGCGCGCGGTCAGCCGCCACCCAACTCGACGGCTGCACGGATACTTCGGTGCCCGGCAATGCCAGTGAAGGGATGACGCGGTAGTGCTGTGCGCGCAACCCGGCTGCAATCTGGTCCAGGGTGGGTGCCTGATCGGTGACGCGCACACGCTCTTCGTCGCGCAGCTTGTCCCCCTTGTGATGTACGTGAGCCAACTGGACCGCGCGATCGAGCAAACGCAATGCTGCCACGGCCAGCAAAGCAGCCAGGCTGACCCTGAACCATAGTGTCTGTGTGACGCCAAACAAAGCCAGCGCGGATAGCGTGTCAAAAGCGGGGCCCGTGGCGGCGCGTGCTTGCGTTTGCCACTGGCTGTAGATTAACGGATCTGCCGTGCCATTGGCCGGCGCTTGCGGTAACAGCACCATCGCCCCCCAGGCAAACGCCGTTATTCCGCATAGCAGCGCAAGAAGCATGTCGCTCGTGACGGCCTGCCACACATTCCGCCACGTGTCGCGCTGTTCGAGAGCGTCAATGGCATTGGGAGGT
>JAMDDR010000017.1:0-2727 GCA_023488685.1 Chloroflexota bacterium | reverse complement strand
GCGTAGCTGGCTGCGTAGGTGGTTGAACAGGGGGTAATGAAGACATTGAATCTCGATTATAGTTGTGAAAGCTTAACAAAATGCTCACGGTTTACTTGCATAGTCTTCAGCATGTATTAACGTTGCCTGGTGATGATTCAGAAGCGTGGGCCGTTACGTTAAGGGTGCGCGCGCCGATCAATGCAGCATAGGTCACGCGCATGACGTTGAGTCATCTCATTTTAACGCCTAACTAAGCCATTTGCAGTATAGAGACATGAGAATACATGCCAACTCCCGTCCGTATGCACAAACATGCACAAACCGAATGCCCAAAACTGGCCCAGCAAGATCGGGATAACGCCGCTGAGGCAAGGAGTTGGCCAGGGAGTTGGCCAGGGATCTGGTCAGAAGTTGGGTCAGGAGAGCGAAAAGAAAGATGAACAACAGAAAAATACTCATTGGAATCACTCTATTGATAATGACCTCGCTGGCGTGTGGTTTCACATTTCGCCCACCCAGCTTCATTGGAAACCAGGAACAGAGCGCAACCGCCGAAAGTGAGGATTCTCTTCCCGCAGCACCCACACGCGAGGGGCTTGCCAGCACCGCGGAAGCCCCCAGGCTGGTTGACGAACCCACAGCCGGCCCAACGCCGACGCTCGTTCCGGATTCGGAGCGCCAGCGTCTGGATGACGAAGAGAACGTGCTGGTGAACATTTATCAGCGCGTCAATCCCGCCGTCGTCTACGTGGCGGTGAGCAGCAATGGAAATGATGGCGAGTTAGAGGATGTCGGAACCGGCTCCGGTTTTGTGATCGACAAGCAAGGACACATCGTGACCAACAACCACGTGGTCGCCAGCGCGAGCCAGGTGGATGTGAGCTTCGCCGATGGCACGGTGGCGCGCGCCACCATCGTCGGGCGCGACCCTTATAGTGACCTGGCTGTGATCAAAGTCGACGTCCCGGAGGATAAACTCGTGCCGGTAGAGCTGGGTGATTCCAGCGACTTGCACCCCGGGCAGAAGGTGATCGCCATCGGCAACCCCTATGGGTTGGCTGGGACGATGACGACCGGCATTATCAGCGCCATTGGCCGCACGTTGCCCGAATCGGGTGAGAGTACTGATCAGAGCAGCAGCTTCATCAACCCTGAGATCATCCAGACCGATGCCGCGATTAACCCTGGCAACTCCGGTGGCCCGTTGCTCGACTCACACGGTCGTGTGATTGGCGTGAACACGGCCATTCGCAGCACCAGCATGGGCGTCAGCGGCCAGCCGTCGAACAGTGGCATTGGCTTTGCCGTGCCTGTGAACACGGTGAAGCGTGTCGCCCCGGCGCTAATCGCCGACGGCACGATTCGCTATCCCTACCTGGGCATCACCTCGCGTGACGAGCTGAATCTGGCCGAGATTGCCGACCAGTTGAACGTCGATGTCACCCAGGGTGTGCTGGTGTTCGAGGTCGTGCCCAATGGACCGGCCGCCAGGGCCGGCCTACGCGGCGGTAACGCACAACGCACCATCAGCGTGCGCGGCGCCCCGGTGCCATTGGGTGGCGACATCATCACCGCCATCAACGGCACGCCGGTGAAGGATTACACCGCTCTGATTTCCATTCTCACTGCGACGACCAAGCCGGGTGATACCATTACGCTCACCATTCTGCGCAATGGCGAACAGCAGGATATTCAGCTCACGGTCGGCGAACGACCGCGCTAACCGGATGGCAAGACCTCCCGCAGGCTGGTGAAAACCCTGCGGGAGGGTCATGGTTGATGACTATGCGCCGATTCCCCCTCCCCATCACGCTCAGTGCTGTTGCAACCCTCGTCTCAGTGGGGTGCTCCGTGTCCTCCTTTACGCCGCGCCTGAACACAGTCACCCAGACGCCTTTCGTCATCACCGCGACTCCGCAGGTTGTAACCGCTACGCCAGCCGTCCAGGTCGTCGACGACCTGGAGAACCTGTATGTCAGCCTGTACGAGCGCAGTAGCTCCTCGGTGGTGCACATCACCAGCCGCAGCCAGGTTTATGACTTTTTCCGTGGCGAGGTGCCGCAGGAAGGTACCGGCTCTGGCTTCATCTATGACGATCAAGGCCACATTGTCACGAACCATCACGTGATCGCGGATGCGGAGGAGGTTGAGGTGGTTCTCGCCGATGGCACCACGGCCAAGGCCAGTATTATCGGCTCGGATTCCTATAACGACCTGGCCGTCCTCAAAATGGATGGCGTTAGTCCCGATGTGCTCAAGCCGCTCCCCCTGGCCACGTCGCAAGGTTTGAAGGTCGGCATGCGTGTGATCGCCATCGGCAATCCGTTCGGGCTTGACCGCACCTTGACCACCGGTGTGATCAGCGCGCTGGGTCGCACCATCGAGCGCGAGAACGAGGCTGCCCTGGGCGAGATGATCCAGACCGATGCGGCCATCAATCCCGGCAACTCCGGCGGCCCGCTGTTAAACCTGCGTGGCGAGGTGATTGGCGTAAACAGCAGCATCCAAAGCCCCAGCGGCGGATCGGTGGGCATCGGCTTTGCCGTCCCTATTGATACCGTCAAACGCGTCGTGCCGGCGCTCATCACGAAAGGCGGCTACGATCACCCCTGGCTGGGCTTTAGCGCTTACGAGATCAACAATGACCTGGCAGATGCGCTTGATTTGCCGGTGGAGAAGGGTTTGCTGATTGCGCAGTTGCAGCAGGGCGGCTCGGCGGAGCGTGCCGGGGTTAATCGCGGCATC
>JAMDDR010000213.1:2024-7967 GCA_023488685.1 Chloroflexota bacterium | reverse complement strand
TGTGGCGATGGCCTTTCAGTTTCATCCGGAACTGAAACCCCTGAAACCCACTCCTTCTGCACAGGCCTCTTGACATAGGGGACACCTGTCACTATCCCGATTTCTCCGAGAAATCGGGTTTCTGAAGAGAAAGGCCCGCACCAGCATCAGCATGGCACCAGCCCGGAGCATCAAGCGCGACATGACCAGATGGCGGGCGTCATCGACGATTGCGAAACACTGCTCTGCGGCGGCATGGGCATGGGCGCCTATAATGCCTTGACCGGGCGGGGTATCAAGACGTTGTTGACCGACATCGACTCGATCGACGAGGCGCTGCGAACTTACCTCGCCGGGAAGCTGGTCGACCGCGCGGCTGAATTGCTCCATTGATGTGTTCCCCGCCCGTGAGAAACCCGACTTTTGCTAAAAGTCGGGTTTCTGACTGACCTGATGCATTTGCCACTCGCCTCGTTGGGGCTGCTGCTGTAAACTGTTGTCGCAAACGATTACACAAAGGCATGGCACTCATGTTGTCAAGACCACTGACAAAAATCCTCATTCTGTTCATCCTTTTTATGGGGGCGACTGGGCAAACAGCATCAGGCGCTCCGGCAGACCGGCCGTTACAACAGAACCACCAGGCGGTCATCTACCTGTTTTGGGGCGATGGCTGCCCGCACTGCGCCAAGGCCAAACCCTTCCTGGCAGAGCTCACGGCCAAGTACCCCGGCGTGGTCGTGCGCGACTTCGAGATCTGGTACAACGAGGCCAATCGCCAACCGCTTACGGAGATGGCAGCCAAGTTTGGGTTTGAGCCGCAGGCCGTGCCTGTCATTTTCATCGGCGAACGCTACTGGGTCGGGTACAGCGACGACATCGGCAAAGAGATCGAGGCCCAGGTGGCTGCATGCAGCACATCGGGCTGCGTCGATGCAGGCACTGGCGTGTTCGCGGATACGGGCGTTGCCACGGCCCTTCCCGCCAGCGCTGCAACGGTCACCCCCGCGCCCAGCCCGCAAACCGAGGCTGTACCAGATGATGCCACACCCGCGGCGCCAGAATCCTCGAACAGGCTGGATATCCCGCTCATCGGGACGGTCGATCTGGGCGCGCAATCCATGGCCGTCAGCACGGCCTTGATTGCCTTTGTCGACGGCGTCAACCCCTGTTCGTTGTGGGTGCTATCGGTCCTGCTGGCGCTCACACTGCACACCGGCTCGCGCAAGAAGGTTTTTCTGATCGGTCTGATCTTTATCACCGTCACCGCAGCGGTGTACATGCTGTTCATCGCAGGGCTGTTCACGGTATTCACGTTCATCAGCTTCGTGGGATGGATCCAGGTCGTCGTCGCGCTGGTCGCGTTGTTCTTCGCCGGGGTCAACATCAAGGATTACTTCTGGTACAAGGAAGGCCTCTCCTTCACCATCGCCGACGAGCACAAGCCCGGCATCTACCGGCGTATGCGCAACGTGCTGAACGCCAGCCAATCCGTGTGGGGATTGGCGGGTGCGACGATCGTCCTGGCGGCAGGCGTCTCGCTGGTGGAATTCTCATGCACGGCTGGATTCCCCGTGTTGTGGACGAACCTGCTGGCAGCGCAGCACGTCGCCCCGCTCACCTTCGCCCTGTTGCTGGCGCTCTACATGCTGATCTACCAGATCGACGAGCTCGGCATCTTCCTGGCGGCGGTGGTCACCCTCAAGAGCAGCAAACTGGAGGAGAAGCAAGGCCGCATCCTCAAGCTCGTCGGCGGCACGCTGATGCTGGCGCTGGCTATCGCGATGCTCGTCAATCCCGCATTGATGAACAACCTGGGCACGTCGGTATTGATCTTCGGCGCGGCATTCATCGCGGCATTGCTGGTGCTGATAGTGCACCGCAGGATATTGCCACGCTTCGGCATCCACATCGGCACGGAGTTTGCGCCCACAGATAAGCGCGCATCGCAACCGCAGGGGGCTGCGCCCGCTCCTCGCAAGAAAGCCCAACCCTGAGAGTCTGACTGAGAGTCAGACTGAGAAACAGGCGTAGTGTGTCACCTTTCGCCGGGAAGTGCATCTATATAGGTGTAACGAGATGGCTCATCCTGTTCTCACACCCGGCCGACTTCACACCGGTCTGCACGACCGAGTTCATTGGTTTCACCGAGATCTACCCGCAGTTGCAAGAACGCGGCGTCGAGTTACTGGGCTTGAGCATCGACAGTGTGTACTCGCACATCGGGTGGGTGCGCAACATCGAGGAAAAGACGGGTGTCAAGGTGCCCTTCCCGATCATCGCCGACCTGGACCGCAAGGTCGCCACTGCGTTCGGCATGGTCATGCCCGGCGCGAGCAAGACGGAGACCGTGCGGTGTGTATTCATCATCGATCCGAACGGGATTCTGCGCGCGATGCTGTACTACCCACTGACCACGGGCCGGAACATGCAGGAGATTCTGCGCATCATCGACGCGCTGCAGACCAGCGACAAGCACAACGTGGCCACCCCGGCCAACTAGAAACCTGGTGACAAGGTCATCGTCCCGGCGCCCAAGACCATGGAGATGGTTGGGCAGAATATGAAAGCGGGCGACGAAGTGATCGACTGGTACCTGGTCAAGAAGAGCCTGTAATCATGGCATGCGTCAATCCTGATGGGACACTGGCGCCCTCGGCTCTCACCATCCTGGCCACTTTAAACAAGGGCGCAAGCACGGCGGCTGACCTGGCCCGGCAGATGGGTCTGCCGGTGTATCGCATCCGTAGCAGCATGCGCGAACTGGTGGAGGCGAAGCTGGTGCTGGAGGAAAATGGAACGCCTTGCTATTGAATGTCGGTTAGGGCTAACATGCCCTGCGACTGTAAGTCGCGGGCTACCTGTGCAAGGTCGGCGACCGACCATTGCGCGCGGCGCGACAGAGGCTACACGATGGGTTCACGGTCATCCTGAACGCGCCGCAGAGCTTTTAGCCTTCACCTGTCATTCCGAACGCGCCACAGAGCCTTTGCAGGCGCAAGCTTCGCTGCGTGGGCGGCATGTATGCCGCGGAATCTCTACCAACATCGGCTCAGATCCCTCGCTCCGCTTCGGGATGACAACAATACGCTCACACTGCCACCGCGTTCGCCAGGGCCACACAACTGTCCAACTGTCATCCTGAACGCGCCCACAGAGCCGATGCAGGGACAAGCTGCTCTGTGAACGCGTAGCGTCTGAGCCGACATCGGTAGAGACGCTCCGCGTCGCATGCATTCGAAGAATGCCACGCTTCGGGATGATCACGCTACGCTCACCCTGCCGCCACAGGATCGAGCGGTGGACAGATCCATTGCTCAACCATCGTCGATGGCAGGCGGCCCCGTCTCTCTCCTTTAGCTCCAAGCACCGTCCTCGGGTCGCCATCCGTCATTCACTTCGCTCTCAGCTCCGTCCCCGGGGCGTCTTCTTGGCGACAACGCGGTCGGGGACATTCACTCGTATGCTGGGGCTTCGCTGGATGTCGCCATCCGCCTTCAGGCCTGATCCTTACACAGAACCTTTGTTCGATTGGGCGAACAGGCACGCCCCGGTATACAGGTCGGACACATAGCGCCAGCCACGCCACAGCGTGCGCCAACCGGGCGGGCCGTCCCGCTTCCGTCCCTGGTGCCCACCCAGGGCGGCGACGTGCTGCCAGAACTGTTGCAGGCTCATCTCCGCTGGATCGACCGCTCGCTCATGCGCCACGATCTGCACCAGCAGCGGGTCCACGGCCGTGCGTGCCCACCGCTCGGGCGCGTGGCGCGCGAGCTGGCGCAGTTGCAGCAGCCGCACGGCGATCGAGAGGGCGAACCCCAGCAGCCGCTCAAGGTCCGCGCCGTCGTCCAACTGGGCCGCCTCCACCCGGCAGCCGGTTTTGAGCACTTGGTGCAAGTCCTCAATGGGCTAGTCGCAAATGATAAATTCTGCATGAGCCGCGAGCGACGGCTGAAGTTGACATGGTCACGGCGCCCGATACGATTACGCACAGGTGGCATGGGCGAACGGGCATACCCTCCCGATGACGATGACAAGGTTCATCGCGGAGGGAGAGATGAAACGCCAGTGGCAAGTTCGTCGGCAAGTGACGGAGCAGTCGGATGCGCTGCGGCGGTGGGATCAAGCGTACCAATACCTTCTGCGATGGGCGAAAGCAAACGAGAAAGACGAAGAATCGCCCCATGCGATTCACGTTCTACTCAGGCAGGAGAAATACGATGAGCACGAACACGGGAACGAGAGTGGCGGTCTATGTGCGCGTGTCAACCCAACGCCAAGCCCAGACGCAGACCATTGAGCAGCAACTCGAACGATTGCGGGCACACCTTCAGGCACAAGGATGGGAACTGACGGATGAGCGCATCTTCCGGGATGATGGCTACAGCGGCGCGCCGCTGAATCGACCGGCGTTGGATCAGTTGCGCGACAAAGTGAAGCTGGCCGAACTGGATCGGGTGTTGATCACAGCGCCGGATCGTCTGGCGCGCAACTACGTGCACCAGGCAGTGCTGTTGGAGGAACTGGAGCGGTACGGGTGTCAGGTGGAGTTTTTGGATCGGCCGATGAGCCAGGACCCACACGACCAGTTGCTGCTGCAAATTCGTGGGGCGGTGGCGGAATACGAGCGCACCCTGATCGCGGAACGGATGCGCCGCGGACGACAGATGAAACTGCAAGCCGGCGGACTACTCCCCTGGACACACCCGCCTTATGGATTGCGGGTGAATCCGGATCGGCCGCGGGATCCCGCGGGCGTGCAGATTGACGACGCCGAGGCGGCCATCGTGGCGGAGATGTTCACCTGGTACGCGGAAGATGGACATAGCTTGATCGGACTGGCCCAGCATTTACAGGTGCTTCAGATGCCCACGCCGAGTGGTCGAACGCGCTGGAATCAGGCCACGATTCGAGGGATGCTGACCAACCCGGCTTACAAGGGTCAGGTGGTGGCCGGGCGGACACGCTCCCGCCCCGCACGGATGCGTCGTTCCGCCACCCATCCGATTGGTCATCCGCGCGAGGGACGCGAGGCAGTGCCCAGTCAGGAGTGGATTGGGGTAGCCAGCCTCCCGGGGATTGTCAGCCCGGAATTGTTCGACCGCGTGCAAGTCAAGTTGTCACACAACCAGCAATATGCACGCCGTCATAATACGGCGCACGACTACCTGCTGCGGGCCATGGTCAGTTGCGGCGTGTGTCAGTCCGCTTGTATCGCGCGCACGATCCACCCCGGCTACGACTATTACATCTGCCGCAGCAAGGGGAATCCGATTCAGGCCTGCCGCGACGAGAAGTGTACGGCACGCTACATCCCCGCCCATCAACTGGATGAGTTAGTCTGGGCAGACCTGTGTCAGGTCCTGACCCATCCCGACTCGATTGCCTTGGCCGTGGAGCGGGCGCATGGCGGCCACTGGTTACCTCAGGAACTCCGGGCTCGGCGCGAGAATTTGCGTAAAGGGCAGGTCAGTCTGGATCACCAGTTAGAGCGCCTGACCGAGGCGTACTTGGGCCAAGTGATCCCACTGGCTGAATATCAGCGCCGGCGGGGCGAGTTAGAGCAGAAACGCCAAGCTTTGGCGGGCCAAGCGCAACTGCTGGAGGCTCAGGTGGATCATCAGGCGGAATTGGCCGGCCTAGTGGCGTCCGTCGAGGATTTCTGCCGACGGGTACAGCTGGGCTTGGCGGACGCAACGTTTGAGCAGAAACGGCAACTGGTCGAGTTATTGATTGACCGGGTCGTCGTGACGGAGGACGTCGTCGAGATCCGTTACGTCATTCCGACCAGCATCAGCAGCGAGCACGTCCGCTTTAGTCATTTGCGATTGGACTATTTCGCATACCCAGCGACACGTGTACCACTGCACGATGCGCTGGGCGTCCGCTAACGCCTGCAGCGGCACACTGGTCAGCAGCACCCACTCGATCGGCTTGGCCCCGGCAGGCGGGTCGGGCTCCCAG
>JAMDDR010000213.1:0-2014 GCA_023488685.1 Chloroflexota bacterium | reverse complement strand
AGGCGCGCACCCCCCCCCCACCGCCAGCGGGGCATCGGCGTGCGCCTCCGGCATGGGGTTGACCGGCGGCGGCAGGGTCAGCGCGGCCCAGGCCAGCACCACCCGCGCCGTGCGCCCCGGCTGCGTGCCCGTGGCCGGCACCGCTACCTCATACGCACTCCCCGCCCGCGCCGGGAGTTGGCGCGCCCAGTCCAGCTGCCGCACGTCTTCTGGCACGCCGGCGCGCTCCTCCGCGCGCGCTAGCAGCCGGTTGGACTTCAGACGCACCACGAAGTGGCAACCCGGCCCTTGGGCGCGCACCGCGCTCAGGTACTCGAAGGCATCGCTGCCGCGGTCGGTGACGTGCACCCAGCGCGCTCCCGCTGGCGGCGGGCCCAGGTCATCCGCCACGGTCTCCCACAGCTTGGCCTCGGCGGAGCGCTGGGCGTCTTTGCGCCGCTTGGCGTGCAACACCCGCCGCACCCCCTGCGCGTGCGCCACCCCCAGCACCTCCCGCGTGTCCGGCCGCATCGCCAAGGTGGTGTGCAGCAGCCGCCCGCGCCCACGCTCGTTGCCGATCGGCCCCAACCCGCCGGTGGCGCGGTGCGCGCTGTAGTCCAACGCCGTCGTGTCGTGCACCAACAGCACCAGTTCCGCCCCGGCCATGACCTGGCGCGTCGCCTCACACGCGGGGGCCAGCAGCTTGGCCAAGCTCACCCGGTCGTTGTTCAGCAGCCGGTAGGCGCCCGCCCGCCGCGCATGGGACTGCATCTGCTCCGGCAGGGACGCCTCCGGGCGGGCGGCCATGCGCTGGCCCAGCTCGACGGCGCGCGCATTCAAGCGCCGGTCGCCCAACTGCACCGTGCCCCACTGCGTCCGCGCCCACGCGCGTGGCCCTGGCAACGTGCCGCGTGGTGCGGCCGGGGCCAGGGCAGGCCGGCTGAGCAGCTTACGTTTCACGCTAGGGTTCTCGGCCGGCGTGGCGGCCATAGGGAGACGTTCCATCCCGCCATTGTCCCAGAACAGAAGTTCTGTGTAAAGATCAGGCCTGAAGGCTCGACCTCCAAGACTTGATCTCCAAGGCTTGATCTCCAAGGCACTCGACGCGCCTCCACCCGCTCGGTGATTCTTTATCCGCGCTGCAGACACACTCCGGCTACTGAGTCACCATCCGCGCTCATGCTTGGCACTTTTGATATCGCGATCACAGCAACCTCTACGCGACTCACATGACATGGACATCCGCCGCCATTCTTTGACGAGTGCATAGCATTGACTTTTCCAAATCCGCTCGCTATCATCTTTGACGAAGTAGCTTCCCACTGCCTGTCTGCATGATCGCTCTCAACCAGGCGGTGTGATCCTTCTTCAACCCATGATTCGATTGGGCCAGCCCAATCCCATTACGATCCATTACGATCCATTACGATCCATCACTACCCAACAGGGGGCATCGTGAAACCACATCGCTCGCTCGTCGTGTGCCTCGTCCCGCGCTTGCCGCCCCGGACGATGCCGGCGACGATGCCGGTGCCTTGCGTGTCCCCTTCGCACCGCCTTCGCCGCTGGATTCCCCCGTCACTCCACCCGAGGACATCATCACCGCGACTGTCACCGCGACTGTCACCGTGACCGGCACCGCAGAGGCCAGCACCCCGCCACCCACCCGCGCCCCCGCGCAGCCCACCCTCCTCCGCGCGCGACGGGGGGCACGTCCAGGGCAACCAGCGCGCGCACGTCGAGTTCGCCCCGCGCGCCCTCCAGGCCGATACCCGCATCACCCTCACCGAAGCCGCTCTGCCCAGCTTCGCCCGCGCCGATCGCACCCGCCTCGATCCCACCCGGCATCTCTTCCTCCGCCTCCAGCCCGACCTCGCCGCCTTCGACGCCCCCGTCACCCTCACCGTCGACTTGAGCGGCTTCCTCACCGCCCAGATGTGGGCGCTGGGCGAATCTCCCGCCCTGTACTATCTGCGCCCCGCCGTCGTCGTCACTGATACGCCCGCCTCGCAGGTTGACAGCGGCGCCACGGACG
>JAMDDR010000559.1 GCA_023488685.1 Chloroflexota bacterium | reverse complement strand
CAGATTCCGCGATGCCTGTGCTGGTTGCTCTTATACTTAACTCCTGTGCCAGATCACGCGTTGCGCGTTGCCGGCATACACTTTTTGAAGCACGTCGTCGGGCAGGTAGAGGCCGTAGATGCGCCAACGACCCTGGCGTGGCACGTCGCCAATGCCGTAATCGAAGTACTCATCATCTGTCTCCAAGAAGCGGTAGTACACCCGGTACGTGGCCACATCCGGGCCGGCGTCGATGCCAAACAGAATGCGGTCGGCGTATCGAATGAAGAAGCGCCGCGCGGTGTAAGGCTGGCGGCCTAGTTCCGAGATACGTGCGCTAATATCTACGTAGAAGTTTGGGCAGCGGTCAAGCAGGCTACCCACCCAGGCCAGGTTCTCGGCAAACGAACTGACGTGCGCACCGATGAACGTCGTGTGTGGATGTCGTTCCACCACTCGTGCGAATGCCTCGACGATACTCTCGAAGGAAGGGTAGGGAGGGCTGGGAAAATGCCAGTCTGGGTGAGCCCTTAATTCCTCCCAGCGCTCGTTGGTTGCGTCCAGTGGCCAGAAGAATGCCACCGGGTCGGCAATGTGTACCACCACCGGCAGACCCAGTTCGCCGGCGGTCGCCCAGATGGGATCGAGTCGCGCGTCGTCAACGGAAACCAGTGTATCTGTGTGATCGCGCACCTGCAGACCAAGGTTCTTCCACACTTTTAGTCCGTCAGCACCGCGCGCGTGGTGCTCACGTAAGCGGGTCGCGGCCAATTCCCCAAAGTGGTCGCCTTGTTCATCCCATGTGGACCAGTCCACCCCGGTAAACACGCGAAAGCGTTCTGGTGCAGCAGCCTTGAAGAGGTCGAGATGCCTGTGCAACAGGTCCTCACCCCATGCGCCGTCGAGATCGACGTAGGATTGGACACCAGCCTCATCCAGCCTATCCAGCAATGCGGTGACCGGGCGTTGATCCCACCCACCAGCAAATTCTGTCAGGTGGTTGTGAGTATCGATCACTGGGTAGCGCGGTAGATCGACGTGCGTTGTCCGGGTGACTAACGCCGAACGCGGATGAAAATCGGTGAGTAACATAAAGTTTTCCCTTGAGAGATTGAAGCCCGATAAGTCGAGCACCATTGGAATATAGCGTATGCCGTGACTGACCTGCTCCGGCTGGGTGACGCGGAAACCGAGCCGCTTGTAAACAAGCAATGCGTACGGCGATGAATTTACACTCATTTGACGCAGCTCGGGATTGTCCTGACGGCTGATATCGATGGCCTGTTGCACAAGGTGCCGGCTAATCCCCTTGTGCTGGAAGCGTTTGTCCACAAACAATAGTGAGATGTGTCCGCCATTGCGTAACTCGAGCATGCCCACGATTTCGTTGTGGTGAGTGGTGTCAGTGGCGGTAGTGGCAACGATCACCTTGTGGTCGGACTGATACCGGCTTGCCAGCCGTTCGGGCTGTATATATGCGGAAAACTCACGAATTCCTTCGTCCGTGTAGTCCGGCGCGATAAACTCATTGAACACGCGCAAGACAAGGTTGCATACCGCCGTCTCTTCACCTGGCTGTAGATAGCGATAGACCAAGGCGTCATCCATGTTCGTGCTCCACGCGGGGTTGCGGTTGGATCATTGCCAAGTTTATCCGCTTTCCTCTGCGGCGTGACGCAGTTCGAGGAACAGGCGCGCCAGGCCATCGTGCTGATAGTGGGCGTTCAATCCACTTGGATTTGGCAGCACCCACACCGTTGTGCTGCCAATAGCATCGAGCTGGCGACCGAGTGTGGCATCGGCGCGATCAAATGCACCGCGGTAGGCGCCGATTCCCAACACGGCAAGGAACTTGGGGCGGTAGTGCAGCACCTTGGTTGTCAGGCGCTGCGCGCCCACAGCCAGTTCCTGGGCCGATAACTCTGCGGCACCGGCCGTGGCGCGCGGGACGATGTTCGTGATGCCCAATCCCACTTCGAGGAGGGTCCGCTCTTCTGCAGGTGAGAGCAGGCGCCGGGTGAACCCGGCTGCGTACAGGGCCGGCCAGAAGCGATTTCCTGGGCGCGCAAAGTGATGGCCTGTCGCTGCTGAGTACAGACCAGGGTTGATGCCGCAGAACAGCACACGCAATCCGGGTGCAATCACATCGGGCACCGTTCTGTCACCTGCTGCCAGAAGGTCTGCTTTGCCTGGCTTGTCCATCTGCTAAGTGTAAGGCAGAAGCGCTGGGGACGTCGTGCAGCGGACATGGCGCCAATGTCCGCTGCTTAGAATGGTCATGCGGTGGTGACCGTAGACCGTAATGCACCGGAGGACGGTATCAGTGGTTGCACACGTTCGCTTTATTGAGCTGAATGGTGCCATTGGTGACAGTGACCTTCTGGCGCATCACCATAAAGTCAATCAGTTGATCAAGATTGAAGCTATCCTCATGGCAATTTATAAAGATCACATTGCTGCCGTAGGTCGAAGTCACCCTGGCTCTAAAATCAGCGAGCGCGACCGGTGCTGTGTAACTGTCGAGAAGAGCAAGAATCTGATGAGCGTGAACTTTGTCTATCATGGTTGTCCCTGTGGAAGCATCATAACAAGTCGGTGAAGCAGTGTCCTTGCTCTGGCGCAAACGGCGGTCTTTCCTGGGAATGTAGCCACAAAGACAGGCTATGCCTACAATAGAATATGGCCGATATAGTCTGTGATCTGTCGGTCACGATCCTTCTCTATATAGGAGTATGTAATGCGCGTTCGTAACCCACAAGAAGAGCGCACTTCGTTTCAAGAGCATGGGCCTTATGACCCTCAAGTGGACAGCAAGGCCGACGTGGCGATGGTATATGGGCTTGACAGAAATTTCGAAGACCGGATGGCAGGGTGGGGCATGGCGGGTTACCGCCTGCACGTGATGACTGGTGTGTCCTGGGGCGGGTATGCCGATTTCGTGCGCGGCCAATGGGATGGCACGCCGCACTACGATGACGCGCAGACGGCCGCCGGGGGATTCCGCCTGGAACACGGTATGTCACAGGGTCACGACATCTACTACATGATGCCCAGCATGGCCTATGTCCGCTACCTTGCAGAGAAATTGCATTGTGTGGTCGATGCAGGTGCGTTGGCGTTGCACCTGGAAGAACCGGAGTTTTGGGTGCGTGCCGGGTATAGTGCCGGTTTCCAACGCGAGTGGGCGGATTTCTATGCTGAACCCTGGCAGGACCCGGCTTCGTCGCCGGACGCGCGCTATCGATGCGAGAAGTTGAAGCAGTACCTTTATACCCGTGCGCTGGCTTATCTCTTCGCCGATATCAAGCGATACGCACGAGAGAAAGGCATGCCTGATTTCAACTGCTATGTCCCGACACATAGCCTGGTCAACTACGCGCACTGGCGGATCGTCAGCCCAGAGTCCCAATTGTTGACGATCCCCGATTGTGACGGCGTTATTGGCCAGGTGTGGACCGGCACGTCGCGCACGCCGACCGTCTTTCGGGGCGTGCACAGGCAGCGCCCCTTTGAGGCAGGATATTGCGAATACGGTGCGTGCGCGGCGATGGTACGTGGTACACGCCACAGGTTATGGCAGTTGGCTGACCCAATTGAAGATAACCCGAATTACTGCTGGGAGGACTATCGGCGCTGCTGGGAGTGTGATGTCACGGCTTCGTTGCTCTCACCGGAAAATGTGCGCTTCGAGATCATGCCATGGCCATCGCGCGTCTTCAAGCGTTCGTATCCCAAGGAGAATTTGGATGGCAAACCACTCCTGGCGTTATTGAATGCATATCTGGCACGGCGGGAGCGTGAGGGTAAGTCAGATCTTGCTGCAGCCACACGGCGTGCGATTGCTGTGTTTGAGACATTCTATCGTGAGCACGCCGCTGAGACGCACACAGAGACCCTCGGCTTTGCCAATCTGGCTGAGGTATCGGACGAGTTGCGCTTCGGCGACATCCTGGCGGGTGCATTCGCTTTCTACAGATACCTGGCTGACTGGCCTGACCAGGTCGAGGCACAGAGATTGCGCGATGCAGTGGCAGCGTTTTATCACGATCCAACCGACGAGCGTGAATATATCCCAGCCGGCTATGCCACTGAATTGCAGGTGGTCTTCAACGCATTGGCAGATATGGATTGGACGGATGAATACGAATGGGTGCGTGGCCAGGCCGGTGTAGGGCTGGCGATTTCAGACACGTTGATGTATCAGCGTGGTGATCCGGACCCAAGCGACCCTGACCTGTCATCGTTCTACGGTCTGGCGATGCCGTTAATCAAACATGGCACAGCGTTGACGCTGGCCCAGTTGGAGCGTATTGCGGATGCCGACTATCTTGCTCATGTGCGCGTGCTTTTACTCACATATGAAGGCATGAAGCCTGCCAGACCGGAAATGCACGCGGCGTTGGCGCAATGGGTACGTGCGGGAAACGTGCTGGTGCTCTTCGGCAAGGGTGACGCCTATAACAGTGTGCGTGAATGGTGGAATCAAAATGGCCTGGACTACCGCTCACCGCAGGACCATCTGACGGAGCTATTGGGTTTTGGGCGTGATCCGGTGCCGGGTCGTTACCTCTGTGGGAGTGGTTTCGTGGTCGTCGATGCGTCGTCGCCGGCGTCGTTGGCGCACCAACCGGACGGTGCTGATCAAGTGTTGGCGTTGGTGAAACAGGCACGCGCGATGGCCGGTCTTTCTTGGGCAGAGGGGAACGCATTAACGTTCCGGCGCGGTCCCTACGTAGCGGCAGGTGGTATGGATGAGTCTGTGGAAACCCCAACCACACTGGTAGGGCATTTTGTGAATCTATACGATGCTGATCTGGCGATCGTGGAGAACCCGGTCATAGCACCCGATACACGCTGGCTGCTCTATGACCTGTCTCGTTGTCCTGCAAAGCCCTGGGTGATTGCTGCCGCTGGGCGCGTGAGCGATGAAGCCGCCGATGACCATTCACTCACTTTTACCGTCGCGGGTATGGCGCAGACGAACTGCGTAGTGCGTGCTTACATCCCTGCGCAGCCACAGCAGGTTCTGGTTGATAACCAGCCGGCGAGGTCTGAATGGAGTGACACAACACATACCGTGTTGATTGCATTTCCCAATATACCCCAGGGGGTGAGTGTTCGCCTCAGTTGGTAGCAACGCTTGGTTTATAACGGTAGTTCACTTTATCGATCAGGGTGCTCCGCTATACATCTTAAACTATGCCGCAATAGTGTAGCGGAGCCGGAGCCTTTGTGGCGTGTTTACCAAACTTCAAATGAAAATTTTCTTAGCCTACCCTTGACAATATGCACTATTAATAGCAGAATCGTGCTTGTTCAGTGGTGCTTTAGTGTAACGCCCTTTGTGGGGGAGGACGTATGCACTCTTCTACTATCACCCGATTGTTCTTATGTGCGATACCCACAGTGTTACGTAATCAAGTGTTATTTGATTGCGCTGAATCACTGGGAACGCATTTGTGATTGAAGCTGAACTACCGGGAATGATAGTAATGTAACTTGTAACCCCCCGCTTAGTTGCCTGCAATCAAATGCACGTTAAGCCTGACTGGCATTCCTGCAAGTTGCCATGTGGTTTGGTTATGCTGTTTGGCCCGCAATCGAGCAGCGAACAACACCATGATGCATGTCCACCAGGTTTGGAAGTGCAGTGATTGCGCTCACGATTTCTCACTTGGAGACAGAGACAGTCGACCGGTGTAGTCGGGTGATTTGAAAATGGGGTTACCGCTCGTTTTTGGGGCACGGGTATGGTGTGATGGAGCGGGCGCACTGTTGCGAAGGATGGTTGCTACGATGGAAAACTGGTATGCATTGCGAAGTAAAACGAACAAGGAAGATGTGGTGTGGCATCATGCGCAGGCGCGAGGTTTTGAAACCTTCTATCCCCGCATCCGGGTACGGCCAGTCAACCCTCGTGCACGAAAGGTAAAACCCTATTTCCCTGGTTATTTGTTCGTATACGCTGACCTGGTTGAAGTTGGTACGTCTGTATTTGACCGCATGCCCGATGCCACTGGGCTGGTGAGTTTTGGTGGTGTGCCCGCAGCCATTGACGACGTGCTTATCGCGACGTTGCGCAGGCGTGTGGAGACACTGGCTGATGGCTATGGTGAGATGTATCCACAGCTCAAGACGGGTGACCCCGTCACCATTGAGAGTGGACCCCTCGCAGGATATAAAGCCATTTTTGATATGCGCTTGCCAGGCAGAGACCGGGTGCGTGTGTTGTTACAAATGCTCAGTTCGCGCAGCGTTCCGGTCGAACTGGGCATCGCTCAAATTAAGCCACAGGGGAACAGATGGACTGAGCCGAGGGCCCTTGGACAGCACACTCCAGGTATATAGGAATACGCGCGCTGTTCCGGCCAGCGCTCTGTATTGGTATTGATCGCCGGGTTTGTCATTGAGGACGTTGCATTCGCAACTCAGTACAAACGAAATAACAAACACACGACGCCAACACCTTTCAGGATGTTGAAACGGCGGAGCGTTGCATCTATCAAGCTCTCCGCCTGAACAGGTTGTATTCAACGCCTGCAGTTCGCTATGCGCGTGTGCCTAAGACCTCAAAACCGCCGCAACGCATGTCGGAACGGCGGAGCGCGCCACACGGAAACCTCATGCTGGAGCAGCTCGCTCTTTACCTGCGTCGACAGGCGGATCATCCGGGTCGCTATTGCCTGGAGCAATTCATCCAATGGCTTGTGGGAGGGGTGCCGACATTGGTGGGCATCGGATTGCGCACGGTGTTATACCGGCTGATCATGTCCATGCAAGGCATGGCGGCCATTGAAGCCGGTGTCCGGTTGCGTTTCGCCAATCATATTCATTTAGGCCGTGGCAGTTACATCGACCAGGGTGTTTACATCCACGCCTGTCCGGATGGGGTAACGATTGGCCCGCGTACGTTCGTCATGCACGGCAGTATTCTACATGTCTATAACTTTCGCGGTCTGCCGCATGCCGGCATCTTCATTGGTGCCGATAGCTTGATCGGTGAGATGAACGTGATCCGTGGTCAGGGGGGTGTACGAATCGGTGACCGTGTCTACACCTCACCACTGGTGCAAATTATCGCGGTGAATCACATCTTTGATGATCCAGATCGGCCTTTTGTGGAGCAGGGTATCACTGCTGAAGGTATTGTGATTGAGGACGATGTGTGGATAGGGTCTGGTGCGGTCATCACGGATGGCGTGCGTGTAGGCAAGGGGGCGGTGGTCGCCGCTGGCGCAGTGGTGACCAAAGATGTGCCTCCACATACCGTCGTCGGTGGTGTGCCAGCTCGTTTGTTGAAGGAAATTTCGCTCGAGACGGCGCGGACCACTCACGCCGAGCGTCGTGGGCCAGTGTACTTTTGATGGGAGGGATGCATGACAGTTATTACTTATGATCAATTGGAGTGCGCACAGGTACAGACTGAGGCAGGTTGGAAGCTTTCTGTCATCATCCCTGCTTATAACGAAGAGAAAGGCATCGCTGCAATCGTGGAGCGTGTGTTGCGCGCGCGACCAATGTTGTCGTCCGCAGGCATTACCACGACCGAGGTCGTCGTCGTAGACGATGGCAGCCGCGATCGCACGGCTGCCATCCTGCGTGAGTACCACGACGTTAGGCTCGTATGCCATTCTGTGAACCGTGGCTATGGCGCAGCCTTAAAAACCGGATTCTATAACGCCACCGGTAACATGCTGGCGTTCCTCGACGCCGATGGCACCTATCCACCAGAGTATCTGCCTTCGCTGTGCCGTGCGGTGATCAACGGCGCTGACCTGGTGATTGGGTCACGCATGTCCGGCGAACAGAAGAGCGAGATGCCCGTGACACGACGTATCGGCAACTTCTTCTTTGCCAATGTGGTCAGTCTGATCGGCCGTCATCACGTCAGTGATAGCGCCAGCGGCATGCGTGTGTTCCGGCGCGACATATTAGAGCAACTATACCCGTTGCCGGACGGGTTGAACTTCACGCCTGTGATGAGCACGCGCGCCATTCACGAGGGCCTTAAGATGGCCGAGGTGCCGATCCCTTACAGCGAACGGTTAGGGCGCTCGAAGTTGAGTGTGGTGCGCGACGGCTTCCGCTTTCTGAACTCCATCGTTTGGACCGCCCTTTCATACAACCCGGTTCGTATCCTGGGAGCTATCGGCATAGCAGGTGTCAGCATCGCCTTGCTAGTGCTTGTGGCACTGGTGGTACTGCGCATGGGCGGGGTTGCACAATTAGCCGAATGGGGTGTATTCGCCGTGTATACCGGGCTGGTCCTGGGAGTGACGGGTGTAAGCCTGTTTAGCCTGGGCGCTATGTTCAACTATCTGGTCTCTCTGTTTCAGAAGCGCCCTGTGCGGCAAGGTATGTTTGGCAAGCCTATCTTTAACCCGCCACTCGAACGGCATTTCTGGTGGATGGGCGGCCTTTCGGTGTTGGTTGGAACCATCGTCGGTGTTGGCAGCCTTGTCATGAGCTTCAACGGCTGGGATATCAGCCGGCTCTGGCTATGGTTGCTGGGCAGCGCGATGTTGACCTTGATGGGTGTGCAGTTAATCATCTCATGGTTGGTGATACGCGTGCTGGCAGAACTGAGCCAACGTGAGACCAAGGCGGGATTGGATCTACTCGGCAAGGTCTGAGCGGGACCCCAATCACCTCATTCATGAGACAGTTTTCCACCTCGTCGCCGCAGGCGGTGTTACGAGGTGTGGTGCTGTTCCCTAGACCCCCTTCTCCTTAGCTACCCCCACCAGCGGGAGAGGGGGAAATAGGGATTACTTGATTCGTTGGTTCGTTGGATTGTGTCCGTAGGAGTGATGTGGAATGGCAAGCGACATTCGTGAGCAGGAACTTAGGCAGAATCTAGGCACTCGTTCGATCCGCCCGTTGCCACAACCGAAATTTCCAGATGCGGATCTGGCGGTGTGGGCTCGTGGCATACGTAGGCCGCCGCATAAGGTCGATGTGATGTTGGTGAATCCACCAACTCCGGATGGTGCTATCTGGATTCGCAGCCAACACAGAGTCGGTCGCCGCAGTCGTGAGAACATGGTATGGCCACAGGTGAGCCTGGCGCAAATGGCTGCGCTGCTGCACCCGGATTACAGCATTGAGATTATTGACGCAAATGCAACGCGCATGCGATGGCCAGAGTTCGAGGCGCTACTGCGCGAGAAGCGTCCACGTTACTATATCACCCAGGTGACTGCTCCGACGTTGACCAATGATATGTACGGCGTATTCGTGGCACGTAGCCTGGGGGCCATCACCATCGCATTCGGCACTCACGTCACGCCCATGCCTCGCGAAACGCTACAGTCATTCCCCGCACTCGACTTTGTGCTACGTGGGGAGCCGGAACTGGCTCTGCGTGAACTGCTGGACACGATCCAGGCCGGGAACAAAGTGTGGCGTGTCGAGAGTGGCAAGCTGATCAAACCGGACGATCAACCCGCTGATGCGACTGGGCTGATGCACAAGATGATGAGCGAAGCTGATATCACCTGGCGACCAGCCTGGAGCATCCCTGCGAGCGACGACGTTGCCCAGGACGAGCGCATCAGCACATCACATACCCAGCTTGGGGCAATCAAGGGTCTCGTGTGGCGGCGCGGCGACGCGATTACGGTCAATGCGGATCGTCCTTTCGTCCGTAACCTGGACGATCTGCCGATGCCGTTGCATCATCTGTTGCCACTCGACCAGTATCGCATTCCCATGGTTAAAGGCCCGTATACGTTCATCGTCACCAGCCGCGGCTGCACCGCAGGATGCAAATATTGTATCAAGCACGTCAGCTACCAGTTCTCCATTCGCCTGCGCACGCCGGAGAGCATTATGGAGGAGTTGTGGGCTCTGAACAAGCTGGGCATACACAACATCCATATGTATGCAGACCTGTTCACCGTCAATCGAGAACAGGTGGTTGGGTTGTGCAACCTGATCATAAAAGAAGGGCTGAAGATCAAGTGGACGTGCAACAGCCGGGTGGACTATGTGGATAAGGAGATGCTCCAACTCATGGGCAAGGCTGGCTGCTGGTGCATCTCGTGGGGCATCGAATCTGCGAACGAACAGATCCTCAAGAAGGCGGCGAAGGGCTATCGTTTGGAACAAGCGCCGCGCGCGCTGCAGTGGGCGCACGAAGCTGGTATTTTGAACTGGGGTTATTTCATTATTGGTTTACCCGGAGAGACCACGGACACCATCCAGCAGACCATCGCGTTCTCCAAAAAACTCCCACTCGACATCGCCCTGTTCCATGTAGCCGCGCCATATCCAGGCACACCGTTCTTCTTTGAAGTCCTGGAGAACAACTGGTTCCGGCCTGGCACACAATGGGAACAGGTTGACATGGATAAGTCCACGGTGCTTGACTACCAGGGGTTGAAAGCAGAGGAATTGGAGTATTGGCAGAAACGCGCGTTTCGCGAATGGGCGTTCCGGCCACGTCCGATCTGGACATATATCAAGAGCATCAATGGCCCGCAAGTGTTGCGCTCCGCAGTCGAAATTGGCTTGGGCACCCTGGGTTGGATTAAGTAGCTGGGCTGCAGTAGCTAGGCTTGCAGTAGCTGGGCCGAATCGCTTGGATCGCTCTGATCGACGACAGCACTGGTAATGGCAGATGGAACAGACGGAGAAACGTAAGTATGCAACTGCGGTGAATCAAGGCGTATCCGTACGTTCCAGTGACTGGGCCGTGCTCGTGTTTGTCCTGTCGGCGGTTGTGGGCGCGTTGATCAGTTACGACCGCAGCGCCGCGTGGCTCAAATTGGCGCTGATCGCAGCAGGCGCACTGCTATACGTTTTCGTCTCGCGGATACCAGAACGAATCCGGGTTGGGAAATCGGTTGAGATACAACCGCTGCGCCTGCTATTGATCGTGTTGCCGTCGGTCGTTGCGATTTCCTATCTATTATCGGCTGACTGGGCCAGCCGCTTGGGCAAGCTGCCTCTTCCAGCGCCAATCATACAGTGGCTCGCACCATGGCAGCACACCCAAGGGGTGTATGGGTTGCATCCGAATGTAATTGGAGGTGTGCTTGCAGCGTTCATCCCTTTGAGTATCACTGCGCTGGCACAGACGCGCACGGGGCGTCTTCCACTCGTGAGTGGCTTATGTTTGGGGCTAAGTATCCTCGGCTTGTTGCTGACGGTGTCGTATGGCGCATGGCTGGCACTGCTTTCCATGGCACTGGTTTGGGTGCTTTGGAGACTGGCGCATCGACTGGCGAGACGATGGCAGTTACCAGGGCATCGCGTTCAACAGGCTTTATTGGCGGCAGCACTCGCCGTCGCCATGCTGCTCGGAGCGGTGTTGGCGTTCACACCCGTGCGTGAGTTCGTATTGTCACTACGGCCCGATCGCGAAACCATCTGGCATAACAGCCTGGACCTTGCCAGGGATTATCCGCTCACAGGTGTTGGGCTGGCCGATTTCGAGATGGCCTATTCAAGTTATATCCTCCTGGTTCATGTTGGATATACGACGCATGCGCACAACTTGATGCTCGATATCTGGTTGGAACAAGGACTTGCAGGTCTGATCGTTTTCGCAATACTGGTTGTCGCCGCGCTACGTTCAAGCTCCTCGTCCCCCCAATGGCGTTTGGCGGGTATCATATCGGTGGGAATCATTCTGGCGCATGGGTTGGTGGATGATGCGTTCTACGGCTACGGGGGCTGGCTCGTGCCTTTGCTCTTCATCCCGTTCGGTATTCTCGCACGGGTGGGGATGGGACCAATCAAACGACGATTCGTGGTTCCCATATCAGCCCATGTCGTCTTCACTTTTATCGTGGCAGGTATTGCGGCATTACTGCTAGTGCCAATGGTGCGCGCAATCGTTCATAGCAACCTGGGCGCGCTCAGCCAGACCCAGGTCGAACTTGCTCAATATCATTGGCCTCAAGTGCCTGGCCAGGATACTGTTCGTCGGGAGCAGCCGGTAAACCTTACACCGGCAATATCGCGCTTTCAGGAAGCGTTGGCCTCGGATCCGGCGAATGCTGTGGCAAACCGGCGGTTAGGTCAGATCGAGCTCTCGCAGGGGCAGTATGACTATGCCTGCCAACACCTGCTGGCGGCGTATCGCACGGCACCCAGTCACAGGGCGACGCGGCAGTTACTGGGAGAGTGCTATGCCCTTGAGGGAGATGCGGGTCACGCCGTCGAGTTATGGCGGACTATCGACATGGATGCAGGTCAACTCAGATTACGGATCTGGTGGTACAACGAGTACCTGGGAGAGCATCAACGCGCCGAGCGTATGGAACGCGCCGTAGAGGCATTCTTGCAGTAATACATGGCTTCACAAAATTCATCACGGAATCTGCGTTGTTTTAAACCGTGCTTGCCGGTGTGGCACCTATCCAGAGGATGGGCCGTGGCATTTGTCGTTGTTTTCGCAAGTGTCTGTTTGGCTGGTCTCAGCTTTAGCAGCGCTGCTCAATCTGGCGAGGACGCGTGGGCTCCTCCGGCCAATCTATCCACATCGGGCGCGGCCAGTTTGCCGGCCATTGCTGTTGCTACCGATGGTTCACTACATGCGCTGTGGTGGGACTCCGTGTCCGGTGAGCAATACAGCTTTACGGGTGTTACGGACACGAATTGGAGCAGCCCAGTCGCAGTGCCAGCTATTCTGAGCGAACGCCGTGTAGATACGGATACTCAGACCGGGAAGGTAAGTCTCACACTTGTCCCGCCACGTGAGATTCGTTTGCAGGCTGTTGATAATGGTGTATTGGCGCTCTGGTTTAACAAGTACAACGAACTCTACTCCGCGCGCCTTTCGAGTGCAGCACGGGGAGCAGCAACCCTTCTGGCCGATGCAGCGCTCAGGCTTGACGTCTCAATGGATGTAAGCAATACGCTGCACCTGGCTTACCTCCGGCCTCTGCAGAGGAACAATACCACGGCTGGCATTTATTACCGTTCCAGCACAGGCGTCAATTGGTCTGTAGCAACCCAGGTTTATTCGTCCACCTACTTCCGAACCTTACAGCCGGAACAGGCACATCTGAGTGTGGCGGGCGATCCATCGGGTGCTGTATTGGTCGCATGGGATGACCCGCGCGACAACACCAGTTTTTATGCACGCTCCGCAGATCGTGGCGTTACCTGGAGCGATCCGCAACAGGTGCTCGGGCCAGAAGGGAAAACGGTCACCAAGGCATACCTGGCCGCCCTGGGGAACAGTGGATTCATGATGTATTGGCAGGACCTTAATAGCTCAGGATGTACGCTGGTAGAACGGCGATCTACCGACGGCGGACAGACCTGGGGTTCGCCACAACGTATTGAAGGTACTCTGACCCGCTGTCCTGCACAATGGTCCCCAGTTCAAGCCGGTGATGGTCGATTATGGCTTATTGGAACGCCCCGTTTGGTGGCACCTAGCACGACTGGCGCGAATAGTTCCGCTGCGACACAGGTTACACAGGACCGTGTCGCAATGCTCACCGCATGGGATGGTAAAGCCTGGACGGAATTACTTCCGGTGAGTTTGGAATTCTATGATTCAGTGTCACGCAATAATGTGCAATTAGGGTGTATGCGAATGGCACTCCATGGGCAGCGATTGGTTGCTGCGGGCTGCAGCGCGGGCAAAGATATATGGGTGACGACCAATGTGGTCGGTTTGGAGCAGTTGTTGCCTGCGTTAAAACCCAATTGGTCAGCCTATACGCTGTTATCGGATCGAAGTGCCACGACAGCGGTTGAAGGTGTGCCAGCACTTGCCACGGACCGCAATGGCAATGCTTACGCCATGTGGAGCCTGGGTGATGTGAAAGGCGAACATGGGATCGCTTTGCGTGTGGCTACCTGGAATGGCACCGAATGGTCACAGATGTCACAGCCCATCCGTTCTCCCAGCAACGTGACAATCGTCGGCGAAGTCTCCAGCAGTAAGGCTGAGCAGCCATCGCTTTCGGTGGATACACAAGGACGATTGCATGTGGTCTGGAGCGGGGGGGCGAACGGCAATATTCTCTACAGCCGCGTGCGAACCAGTGATGTGCTGGTGTCAACGGCGTGGACCGACGCCGTTGTCATACCAGCACCCAGCAATGTCAACAGCTGGCCTGACATCATCGCCGATCCCCGCGGTCCTGTGCTGTACGTGCTCTATGCGGTGCCGTTTAACGAGAAACGCGGGATCTATATGGCACGCTCGGATGATGCGGGTGAAACCTGGACGGGTCCTGCAATCGTTGCTGATGCCGTCGCCTCTGGTTGGAGCAGCGTCGATAAGCCACGTCTGGCACTCGATGCGCAATCCAATGTGCTGCATGCCGTGTGGCTGCGCGCCGAATTACCTGGTGGGACGAACCCGCAGGCTGTCTTTTACGCGCGTTCGACCGATGGTGGCCAGACATGGAGTGAGCCCGTCAAGGTGGCAGAGGGAAGCGTTGACTGGCCACGTGTTGCGGTTATAGGTGAAGGTCAGGTCTACCTGGTGTGGAGCCAGTTGAAGTCTGATGTCCAGATGGCGGATGGTGGCGGCATTGACGCATGGGGCCAGGTGTCTGTGGATGGTGGACAGCGTTGGCAGGAGCCAAAGCTGGTACGCGGGTTTGAAGGTTTAAGTGGACCGGTTGGTCTTACGACAGATGGTGCTGGACAAGCGCACCTGGTTGCGATGGGCCAAGGGTCAAATGGTTCGAGTGAGTTGCTTTACTCACAGTGGACCGGACAAGCGTGGGATGCAGTCGAGCGTTTTTCATTGGGCCAATCGAATACGTCCGGTAATAGCGTCGCCGTTGCCCTCTCCACACATTCAAATCGGCTGGTTGCTCTATTGCGAGAGTGGATATGGGGGCAGAGCTCCGAAGGCCAATTCGAAGTGGCTTCAATGATGCGGGGAGTGAAAGCGGTCCAATTGGTCCCGGTACCGACGTTCACACCGGTGGTAGGACTAACCGCCACTGTCGAACCAACGCCTGTTCCGACACCTACGGTTCGACCGAAACCCGAGTTTACGGTCGACGAATCTTCACGACCGAGTGGGGGTTCATTACAGAGTTCGACTGTCCTCATCGTGAGCGCAGTTTTAACTATCGTCATCGTCATCGGCGCGATCACAGTGCGCGTTGTTACAGGAACGAGACACTGAGTTGCGTCAAGCGAATCTTTCATAGGGGAGGAGGCATTAAATGCCCGAACGAGTGTTAGTGACAGGGGGTGCGGGGTTCATCGGTTCTCATATCGTGGAAGCTATGATCAATGCTGGCCACACGGTGGCCATTGTTGACAACTTGCACACGGGCAAGATTGAGAACGTAAATCCACGCGCCGAGTTCTTCCAGGTGGATATTCGAGATTCCGCTGCGCTGGAGCGGGTTTTTACAGCCGTGCGACCATCGGTGATCAGTCACCAAGCGGCTCTGGCGAATGTCCGAGGTAGCCTGGAATATCCGGATCAATATGCCGAAGTCAATGTCATCGGCACATTGCGGCTATTGGAAGTGGCGCGCCGGCACGGGGTCCGCAAGGTGATGATGGCTTCGACCGGTGGCGCTATTTATGGCGAACTGCCACAGCAACCCGCGACAGAAGACAGCGTCGCTCATCCACTTGACCCATACGGTGCAAGCAAATTGGCGTGCGAGCACTATCTCTTCACCTATCGGCACAACTATGGTCTGGATTACTGCGCGCTGCGTTACGGCAACGTCTACGGCCCGCGACAGGACATGCAGGGTGAGGCGGGTGTCGTTGCCATTTTTGCGGGCAGGATGCTGAGCCAGCAGCCGGTGGTCATCAACGGTGACGGCCTCCAGCAGCGCGATTTCGTGTATGTGGCTGATATTGCGCGCGCGAACGTGCTGGCCGTGGATCATGGCAGCGGCATCTACAACATTGGCACGGGTGTTCCGACCAATATCAATACTGTGGCGCATCATCTCGCCAAACTGGCGGATTACACATTGTCTGAAGAGCACGGGCCAGCCAAACCTGGTGAGGTGCGTACGAGTTGCCTTGGCCCGGCACGCGCCATGCAGGAATTGCAGTGGCGGTCACAAGTCTCGTTGACAGAAGGGTTGGCACGAACGGTAGCTTGGTACCGAGAGGTCGTTCAGGTCGTTTAACTGTGTGGGTCGCACATGAAATAAGGAGAAGAGAGGAATACCAATGGACATCAAGCGTGAACAGATTCGCACCTATATCGCGGAGAACATTCTTTTTACCAATAAGGAATACCCGTATTCGGATAACGCCTCGTTTTTGAACGAAGGCATCCTGGATTCGATGAATGTGCTGCAACTCGTCATGTTTGTCGAGAAGCGTTTCGGCATCAAAGTGAATGACGAGGATATCGTGCCGGAGAACTTTGACTCGGTGGCGAATCTGTTCGCATACATTCAACGCAGAGTTGGCACACCCGTTCATGCTTGAACCCAGTTGTCCGGATGTAAAGAAACCGGCAGGCGGCGGATATGAATACGGCTGATTATCTTTTGGCATATGGTGCTGACGAGGCGGTGGCGATGATTGCCGATCCATCGCACTACACCTATGCCGATTTGCGCCGTGCAAGCGCGAGAATGGCAGGGGAGTTGTACGCAGCCGGCGTGCAGCCTACGGATCGAGTTGGCATCCTTGGCAACAACTCGCTGTTCTGGGTAGCTGCCTACCTGGCGACAATGAAGCTTGGTGCCGTGGTCGTGCCATTCCCTACGACGTCGACGCCGGATGAAATCGCCGCGATGCAGCGCTTCGTGGGCTGCAAGGTCATGTGCGCAGAGTGGCGGGTCTACCGCCGCTTTGCCGCTGTCCTGTCCGAGCATGTCGCGTTGATCTACGACGACGCCGTTGATCGTGCGGGGCCGATGTTATGGCCGGAATCAGTGGCGTCAGCGACAGAGACGCGTGACGCAGCGCTGATGTTCACATCGGGTACAACGGCACGCCCGCGCGCCGTTCGCGTGACCCATCGTAACATCCAAGCGAATACCGACTCGATCATCGAGTACCTGGCGTTAACGAACACTGAGCGCATCGCTGTGGTGCTGCCGTTTTATTACTGCTTCGGCGCTTCCTTGCTGCACACGCATCTCAGAGTGGGTGGGTCCATCGCTTTAGCGAACTCATTCGTTTATCCGGAGATCGTTCTGGACATGATGGAAGCGAACGAATGCAGCGGGTTTGCTGGCGTGCCGTCCACCTACCAGACGCTGTTACGCAACTCAACCTTCCCCAAGAGAGCCTGGAAAAGCCTGCGTAAGCTGCAACAGGCTGGCGGCAAATTACCGAATGTCTTGATTGAAGAGTTGCGGGCAGCCATACCGTCTGCCCAGGTGTTTGTCATGTACGGGCAGACGGAAGCTACGGCGCGTTTGTCTTACTTGCCCCCAGCCGATCTCGACCGCAAGCTCGGTTCAATCGGCCGCGGTATCCCCGGTGTCACGCTACGTGTCCTGGATGAGACCGGCGCCGACGTGAAACCGGGCGAAGTGGGTGAGATTAATGCCTGGGGCGATAGCATCAGCCCTGGCTACCTGGATGATCCCGAAGCCGATGCACAACGGTTCGTGGATGGTGCTTTGCGCTCGGGTGATCTGGCTACCACTGACGAAGATGGCTACATCTACGTGGTGGATCGAAAAGCCGATTTTATCAAGTCGTATGGTTACCGGGTCAGTAGCCAGCAGGTGGAAGCTTGCGTGCTGGAACTGCCGGACGTGGTCTCGGCAGCCGCGATTGGCGAACCTGATATGGCGAAGGGCGAGGCGATCAAAGTCTTCATCACGTTGCGGGGCGGAGCTCTGCTGGCGCCGGAGGAAGTCATCAGTCATTGCGCGCATCGCCTGGCGCGTCATATGATCCCGAGTGAAGTCGTCATTGTGGATCGTTTGCCCATGAACGCACATGGCAAGGTGGTCAAGGCAGAGCTGCGCAAAGCAGCCATGGTGGCAGGACGGTAGGCAACTATGTGTGGCATTACAGGTGTATTGAACCGGGTGGACGCGCCGCCTGTCACGGAGGCGACTTTAAGGCAAATGCTGGCGATGATCCGCCACCGTGGGCCGGATGAGATCGGGATCTACCGTGACGAATGGGTGGGTTTGGGTAATGCCCGTCTGAGCATCATCGATCTGAGTGGCGGACAACAACCCATCAGTAACGAAGATGGAACGTTGTGGATCGTCTTTAATGGCGAGATCTTCAACTACCTGGAACTGCGTCCCGAACTGGAGGCACGCGGTCACCAATTTGCCACGCACTGTGACACTGAAGTGATCGTGCACCTGTACGAGGATTATGGCCCTGGGTGTCTGAGCCGTCTCAACGGTCAGTTTGCCATAGCGATCTGGGATACACGGAACCGCAGCCTGTTCCTGGCCCGTGACCGTCTGGGTATCCGGCCTATCTTCTACACGCGCAATGATCAGCAACTGGTATTTGGCTCAGAGATTAAGGCCTTGCTGGCGTGTCCAGGTGTGAACGCCGAGATTAACCATGACGCGCTCGACCAGGTATTTGTCTACTGGAGCGCGCTCTCGCCGAATACTGTTTTCAATGGCATTTGGGAAGTACCCCCCGGTCATTACTTGCTGGCTAAAGACAATGCGCTTAGCGTGGAGCCGTATTGGTCGCTCGACTTTGAGGTGGACAGGACGGCACAACCGGAGCAAGTTTATCTGGAAGAGCTTGAGGCATTGCTTATCGATGCCACCCGGATTCGCTTACGCGCAGACGTGCCGGTGGGCGCTTATCTGAGTGGTGGACTCGATTCGTCACTCACCACGGCGCTGATCCGCAACTACACACACAACCGCCTCGACACCTTCTCGATTGCGTTCGCGGATAACCCTGGGTTCGATGAGAGTGCGTTCCAGCGCCGAATGGCAGCTCACCTTGGCACGGATCATAGAGTGGTTCAGTGTACGCACGCGGACATCGGCGCAGTGTTTCCGGAGGTGGTGTGGCACACGGAGACGCCGGTGTTGCGCACCGCACCAGCGCCCATGTTCCTGCTGTCCAAGCTTGTGCACGAGCATAACCTGAAGGTGGTGCTGACTGGGGAGGGTGCCGACGAGTTCCTGGCAGGCTATGACATTTTCAAGGAAATGAAGATCCGGCGCTTCTGGGCGCAACATCCCGAGTCGCAAATCCGGCCGCTTCTGTTGAAGCGTATATACCCGGATATCGCGAATTTGGGAAGCCTGAATAACACTTTCCTGAACGCTTTCTTCAAGCGAGGCTTGGCCGATACCGGTTCGCCGTATTACTCCCACGCGATACGCTGGTCAAATACGGCCCGGACACAACGCTTTCTGGCACACCAGCGGCTTGAGGAAGATGCCCGACTGCCACTGACGGTGCCGCCAGGTTTTCATCGCTGGTCCAGCCTCGGGCAGGCTCAGTACCTGGAGAGCACTGTTTTTCTGCCGCAGTATCTGCTTTCGTCGCAAGGCGATCGCATGGCCATGGCAAATTCGGTCGAGGGACGTTACCCGTTTCTCGATTATCGGGTGGTGGAGTTTTGTAACCGTTTGCCGCCGGATGTCAAAATGCCGGGTTTACGGGAGAAGTGGCTGCTCAAGCAAATCGGCCGCAGGTTGTTGCCGCCGGAGATCTGGCAACGGACCAAGCGGCCTTATCGCGCTCCCATTCATCGCAGTTTCTATGGCCAACACACGCCGGATTACGTGGAGGAGTTGCTTTCGGACAGTGCGCTACGGGAAAGTGGGTTGTTCAACCCTGCGGCGGTTGCCCAATTGACACATAAGGCGACCAATGGCGGTGGCTTGAGCGAAACGGACGAAATGGCGCTTGTCGGCGTTTTGTCGACACAACTGGTGTATCAGCAGTTTGTCAAAACGTTCAATCTCGCGCCGTATGACACATGTAGCCCCGCGAAAGTGGTGGACCGTGTAACCACCGAGATAGGGGCATCTGTTGCTGTGGGTAAGTGAGGGTATGAGGGGATCAATATGGTCAATCAAAACGGAAAACCAGTACAGCTTGCCTTTGACAGGCACGCGCTCGACCTGGATGCGGCCGGGGAGGTCGAGCGCATCGTGCTCGCTCTGCACCAGGGTGTGCACGAGAAACTACGTCGCCAGGGTGCTGTCGTCGGCATCAGCGGAGGAATCGACTCATCGACTGTGCTGGCGTTGTGTGTCAAAGCCTTTGGACCCGAGCGCGTCGTAGGTATTCTTTTGCCAGAGCAGCATTCGAGCCCGGATAGCCTGCAATTGGCGCAAAGGCTGGCTGCACACTTCGGTGTATCAACAGTGGTCGAGGACATTACCGCCGCCCTGGATGGGCTTGGTTGCTATCGCCGTCAGAACGAGGCGATTGCCCGCGTATTTCCAGAGTATGGTGCAGGCTGGAAATCCAAGCTTGTGCTGCGGGGTGATCTATTGAAGCAGGACACGATGAATGTGTTCTCGTTGACTGTCACTAGCCCGGACGGGGTTGAACAGACCAAGCGGTTGCCGTGGGAGGAATATGCGCAGATCGTGGCAGCCTCAAATATCAAACAGCGCACGCGCATGACGATGCTCTACTATCACGCCGAGTTGCGCAACTACGCTGTCATCGGCACAGCCAACAAGAATGAGCACGCTTTGGGCTTCTTCGTGAAGTACGGGGATGGTGGGGTGGATATCAGCCCGATTCTCCATCTCTTCAAGAGCCAGGTCTATCAACTGGCAAGCTACCTTGGGGTGCCGGCGGAGATCCAGCAGAGAACACCCACCAGTGATACCTATAGCGGCGGCAGTACTCAGGAAGAGTTCTTTTTCCGAGTGCCGTTCGATATCCTGGACCTGGCCTGGCTGGGTTACGAACGCGGAATCCCCAACGAGCAGATTGCAGAGGCGCTGGGACTGACCCCCGATCAAGTGCAGCGAGTGATCAATGATGTGATCCGCAAACAGCGCACGACTGCTTACCTTCGCTCCGCCCCACTTGGTGTCAGTTAGCCGACAGATCAGGCCGGTTTCAGCCCGCGAATTGTTCACTACCGGCAAATCCGGGTCATCTCGTGCGTTTTGGTGCATGTTCTGGTCAGCGGACCATGAACTTGGGGAGAACGTCAAATTATGCGCGCGTTGCAAACGAGGCACGTCGCCTTTTATGTTTTGTTCCTGGCTGCACTTGCGCTAGGGGTTGCGCCTGTCTTATCTAAACCGGCGATTATTGCTGCAGACGCACCAGCGAAGCAGGCTAACCCGGCAGTCAGCAATCAATCCGGTGTTGCAGAAGTCAGCGTGTGCACGTGGTCAGGCTGTAAGACTGCTGCCGGCAGCTTCGGTATCGACGATGGGAACACCATCTGTCAAACGGAGCTGAATAATGCCGGCTTCAAGGCGACCTACTATTACAACGGTGTCGACACACTCAGTTGGTTTGGGCCGTTCAGCGCTGCAGGTCATGAAATCGGCTCCCATTCGGTGAACCATGCAGCGGCCTGTAGCGTGCCACCGAGCTGTTTCCCGAATTGTACGATTGAGACGCTCCGGCAAACTCCTTACACACAAGACCAGGTCACCGCCTATCGCAGGGATCAATTGGAACCGAATATTGCAGCGATTGAGGCGGGAACCGGTAAGCCTGTCGTGTCGTTTGCCTGGCCATGCGGTGCCACGGATGCTGGTCGCATGCTAGCTGCTTCTTACCTGTTCATCGGCGCGCGTGGTTTCTTCGATCCGTGGGACAGCAATCTCACCTGGATTGAGGATTCTGAGGACGAAACTCCCGTCGAGTTCATGAACTTGAACACGGTCGATGACTATAAGTATAGCCAGGCTTGGGTTGATACGGCGATAGCCCAGGGGAAGTGGATCAATTTCACTGCCCATGACACCTGTACCGGCATATCCTATATGGGGTCACGGAAGGACGTGATGTGGCTGGCGCCGATCGGCGATGTGCTGAAGTACATCCGCGTGCGCAACGCTGCCCAGTTTAGTAACTACGAGCGAGTAGGGCAAGTGATCAGCTTCGACGCCGTTCATAATATCGCACCGTTTCAACGCCCTAAGGTGGATGGGACATCATTTACCCCTATCGTCTTTGATAATGCTGTGACGCTGAAGGTGCACATTCTGCCGACGGATACGGTCACGAGTGTACTCGTGAATAGTGTTCCTGTGACTTTTACGGTTGCAACATTGGATGGCGAGCGCTATGCGTTGTTTGACACTTCGCTGCATCTCACACGGCACGTGGCCATTGGTCTCAATAATGCGCCCGTGCCGACAACTACGCCGACGCCAGTCGCGACAGCCACGCCGGCATCAACAGCAACAACTACACCGATCCCTACTGCCACGCCGACATCGTCGTTGAATTGCCCGTGCAGCCTGTGGAACGATAGCGCGACACCCGCAGTGGCCTCGGTGAACGACTACCCAAGCGCTGTGGAACTGGGCGTGAAGTTCCGGGCGACGACGGCAGGCTACATCAGCGGGCTACGTTTCTATAAGGGCCCTGCTAACACCGGTGTACACGTGGGTAACTTGTGGAGCGCGTCTGGCACGCTATTGGCCTCGATCACCTTTGCCAATGAGACGTCCTCAGGCTGGCAGACGGTGATGCTGACTACGCCGATTGCCATCTCCGCCAATGTCACCTACATCGCCTCTTATCACACTAATGTGGGAGGGTTTGCGTTGACTCGCCCATACTTCACCACCGGTTTCACGAATGGCCCACTGTACGCGTTATCGGGTGTGGAGTCCGGCGGGAATGGCGTGTATCGCTACGGGGCGAGTGTCTTCCCGGATCAAACCTACGAATCCAGCAACTACTGGGTGGATGTGATCTTCTACGACACTCCCACAGTGGATACCACCGCGCCAGTCATCTCCAATGTCAGCGTGGCTGCTAACAGCAATGGCACGGCGGTTGTCACGTGGACAACCGACGAGGCATCCGACTCGCATGTTGATTATGGCGCCTCGGCTGCGTCGCTGACACTCAACATGTCGGACAGCACTCGGGTGACGGCGCATAGTGTTAGCCTCACGGGTCTCATACCGGGGACAACCTACTACTACCGTGTGACCTCAGCGGATGGGTCTGGCAACAGTTCAACCCAACCAGCGACGGCTATCTCACCCCTCTCATTTAGCGTACCGGCGGCCAATACCGCTACACCATCACCTACGCCGACAGCCACACCCGTGCCGACAGCTACGCCGACGCCAGTCGCGACAGCCACGCCGGCATCAACAGCAACAACTACACCGATCCCTACTGCCACGCCGACATCGTCGTTGAATTGCCCGTGCAGCCTGTGGAACGATAGCGCGACACCCGCAGTGGCCTCGGTGAACGACTACCCAAGCGCTGTGGAACTGGGCGTGAAGTTCCGGGCGACGACGGCAGGCTACATCAGCGGGCTACGTTTCTATAAGGGCCCTGCTAACACCGGTGTACACGTGGGTAACTTGTGGAGCGCGTCTGGCACGCTATTGGCCTCGATCACCTTTGCCAATGAGACGTCCTCAGGCTGGCAGACGGTGATGCTGACTACGCCGATTGCCATCTCCGCCAATGTCACCTACATCGCCTCTTATCACACTAATGTGGGAGGGTTTGCGTTGACTCGCCCATACTTCACCACCGGTTTCACGAATGGCCCACTGTACGCGTTATCGGGTGTGGAGTCCGGCGGGAATGGCGTGTATCGCTACGGGGCGAGTGCCTTCCCGGATCAAACCTACGAATCCAGCAACTACTGGGTGGATGTGATCTTCTACGATCAGGTGGAGGCAAACCCAACGCAGACACCCGTGCCATCGTCTACACCGACGTCTGCACCATCGTCTACACCGACAGCGACGTCCACGCCGACAGCCACGCCCGCACCATCGTCTACACCGACAGCGACGCCCATGCCGACATCAACCCCTACGCCGGCGCCGACCAGTACACCTGTGCCGACGGATGCTATCTTTAGCGACAGCTTCGAATCGGGTAATCTCTCGGCCTGGACATCTACTGTGACTGATGCCGGCGACCTGAGCGCTAGTACGACAGCAGCGCTGTCGGGGACATATGGTCTGCGGGCATTGATCGATAACAACAGTGGCATCTACCTGACCGACACCTGGCCTGCTGCAGAGACGCGCTATCGCGCGCGCTTCTACTTCGACCCGAATGGCATCACCATGTCGAATGGGAATGCGCACTACATCCTGTATGGTGATTCGCAGGCGACGACGGTGGTGAGAGTGGAATTCCGTCGATCTTCCGGGAGCTATCAACTGCGCGCATCTGTCCTTAGCGACTTGAACGCCTGGACAAATACTTCCTGGTATACGATCAGTAATGCACCACACACCGTTGAGATAGACTTTCGCGCGTCGACGGCGGCTGGTGCAAACAATGGTGGTGTCACATTTTGGATCGACGGTGTCCAGCGGCAAAGTATCAGCACCGTTGATAATGATACGCGCCGGATCGAAAGTGTTAGATTGGGGGCGATCTCGAGCATTGACACCGGCACAAGGGGGACATACTACTTCGACGCGTTTGTATCACGCCGGGGAACCTATATCGGCTTATAGATCTTCTCTACCTATAGGAGGTTTATGAACAAGCGAATTTCGAGGAGACGGCTTTTGGGGCTGGCACTGGTGACCACTGGCGCTGGCGCAGCCAGGGTTGAATAACTACGCAGACTGTAGGGTACGTTACAAGCAGCACTTGAAACGAATGGGCGTGCAGATCTGCATGGCCGCCGTCGGCATGGCTTGGAAAACGGAAACGTCGAGCACCTGATCCGCACACTCATGGAGGAGAAAATCGGACTGGCGGGGTACCGAGACTTTGAGGGTGCCTGATGTGATTACTTTGATCTGTACCTTCAACCAAAGGTGTTAATGTTAGACTTATCGCACCTGCGCACAATGGCTGACTGCTCGATATGTCTTTGGCTGAGGCTCAGATTGGTAATAGGTTATCTCCGATGAGGTGATTGTGATGAATGAAAAGAAGCCGAGAAGGCAGTTTCTATGGTCACTCGTGGCGATGGGCGCTTTAGCGCCCTTGGCGCGTCGCCTTTTGGTAACCCGAAAGGCGACGGTTGACGACCCCACATCATGGCTCTACTTACCTGGTGTGGTCACACCGCCAGTCAGTTCTGCCGCGGGCAGAGTGGTCCATGTGCATAGCACTGATGCGACCTCGTGGACCGGTCAGGCAAGCTACTGGGACTTTGTAAACGCTAGCAAGGTGAATGAGATGGTGAACCGAGGTGTAATGGCGCTTACAGGTACCTCAACCGTTGCCAACGCCTGGCGGCTGCTAATCCGAGATTACCAGCCTGGACGAGCAATCGCCATTAAAGTCAGCTTCAACAACTCGTTTAACTGTGGCGAGAGCCAATCGAAAATCGATGGTTTGATCGAGCCTGTAAACGCCGTTATCAGTGGTTTGGATCAAATTGGTGTCGCTCGGTCGGATATCTGGGTATACGACGCCACACGCGCGTTACCTGCGCGCTTTGTAAACAAGGCACTCTCCGGAATTCGTTTCTTCGACCAAGAGTGCCATGAGGACGCGGGGTATAGTTGGGATCCATCAGCAGATATTCTTTTCCAACCACCCACAGGGGTGCAGATACCGCGAGAGACGCTGCCCAACGTGCTTATGAATGCATCGTACCTGATCAACATGCCTATTATGAAAGGCGGGCATCCTGCCGGTGGCGTGTCACTTGGCTATAAAAATCATTTTGGCACAGTCAGCACGCCGGCTGGACTACACCCGTTCATCAATGTCGTTCAGGGAACTGCGCGGGCAGATTACAGCCCCATGGTTGACTTCTTCAAGAACAGCCATATTGGCGGTAAAACGGTGTTGACCATTGGCGATGGCTTATTTGCTTCGCAGGTCTATAACCAGGCTCCTACCACCTGGAGTACATTCCAGGATAAAACACCACAGAGCCTGTTCTTCTCAACCGATCCGGTCGCGATTGACTGCGTTATGCATGATTTCGTGAAGGCGGAGATGCCCGATCTGCCAGCGACTGCCAATAATTACCTGCGTTTAGCCAGTCAGGCGGGACAAGGTGTTTTCGAGAGCGCCAATCCGTGGACTGGCAGCTACGCTCATCTCGGTTACCATAAGATCGACGTCTGATGAAGTTGATGAAGTAACAGCCAGTAAAACCAGACATCAAGATACAATCAACATGACAAAGCGGCTCTTCACGATGAACGGATTGGCAATCCTGGCCGTGGTGTGCAATCATGCGGCGGGTTGGGGCTACACCGCCATGTTTTGGTGGACAAACCGGTACCGTTCAGTTAGTGTTCCCAATTATGATCAACTCGGCTCCTTTGCTTACTATGTCCTACTCGTTGTCAAGCGGCTGACGCTGTTCAGCGTGCCGGCATTTCTCTTTGTCTCCGGTTTTCTCATTACGTATGCTGTCATGGGCAATCCGCCCGTTCTTAAATGGAAAACGGTACGAGTTAGGCTGGGAACCTTCTTGACTCCCTATCTCATCTGGTCGTTGACAATCTTTGCGGCCGATTTCGTGCAAGGCGCGCACTACTCCCCGACCGAGTACCTGACGTGGCTATTGATCGGTAAGGCAGTCGACGCTTATTTCTTCGTGCCGCTGTTGTGTCAGTTCTTCCTGCTTGCGCCTATGCTGGTTCCGCTGGCTAAGTACCACTGGAGATTATTGCTCATTGCAGCTGCGCTTGTACAACTGGCCACGATCAGCTTGCAGTACCTGCACACCTTTGGGGTGAATGGCTCCGCCTTGGACTCACTGTTGCTACTCACCTCGGGATGGCTGTTTCTGCGTTGGGCTTCCTTCTTTGTCCTCGGCTTGGTGATTGGTTTTCACCTCGACGCGTGCAAGCAGTGGCTCACTAGGATGAAACGGGTTTTGCTGGCTAGCCTCATCGTATTGATCGTCCTTGCGTTATTGGAACCGCAACTGATCAACATGTTGACCGGTGAGGACTGGAGTGGTAGTCTCCTGCCCATTACGACCAACCTGTACGCCGTGACCTTCATATTGACTTACCTGGCATTTGATACCATCACGGTCACCTTCTCAAATGTCTTGTCCATCTTCGGCAGCAAAACGTTCGGAATCTATCTGCTTCATCCAACGCTGTTGGAACTGACTGCTAGGCTTGTCTACCACATTGCACCGTGGATGCTGGAATACCAGTTCCTTTTCCAATTGGTGCTGGTCATTTGCGGCTTGGGCGTGCCAATCTTGTTCATGACGGCTATTGCCAAGTCCCCGACGCGTCGATACTACCGCTATTTGTTTGGCTAGTTACTCGTGCGCGTGTTACTACTGTGGATGTTCCGCGCCGTATCGATTAGCTAAGAAGGGTATGATGTCAGTGCCTGATCAAAGCAATGCGCGCAAGCGCGCGCGTAAACTTATGGCTGGACTGATTGTTGCAGCCTTTGTCGTTGTTGCTATTGTCGTCGTGCCCACACGCTTGGTTACCGGGCGGTGGCACTCGGTGCGTGTATTTGCGCGCTCACTACCAACCATCTGGCAAGCGCTTACAAACCGTGCGGATGTGGTGCACTACAGCCATAGTAAGTTCACGAATGTCGTATTCCTGCACCACTCGGTCGGCCAGAATATGATTGAGCAAGGGCATGTCCGCGAAGCGTTTACGGCTGCAGGTTATGACTTTTTTGACCATGGTTACAACGACCAGGGTTTGCGCATGCCCTCGGGTGCGCCTGCTGGGTACAGTTACAATGTGCCTGAAAGCAACACCGACCCAGATGGGCTGGCCGCAGTGTTTTCGCTTCCGGGTTTAGAGTTGCCGGTGAATGCTTTCAGCGGATTGCTCCAACATGAAGTCATCGTGATTAAGTCTTGCTACTGGGTGAACAATATCAAGGACGACGCACAGCTAGCTGCCTACCAGGCATACTACCGCACCATACGCGACGCGATGGACCACCACCGTGATAAACTGTTCGTCATCGTCACGTCACCGCCTGTGAACCCGGCCGGAACAAATGCCGCCGAAGCAGCCCGCGCAAGGGCATTCGCGAGCTGGTTAAAATCGGCTGAATTCCTGGATGGTCATCCGAACATCGTGACGTTCAATCTGTTCGAGTACCTTGCCAACAATGACCCGGCCTCGGCAGATTACAGTATGCTTCGCTCTGCCTATCGTGATGGTGACGATTCGCATCCGAATCGTACGGCCAACGAGCAGATTGGGCCGCAACTCGCCGATTTCGTCATAAATGCTGCACAGGCTTACCGCAGCGCGTACGCCGGGCACGCGAACGAGCCGGTTGCATCGCGGCCGTGAGTGTATAGGACTGGCAAGAACGCGTGGCTTACGCATGTAAACGGCGCTTAGTGACAACGCGATCACATTACATGGGGGGATAAGGCACTTTGGGAACATGGTTATCTGAGTTGTATCGCTACCGCGATCTGTTGTGGATGTGGACACTGCGTGACATCAAAGTTCGCTACAAGCAGTCATTGCTGGGCGCCGCATGGGCGATTGTGCAACCGCTGTCGCTCATGTTGATTTTCAGTGTGATCTTCTCGTATTTTGTGAAGGTGCCCACAGAGGGCATCCCGTATCCGGTCTTCTCTTATAGCGCGGTGTTGCCCTGGACGTTTTTCGCCGCGTCGATCAGTTTCGCCGTGCCAAGCCTGGTTCAAAACATGAGCTTGGTGACGAAGATCTACTTCCCACGCGAGATTCTGCCCATGTCGGCTGTCGGCGCCAGTATGGTCGACTTCCTGATCGCTTGCGGGGTGTTCGCCATCATGCTGGTCCTGTACGACATCCCCTTTAGGGTGACTCTGGTATTGGCGCCTGTGCTTCTGCTGATTCAAGTATTCTTTACGCTGGGGATCGTCTTGTTCTCGTCCGCGCTCAACGTTTTCTACCGCGACATTCGCTTCGTGGTGCCATTGCTCGTGCAGTTATGGATGTATGTCAGTCCGGTCATTTATCCTGTAACCACTGTGCCTGAGAGCTTACGCGGGTTGTATATGCTCAACCCGATGGCAGGTCTCATCGAGGCCTATCGCGCCATTGCGTTGCGAGGCAGTTGGCCGCAGTGGGAATACCTGGCTATATCCGCTGCTGTTGCAGTGGTCGTGTTTATCCTCGGTTACGCGTACTTCAAACGCGTCGAGTGGCAGTTCGCCGATTTGATCTAACAAAACAGACGTCGGCCAGGCCTGGTACGCGCGGTGCGGTTACGCCGAAAGGTTCATGGGCATAGTCGAAGACGAGAGGGTGAGCCTATCAGATTACGAGGATCTCCACGACGCGTACAAGAAGACCGGTCAGTTCATCGACGACGTGTACCTGCGGCAGCGCACGCTATGCGATTCGTTGCTGGGTTGGCTCATACTGGCTGAGTTCGAACAGGAGTGGCATAAGCAGCAGCGCTTATCACCCCTTTAAGAACCGGCGTTTTTGTGTCCGGTTTTTTCACTAGGGACACAGGTTGAGTTGGGAAACATGGGAGGGGAAATGAATACCATCAACGTTGGCGTCATCGGGTGCGGGTACTGGGGGCCAAAGCTGGCACGCAATTTCAATGAAATGCCCGGCACTCACCTGGCCTGGGTGTCGGATCTGAGCGAGGAGCGCCTGGCACATATGCGGCAGCTCTACCCCGAGGCGCACACGACCCAGGATTACCACGAGGTTTTGGCATCCGACGTGCAAGCCGTCGCCATTGCCACACCGGTATCCACGCATCACCAGCTGGCCATGGAGGCGCTGCAGGCGGGCAAAAACATCCTGGTCGAGAAACCACTCGCTGCAACCGTCGCCCAGGCAACTGAGATTGCAGAGACTGCCGACCGGCTCGGTCCGGTCGCCATGGTCGGGCACACGTTCCAATTCAATCCAGCCGTCCACGCCGTGCGCGATCTCATCGCCAGCGGGGAGCTTGGCCAGGTCTATTACATCAACGCGACGCGCGTGAACCTGGGCTTGTTCCAGTCGGATATTAACGTGATGTGGGATCTTGCCCCACACGACATCTCGATCCTGCTCGACATTCTCGGGATGGAACCAAGCCAGGTGAGTGCCAGCGGTGGCATCTTCGTGCGGCCGCAGTGCCGCATTCACGAAGTGGCCTACCTCAACCTGCACTTCCCCAACGGCATCCTGGCGAACGTGCGCGTGTCCTGGCTCGATCCTGTCAAGACGCGCCGGATCACGGTCATCGGCAGCAAGAAGATGCTGGTCTACGACGACATTGCCGAGAACAAGGTGATCCTCTACGACCAGGGCGTGGACGTGCCCCCCTACTCGGACACACCTGAACAATTTCAACTGTCCTACCGCCATGGCCCTGAAACCATCGTCCCGGTGCAATGGCGCGAGCCATTGCGGCTGGAGTGCGAATCCTTCATCGGTTGTATCCGCCACGGTCGTGGCCACTGCGCAACGTGTGCTGGCAGGGGAACGCTGTCATGCAGCCAGGCCTGGGTCGGCGTCAAGGTGGTTCGAGTATTAGAGGCGGCACAGAAATCGCTGCTGAACGGCGGCGGCCGGGAGTTGGTCTCACTATGAGCAACGACACCACACCCACGCTCCGCATCTCCCCGGATGTAAAGCTTGGCCAAAATGTCAAAATCCATGCATTTGTGAACCTGTACGGGTGCGAGATCGGTGACGACAGCAGGATCGGCACCTTTGTCGAAATCCAGAAGGATGCACGCATCGGCCGGCGCGTCAAGGTGTCCAGCCACACGTTCATTTGCAGTGGGGTCACCATCGAGGATGAGGTATTCATCGGTCATGGTGTCATGTTCACGAATGACAAGTACCCCAGGGCTACCAACCAGGACGGCAGCGCACAAACCGAATCCGACTGGGCGACCGTCCCAACAACGCTCAAGCGTGGCGCTTCCATCGGCAGCAACGCCACCATCCTGTGCGGCGTGACCATTGGCGAGCGCGCCATCGTCGGCGCCGGCAGTGTGGTCACCCACGATGTGCCCGCCGATGTGATCGTTGCCGGTGTGCCGGCGCGCATCGTGCGGCATCTTCATTCCTCATAAGGAGCATCATGACAGTTCCCTTCGTTGATCTCAAGACTCAGTATCAAACGCTCAAGCCACAGATGGATCGGGCCATCGCCTCGGTGCTGGAGCGCAGCGCCTACGTCATGGCAACCGAACACAGCGAATTTGAACGCGAGTTTGCATCCTATATCGGCGTTAAGCAATGCCTGGGCGTCTCGACAGGCACCGATGCCTTGGAACTCGCATTGCGAGCTTGTGACATTGGGCCGGGCGACGAGGTGATCACGGTGCCCAACACGTTTATCGCCACTACCGAGGCCATCAGCGTCACCGGCGCAGCCATTCGCTGGGTGGATGTCGACCCGCGCACATACAACATGAACCCGGATAAAATCGAGGCGGCCATTACCCCGCGCACGAAGGCACTGTTGCCGGTTCACCTGTATGGTCAGCCCGCCGATATGGGACCGATCATGGGGATCGCTCGTCGGCATGGGTTGCGTGTGATCGAAGATTGTGCCCAGGCCCATGGCGCTAAATACCAGGGTCAGAAGGCTGGCACGTTCGGCGATGTCGCATGCTTCAGCTTTTACCCGGGGAAGAACCTGGGCGCTTATGGTGACGGCGGTGCTGTCGTGACCAACGACGAAGCGATTGCCACTCGTGTGCGCCTGTTGCGGAACCATGGCTCGCGCGAGAAGTATATTCATGAGATCGAAGGCTATTGCCGCCGATTGGACAATTTGCAGGCGGCCGTACTCAGGGTGAAGCTTCCGTATCTGGACGCCTGGAACGCCCGCCGCCGCGACGCTGCAGAGCGTTACAACGAACGGCTTGCACAGGTGCCCGGCGTCGTCACCCCATACGTGCTGCCTGGAACTGAGCCCGTGTACCATTTGTACGTAGTGCAAGTGCCGGATCGGGATCAAGTGCGCGCGGCATTGCAGTCAGAGGGCATCGAAACCGGCATTCACTACCCTGTGCCGCTCCATCAACAACCAGCCTACGCACGCTATGGCCACACGGCGCAAGATTTCCTGGTCAGCACAACACTTGGGCCAAGAATCCTTTCACTGCCTATGTTCCCCGAGATCAGCGAGAGCCAGATTCAGCAGGTAGTTGATGCACTGCACAAGGTGATCGTGAAAGCTGGTATGGTACTGATATAGTTCGTGCCTCCTGCTGGATATCTGCCTGCGGCAGTGCGCGCTACGCGATTCGTCGTTAGGCTGGCTCACACCGGCCGAGTTCTAAGTGGGTCCGCATAATTATTCTGACAAGAGCGCGTTGCGCACGTTGATCAACCAAAAGTGGTCAGCGAACACGCCGGCCTGCACTAGTCGTTCGGAGGGACTGAGCGCATCCAGGTGGTCAATCGCCGTGCGCACCGTCAGGTCCAATGTGGGCGTGGGTTCATTGGCTAGCACATCGTCCCGCACATGCCGCCACAAGCAGTCCATGACGTTCAGTTCCGGACACGCCGTCGGCAGCCAACGCAGTTCAATCGCCAGCGCCGCCGCCAGCGCTTGACTCCGGGGGGCCTTATGAGCCGACGCTTTGTCTACGAACAATACGATGTGCCAGCCGCGCCAGAACGCCCGCACCTGGCACAGCAGTTCTTGGAAGTGGCCTTGGTTGAAGGTCAACGAGACATAGGGCAGCCACGTGCCCGTCACGATGTTGAGCACGCCCGACAACACGCGCTTGTCGTGCGAGCCGATGATCGGCACGCACGCTGGCTGGCCGATCGGCGTCCAAGCGATGCGTGAGGGCGGAATCTCGCGAATAGAGATGGCGTCCATGAACAAGATGACCGTGCGCGTGCGGCTTTTCAAGCCGTTCTGCAGCCCCCTTTTGCCTGACGCCAGTGCGGATCGCGGCGCGCCAGCACGTAGCGTGGCCATTTGCAGCGATAGCGCAGGTCGTGCAAGGCCCGTTGCACCGTATCCTCACATAACTCGATGTGGTGTTTGTGCTCCACTTGCGTCTTTAACATGGGCGTCGTCCAGACGTGGCCCCGATAGCCATACACGGCGGGCGGTTGCGCCAGCAAGCCCTCAATCTCCGCCGCGGCCAAGTCGCGCTTGGTGGCTGGCCGGGATGGGGGCGATCCTGAACGCGCGCTAACACCGGCAGATGCAAGCGGGACTCATAGCGCTCCACCACTTCGTAAAGCATCTGGCGACTCACGT
>JAMDDR010000150.1 GCA_023488685.1 Chloroflexota bacterium | reverse complement strand
CTGGAGCGGGTAGGGTTCGGCCTGTTGCTGATCGTCGCGTTCAGCCTGGGGCTGGCGGCCGTGCTCACCGGCATCGGTGTGTTGTTCGTACACGCCGGCCGTCTCATGAACCGTATACAAGTCATTGGGCGTGTGCCTGCCGCCGCACGTTTCATCCGATACGCGCCCGTGCTGAGCGCTGCCTTCGTCAGCCTCGCCGGCTTGCTGATCACCTACGAGGCGCTGGCGCAGACCGGCGTGGTGCGCACATTGGTGCTGGTACTGCCCTGGTGATCTTTACAGGAGCTGTGATGACATTGCTTCTAAAACGGCGGCCGGCCGTCATGCTGGCGGTATCGATGGTGGTGTTGGGGCTGGTGCTCGTCGCACGTCTCGTGACCAGTCGCTCAGCGGGGATGCCGCTCGATAGCGGTATGCCTGCGGCGCTTGAGGTGCCGGTCAATACAGAGGATGCCATCGTCCGATTGCAGGAGCGGATCCGCGCCGCGCCACAGGACACTGCGGCTTATGCGCAACTGGGCTGGGCGCTGTTGCAGCGCGTGAGAGAAAACGGCGACGCCTCGTCGTATGCGCAAGCCGAGGCATCCTTCCACAAAGCGCTTGAACTTGATCCCCAGCACCTCGACGCCTTGACGGGTCTGGGGTCGCTGGCCCTGTCACGCCACCAGTTTGCAGAGGCGATCCGGTGGGGCGAGCAGGCCCGCGCCATCAATCCATACCGCGCACAGATCTACGGCATCATTGCCGACGGACAAACCGAACTGGGTCGTTACGATGAAGCCATCGTGACGCTGCAGAAAATGGTTGATACGCGCCCGGATCTCAATTCTTACAGTCGCGTGTCTTACGCGCGCGAATTGCATGGCGATATCCCCAGCGCCATCGACGCCATGAAGCGCGCACTGGCCGCCGGTGATCCACGGGCTGAGGGCACGCTGTGGGTGCAGGTACAACTCGGCAATCTCTATTTCAATTGTGGTGATCTGGCACAGGCAGAGACAACCTACCAGCAGGCCCTGAGTATCCGCCCGGATGATCTGTATGCCCAGGCGGGTATGGCGCGCGTGCTGGCCGCACACGGTAACCACACCAGCGCGATTGCGCTTTACCGCAGCGTGATCGACCGCCTGCCTATGCCGGAATTTGCCATTGCCCTGGGTGAGTTGTACGAACTTGACGGCCAGGCCGCGCAGGCTGAACAGCAATATGCTCTGGTGCGGGCGATCCAGCAGCTCAATGCCAGCGCCGGCGTCGACGTGGACATGGAACTGGCCTTGTTTGAAGCGGACCATGGCGGCGATCAAACTCGCGTCGTCGCGCAGGCGCGCGCTGCCTATGGCCGCCGGCCAACCATCCATGCTGCCGGCGCGCTGGCATGGGCGTTGTACCGTGCAGATAAGTATGCTGAAGCGCAACAGTACAGCCGGTTGGCGTTGCGCCTCGGTACCCAGGACGCACTCTTGCACTACCATGCCGGCATGATCGAATTCGCGCTCGGCAATCAGGCTGCTGCGCGCCAGCACCTGGAACGGGCACTTGCCATCAACCCATACTTCTCTATCCGTTATGCGCCGCAGGCGCGCGAACGATTGGCGCAGATGGACGGGCGGCGTTAACCAATTTCGTGTGGGCGATCCGCGGGAGACATTTCGTAGGGCAATCGAATGTGTCAGCAGGTGCACCTTGACCCCATATTCAATCGCGCTACAATTGCAACGAGTTGCATTTGCAACTCGTTGCATTTGCGCCGGGATGCTGGATGAAGAAACAATACCTGGCCCTGGTCGAGCAGTTGGAAGCGCATGGTTACCGGCTGACGCCGCAACGGGAAATCGTGCTGTCGATCCTGAGCGAAACGGACAAGCACGTCAGCGCCGAAACGTTGTTGCTGCGGGTGCGCCAGGTGTACTCGCGCGCGAACAAGTCCGTCGTCTACCGTAACCTGGATCTGCTGGCTCAACTGGGCCTGATCTCGTGCGTCGACCTTGGGCAAGGGCGTGTGGAGTATGAGGTGCATCGCCACCCACACCACCATCACCTGGTGTGCCGTCACTGCAAACAAGTCATCGAAGTCAGTGCCAATGCGTTTGCCGCGCTGCAACGTGAATTGCTGGAGCGCCATGGCTTCGCCGCCGATATGGATCACCTGGCGATTTTTGGGCTATGTCGCAAATGCCAATCACAACAGGCTGCGCATAGCGGGCATCATCCGCATGCGCTGTGAGAAGCGATCTCGTGCTATGCGAACGTTTAGCTTGATTCGTCAACGACCACCCGCTAAAGCAGGTGGCTTGCAGGGAACTATGCTGAAACAGACAGAACCCCGCAAGCCCATGTTGACCAGCCTCAGCCACCAGCAATCGCTGACGGGGCTACGTTATCAGGAGATGCTCAAGAACGCACGTTGGGATGCATGCCAGTCCTAACCTCTGCAATCGGCAGGTTAAACAGGCCGAGGGTCTAGGCCAGTGCTTGCCGGAATAGCTGACTGATAACTTTGGCGAGGCAAACTTTACCCCCGCAAGGGGAGTACCCGTAAGGGAGACGATATGCAAACTGGGACAACTGTTTTTGTGCTTTCATCTGACGGTCAACCGCTCGATTCTTGTCACCCGGCCAGGGCACGGCTGCTGCTGGATGCAGGCCGGGCCGCAGTCTACCGCAGGTATCCATTTACGATCATCCTAAAGCATCGAGCCTCTGTTGACTCGACCGTGCACCCCCACCGGCTGAAGATTGATCCAGGTAGCAAGACGACCGGCCTGGCAATCGTACAGGAGCCAACTGGCAAAGTAGTGTGGGCTGGAGAGATCACCCATCGCGGCCATCAGATCAGGAACGCGCTGCTCTCCCGCAAGCAGGTACGCCGAGGTCGCAGAGACCGCAAGCTGCGCTATCGAGCACCCAGGTTCAACAACCGCCGCAGGCCGGAAGGCTGGCTACCACCAAGCCTCTTAAGCCGGGTTGCCAACATCGAGACCTGGGTAAGACGGTTACGGCGCTTCTGCCCAGTGAAGTCAATCTCATTGGAGCTGGTCAAGTTCGACACCCAGGCCATTCAGAACCCTGAAATTGCCGGGGTGGAGTATCAACAAGGCGAGCTGTTCGGGTACGAGATCAGGGAATACCTGCTGGAGAAGTGGGACCGCAAGTGCGCGTACTGCGGTGCGGAGAATGCACCTCTGGAGATCGAACATATCATACCCAGGGCACGAGGCGGAACGAGCCGGGTGAGCAACCTGGCGCTGGCTTGCCGCCCTTGCAATCAGGCCAAAGGTGCCCGGACAGCGGCGGAGTTCGGCCACCCGGAAGTGCAGGAGAAGGCCCGCCGGCCGCTCAAAGACGCGGCAGCCGTCAATGCGACCCGCTGGGAGCTATACAGGCGTTTGTCTGCTACGGGTTTGCCAGTTGAATGCGGGACGGGTGGCAGAACGAAATACAACCGCACCCGCCTGGGGCTTCCCAAGACTCACTGGCTGGACGCAGCTTGCGTGGGAGCCAGCACGCCCCATTGCTTGACGACTAGAGGTGTCAGCCCGCTGCTGATCCGCTCCCAGGGTCACGGCTCTCGTCAGATGTGCCGAATGGATCGATTTGGTTTCCCACGCACGAGTGCCAAGCAGAGCCGGTTCGTCCACGGTTTCCAGACCGGCGATCTGGTCACGGCGGTCGTTCCATCTGGCAGGAAAGCCGGGGCACACGCCGGGCGGGTTGCCGTCCGAACATCTGGCTACTTCAATATTCAGACCCCCATGGGGGTTATTCAGGGCATATCCTGGCGCTGGTGCAATCTCTTGCACCGCTCTGATGGGTATGCCTATTCATTAACGTAAGGAGGGCGGCTTCCTCCACCCGCTCGAAGCGGGTGGTTTCCGCCGCCCAAATCCTATGAATAGGAGATATCGTGTTGAATTCACCTGCGTATATGCATGTCCCTGATGGGTTTTTGTCCGTGCCCGTCTCGATCGTCTTGTGGGTCGTCTCGATTGCGGCCGTCGGCTATGCGCTGATGCGCGTGAACAAAGATCTGGGCGAGCGACAGGTCCCCATGATGGGTGTGCTGGCAGCGTGCATCTTTGCCGGTCAAATGCTGAACTTCTCGGTCACGGGTGGCACCTCCGGCCATCTGCTCGGGGCGGCGCTGGCCACCATCCTGCTCGGTCCATGGGCCGGCGTCCTGGTGTTGACCTGCGTTGTCAGCGTACAGGCGCTGATCTTCCAGGATGGCGGATTACTGGCGCTCGGCGGAAACATCTTCAACATGGCCGTGATCGGTGTTACCGTGTCGTACGCGGTCTATCGCGTCGTGCAGAAGATCGCCGCGGGTCGCCCCTGGGGCACCTTTGTGGGCGGACTTGCAGCCGCGTGGTTTTCCATCGTGATCGCGTCGCTGGCTGCCGCACTGGAACTGGCCCTGTCTGGCACGTCGCCCGCCAATGTCGCGGTGCCGGCCATGGGTGGCATTCACATGCTGATCGGGATTGGCGAAGCGCTGATCACCGCGGGTGCGCTGGCGTTCCTATCGGCTACGCGGCGCGATCTGCTCAAGCCGGGTGATGCCACGCCGGCGGGCGGGCGGCTGGCCTGGGTGATCGGCCTGTTGATTGCGCTGGGGCTGGCAGTGATCTCGCCCATCGCCTCCTCAAACCCCGACGGTCTTGAATGGGTAGCCGAGCAGTTGGGCTTTCTGCAGAACGCTGCCGAGCCAACATTCACCATCATCCCCGATTATGTGATGCCTGGCGTTTCCAGCGAAGCCCTGGCCACGATCATCGCCGGTGTGGTGGGCACGCTGATCGTCTTTGGCGTTGCGCTGCTGGTAGCCTATCTGCGCCGCAGCCACAGTGGCGCACCCGAGCAGCAGGCGTAACCTGCCAACACAAACAGTCGACCCTGTCATGCACATTCACTTCGCCGATCCTTACCGCGCCGGCACGAGTGTGCTGCACGAACTTGACGCACGCGTCAAGTTCGTGCTTGTCATTGCATTCATTCTCACGACGGCGCTCACGCCCGTTGGTGCATGGCCGGTTTATGTGCTATTGCTCTCGCTTGTCCTCTCGGCCACATTGTTATCCGATCTCGGTATCGGGCACGTGCTCAAACGTGCGTCGCTGGCACTGCCATTTGTGCTGGCCGCGCTACCTCTCCTTTTCACCGTCGAAGGCAGGCCGCTATTGGTCATTCCCATCGCAGCCTGGACGTTGACATTCACGGCCGAAGGGCTGGCGCGCTTCGCCAGTATTGCGCTGAAGTCCTGGCTGTCTGTTCAGGCGGCGATCATCCTGGTGGAGAGTACACCCTTTACCCAGTTGTTGATCGCGATGCGCGCGGTAAAAGTACCCCGCCTGTTGGTCGCCATCTTCAGCTTGATGTGGCGTTACCTGTTCGTGCTGGCGGACGAGGTGTTGCGCCTGCTGCGCGCGCGGGCCTCGCGCAGCGGGCACAGCGGTGAGCCCGGCAAGCGGCCGGGTGGCACGCTGGTTTGGCGCGCGCAGGTCACCGGCGGCATGGCCGGCAACCTGTTCCTGCGTTCCTTCGAGCGGGGTGATCGCATCTACGTTGCCATGCTGGCGCGTGGTTACGATGGCGAAGTGCGCAGCTTTGCAGTTCCACCCTTGACTGTGGCGCACTGGATTGTTTTAGGGGCCGGCCTGGCGGTGCTCGGGCTGTTGCTTGCTTTCGCGTACCTGATCTGGTCGTAAGAACAAAACATGAATAACGCCCGCAACGGCCTCGTGCAGCCGAATGCACTTCAGACCGAACACGGCACCGCCTTGTCTGGTGCTTACGCCGTCGAGATATCCAACTTATCTTTTGCGTATCCTGATGGGCATGCGGCGCTGCACGACGTGTCGCTCACGATCCAACCCGGCCAGAAAGTGGCTCTGGTGGGTCCCAATGGCGCGGGCAAATCGACACTATTGTTGCATCTGAACGGTATTCTCACCGGTCAGGGCCACATCAGGGTGAATGGGCTGCCGGTCGTCAGCCGGAATCTGGCCCGCATCCGCGCGATGGTGGGGTTGGTGTTTCAGTCTCCCGACGACCAACTGTTCTCGCCCACCGTGTTCGACGACGTCGCCTTCGGCCCTATCTACCAGGGCTTGCCTGAACCCGAGGTGCGACGGCGCGTGCAGGAGGCGCTGGCTGCCGTGCACATGAGTGACTACGCGACACGCGTGTCGCACCACCTGAGCGTGGGCGAAAAGAAGCGCATCGCCATCGCCACAGTATTGTCCATGCGCCCGAGCATCCTCGTGCTGGACGAGCCGTCGGCCGGTGTCGACCCACGTGCGCGTCGTGGGCTGATCAACCTGCTGCGCGAACTGCCCCAGACGATCATCGTCACCACACACGACCTGCACCTGGTGCGCGACTTCATCCTACGCACGGTGGTCATGGATGAAGGCCATATCGTCGCGGACGGCCCGACCGGGGAAATCCTGCGCGACGCCGCGCTACTTGAGGCGCACGGCCTGGAAATGCCATAGAGGACGTACAATCAGGCTTCAAAAGGCAATGTTGAGCGTTGGACCGTTTTAACGTTCAACATCAAATGCAAACCATTCATACGAAGGAATCTCAGGAACATGAAAGTTGCACGTTTACATGGTATCCACGATGTGCGCCTGCATGACGAGCCCGATCCCATCCCCAACAAGAGTGAGGCCGTGTTGCGCGTGACAGCCATCGGCGTGTGTGGCTCCGATCTGCACTGGTTTTCAGAATCGGGCATTGGCGACTCACGCCTGGCGCGTCCACTCGTCCTCGGCCACGAGTTTGCCGGCGTCGTCCAGACCGGCGAGCTGAGTGGCCGGCGCGTGGCGGTGGATCCCGCCGTGCACTGTGGCGAGTGTGAGTTCTGCCTGGAAGGCAATCCCAATTTCTGCACGAGCCTGCGCTTCGCCGGTCATGGCAACGACGACGGCGCGATGCGCGAGTGCATGAGTTGGCCGGTGCGTCACATGTACCCGCTGCCCGACTCGATCAGCGATGCGGACGGCGCGATGCTCGAACCGCTCGGTGTGGCCATTCACGCGGTGGATCTTGGCCATCTTAAGGCAGGGATGAGCGTCGGCGTCTTCGGCAATGGGCCGATTGGCTTGCTCACGCTGCAAATGGCGCGTCTTGCCGGCGGTATCGAGATCTTCGCCACCGATATCCTGCCCCACCGGCTGGATGCCGCCAGGCAATACGGCGCGACGACGGTGATCAAGGCGGACGGCAGCGAAGTCGCCCAGATCATGGCGGCAACCAGGAAGCGTGGCGTCGACGTGGCGTTTGAAACGGCCGGGGAGAACGCCGCGGTTGAGGCGGCCATCGCGGCGACCAAGCCCGGCGGCACGGTGGTCCTGGTGGGTATCCCCTCCGACGACCGCACCTCCTTTATCGCATCTGTCGCACGCCGCAAGGGCCTGACCATCCGCATGTCACGCCGCATGAAGAACACCTATCCACGCGCCATTCGATTGGTCGAGCGTGGCCTGGTCGATGTGCGCTCGATGGTCACGCACCGCTTCCCGTTGACCGAATCGGTCCGGGCATTTGAGACCGCGTTGCGCCGTGAAGGCATCAAGATCGTCATTGAGCCTTGATATCCCCGTTAATGGAGCAAGAAAATCCGCCATGTTTGTGCGCATGGCGGATTTTTTGTAATGATGTGACGATGTGGTATATCGTGTGAGTTTAGAAAGACGGTCCCCCCCACATTGTTTACAATCGTAAAGGTGGTCGGATAGCCTGTGAATACGTAGTTCTACGTATTACCTGGGCTGATGTGCAGATTGTTCCGGCTGGCGAATTGAATCAATTGCGTCAGGTTTTTGATCCCCAATTTGGCCATAATGTTCTTGCGGTGCACCTCAACCGTGCGTATGCTAATCCCCAGCCGTTCACCAATGCCGCGATTCGTATTGCCAGCGATGATCAACTGGTACACTTCGCGCTCGCGTGAGGTGAGTGCCTCGATTGGATCGGCGGTTGGTGGCTTTTCCTGCAAGCGTTCCCACACGCTTTCCAGGGTAGGGCTGACGTAGCTGTTTCCGGCTTGAAC
>JAMDDR010000088.1 GCA_023488685.1 Chloroflexota bacterium | reverse complement strand
TGGATGGCCACCGCCATGCGTGTCTTCGCGCGCCTCTTTCTGTGGGGCGCGGTGGCGGTCCATCGAGATGAGACCTTGATCCAATGCATCCTGGACCACGTGCGCCAGGCCGCGCAACGGGGGCAAACCATCTTGTTCGCGGTCGATGGGTTCAAGTCGTATGTCACCGTCATTCGGAAGACCTTTCGCGATCCGCGGCCTACGGGCCAGCGCGGACGACCTCGACTGATCGCGTGGCCGGAATTCCCCATCGTGCAAGTGGTCAAGAAACAGGCGCAACGTAAGCTGGTGTCGGTGACACGTCATCTCGTCCAAGGCTCGCAACGGGTCGCCGCAGAGATCGTTCAGGCCACTCAAGTCGGCCTGGGCGCGTTCAACACGGCGTACATCGAACGGCTGAATGCGACCTTCCGGGCTTGGCTGCCCGCGCTGTTTCGGCGCTCCCGTCACCCAGCGCGCTTGGCGCGGCACCTGGAACTGAGTATGTTCTGGATGGGTGTGGTCTATAACTTCTGTTGTGTGCATGACTCGCTCGGCACGTCGCCCGCCGTGGCGGCTAATCTGACCGATCATGTGTGGTCGATTGATGCGTTACTGCGTTTCCGCACCCGGCGCGAGTGACTCCACGCCATTAGGCGGTGTTACCCAGCGCGAAGAAATCGGGTTTCTTTTCGTCGACAAGCTGCTCTAAACGTTGTGGCGCATGACCTGCACCGGCGCGTTGATCTGCGCAGACTGCTCGGCCGCCAGGATGACCTCGGTCGCCCGCAGGCCATCGATGCCGCCGGCGAGGGGTGTCGTGTCCTGCCACAGGCAATCGATAAAGTAGCGGATGCTTTCGGCGGCGTAGCCCACCTGGCGCCCCTGCGCCACCGGCATGACCGCCGTATCCGCGTAGGGCAGGTCGGGATAGCCGTGCGGGGTCAGCTCGCTGTACTTCTCGAATGCCCGGTTGTGGCTGTTGTCGATGTAGATTGTGCCGCGCGAGCCTTGCAACTGGCACTTGACGTCGATCAGGTTGGGTGTGTTGGGGGACAGAATCCACGAGTGTTCCAGGTAAGCCACCCCGCCGCATTCGAACTGGAGCAGGAGCGTATAGAAGTCGGGGGTGTTGATGCCCATGCCGGACAGCACGCCGTCGCGGCGCACGGCATAGACTTCGCGTACCTCGTCGCCGAATAACCAGCGCACGGTGTCGATCGAGTGCGGGCCGAGGAACCACAACACACTCGAACGGTTCGCCCACGAGATGTACTTCGTGGGCACGTACGTGGTGTCGCTCAGCCGAAACGTCACCAACTTGAGCTCGCCCAGTTCGCCGCTCTGGATGCTCTGCCACGCGTTGTAGTAAGACGGGCTCCAGCGGGTGTGAAAATCGACCATCAGCTTCACGCCGGACTGCTGGCTCGCAGCGATGATGGCAAGACCTTCCTCCACCGTGGTCGTGAAGGGTTTTTCGACCAGCAGGTGCCGGCCGGCGCGAACGGCTGCCAGGGCCGGCGCCCCGTGCGCGAAGTCCGGGGTGGTGACGGACACCGCCTCGACGGCCGGGTCGCGCAACATGTCCTCGTACGAGCCGTAGACGTGCGGGGTGCCGTGGCGTTCGGCGACCTGGCGCGCTTTCGCCTGGTCGAGGTCGCAGATGGCGACCAGGTTCACCCGCGCGTCGTCAGCCAGCACACGGGCGTGCAACTGTCCCCAGATGCCAACACCGACGATGCCATATCCGATGGGTTTTGTTCGAGTGGTCATATTACAACCTGTAGCGCAGGATACGATGTGCTCGTCTGGCCATGTCAATGGCGCCCGTTACCCGGAACATGATCTGTTCGCCCCATCCCAGTTTGGCGATGTCCTCCGAGGCGGAGAACGGCCACTCCTCGATCAACTGGATCCCGGAGCCCCACTGCTCGATATCCCTGGGTTCGTCGATGCCCCAATGAATCTCGGCCCTCGTCTTCTGGATCGACGGATGGCGTTTGATCTGGCTGACAGTCAGGGTGCTGAAGGCGTCGAACGCGATTTCGCTGTTTGGAAATCGTTGTTGCAAGCGCAGGAACAAGTCTTTGACCTGGGTTTCGTGGAGATACATGAGCAGCCCTTCGGCGATGATGATGGCCGGCCCGCGGCTGTTGACCGCCTCCATCCACTCGAAATCCACCACAGATGATCCCAGCATGTGGTAGGTGTCCGTCTCCTGGTAGAACGAACGGCGGAGTTCAATCACCTCCGGGTAATCCACGTCGTACCACGGCACCAGCGGCGGATTGACCCGCACGATTCGGCTGTCCAATCCACAACCCAGGTGCAGCACCAGCGCGGGGGCGTGTTGTGCCAGGAACGCCTGCACACAGGCATCCAGCTTTTTCGCCCGCATGGCGAGTGTGACGCGGGATTTTTTGGGGACTCGCAGCTTCTGGAAGTCATAGTCGATTTGCGCCAGGATCGCTTCGGCCTTCGTGTCCACCAGGATGGGCTGGCGCTGTTTGCTTTCCAGGGCTTTGCTGTACAGCGGGATGAACAGCGTCTCCTTTTCCTCAGTAAGGGTTATTTTGTTGCCACTCATTGCCATTTGCTTGCTCCTGCTTAACCTTACTGCAAATTTGAAAAAACATGGGGCGTTGTGATATCCCCCGATGCTCATTCTCTGGAATAATGCACGGCTGTGTGAGTCAGATTCTGGGTCAGATCCTGGAGGTCAATTCGACATGAAGGCTCAGTTGAAAAACCACAACGGCACGCCCACTATTTTCCTGGACGACCAGCCGGCATTCTTTGGCTGCCACCTGGTCGGCTACATGGATGCGAACAAACTGACCGAGCACCAGCCGATCGCGCGCAAATATGCCGAGGCCGGCGTTCACATCTATTCCATCGATACGCTGACCCACGAGTGGGTGGGCCCGCGGCCCGACAACCCCAGCCCCTACGACTTCTCGCTGGTGCTGCCGCGCATGCAGAGTTACATCGACGTCGACCCGGACGCGCTCTTCCTGTTGCGCATGGGTTTCGAGACGCGCTGGCTGCAGGGCAACTGGTGGAACGAGACCTACCCGGATGAGGTCGAGGTGTTATCGGATGGCGCGCGCTGGGGCCAATCGTTCGCGTCGACGGTGTGGCGGGCACAGGTGAATGACCTGATCCGCGCTTTCATCGACCATCTGCGGGACGTGGGATTGTACGACCGCGTGCTGGCCTTCCAGGTGGGCGCCGGGTCGTCCGGCGAGTGGATCAAGGACATGTCGTGCATGGTGCTGCCGACCATGGATTACAGCGTCCCCATGCGGGGGCACTTTCGGGCCTGGCTGCGGGAGCGTTACCAGGCCGACACTGCCGCGTTGCAGGCCGCCTGGGCGGATGCAACCGTCACCTTCGACAGCGCCGAAGTGCCCTCCGCGGCGGAACAATGGAACACCACGACCGGGCACTCCTTCCGCGACCCGCGCCTGGAGCAGAAGACGGTCGACTTCTACGACTGCTTTGCCGAGTTGTGCGCGGATGACCTGATCGAGTTTTGTCACACCATCCGGGAAGTGACCGGCGGAGAAAAGTTGACCGGCGGCTTTTTCGGTTACGTGATGGAGCTGGCCTGGAATATGTGCTTCTTCGCCGGCCCAAGCACGCTGGAACAAAGCGCCGTCTCGACCATCCAGCGCAGCGGCCACCTTGGGCTACACAAGGTGTTGCACTCCCCGCACATCGATTTCCTGGTGAGCCCCTATGGCTACGCCTTTCGCGGGTTGGGTGGCGACGGCCTGCCGATGCAGCCGGGTGAGTCGCTGCGGGCGCATGGCAAGATCTACCTCATGGAAGAAGACACGCTGATGCACAACAATTTCGACCCCGGCGGGCGCAACCAGAGCGTGGAAAATTCCATCGCCGTCTATCAGCGCAACTTCGCCCAGGCCATCACCCATGCGCACGCCGTGACCTGGTTTGAGGTCGCCTCACTCTGCGAGCATCCCAGCCTGGTCGACGAACGCAACCACTGGATCAAGCGTTTCCAGGAATTGGGTACGTGGGCATTGCGGCTCGACCGCCAACCTGCCGCGGAAGTCGCGGTGTTCCTCGACGACGAGTCGTATTATTACGAATCGATCCGCAACGACGTGGATATCCCGCTCATCTGGCGCCAACGGGTGGTGAACCTCAATCGATTTGGGGCGCCGCACGACGTGTACCTGCTCGACGATCTGCTGGCGGGGAACCTGCCGGCGTACAAGCTATACATCTTCCTCAATCCCTTTCATCTCGATAACCGGCGTCGCGAAGCCCTGAAGCGTATGTTGCGGCGGGATGGGCGCGTGGCGCTGTGGCTGTACGCAGCGGGCTATCTCAACTCGGACGCGCTGAAGGGGCAAGCCGCGCCGTTACACACGGACCACATGACGGACTTGATGGGATTCCGTTTTGGACAGGGCGACAGCCCGTGGGGGCCGTTGATGCACGTCACGAACTTCAAGCACCCCATCACGCAAGGCCTGCCCCAGGACTGGTTCTGGGGTTCAACCAATCCGATTGGGCCGCTGTTTCACCTGGAAGATCCGGAGGCCACCACCTTGGGCGAGGTGGTCTATTCGCTGGGGCGCTGCAAACCGGGGTTCGGCGTGAAGGTTTTCAACACAGGCGCGCTGGAAACGTCGTGGCGTTCGGTCTACATAGCTTCGCCGGACGTGCCGGCGCCGGTGCTGCGAGGCATCGCCCGTTTTGCGGAGGTGCATCTCTACAACGAGGATGGGGACGTGCTGTATGCCACGCCTGACCTGCTCAGCGTGCACAGCGTCGCCGGCGGCCTGCGCACCTTCAAGCTGCCCAGGCGGGTCGAGTTGGTCTACGATCTGTTCGACGGGCGAGTGCTGGCGCGCGACGCGGCTGAGTTCAAGGTGGAACTGCCGCCTGCATCCACCGCGCTGTACTTCACAGGCAAGGCCGCGGACCTGGCCGGTCTCTCTGGTGTTTGAACGCACCATGCCGATATCGGCTTCTCCTCCCCTTGGCAAGGGGAGGTCGGGTGGGGTTCTGGGAACCTCCCCCGGCCCCTCCTTGGTAAGGCGGGGAGAAAGGCACGGAGTAGAATGTGCCTCATCTCTCCCGCACACGAGGTTACTCATGAAGATAACCGATGTCAAACTCTACGTCCTCGAAAGCGCCAGCAAGAAATCGATCACACCCAGGCTGGTGCAGGTGCCCAACCTGCTGCGCATCCAGTACACCCACACCTGGGACCCGGCGGACCGGTCCGCGCAACAGAACTTCATCGAAGTCTGCACCGACGCAGGCGTCAGCGGCCGCTGCACCACGACCATGACGCCGGCCCAGGTCGCGCTGTTGCGCCACCAGGTGATTGGCGAAGACCCATTGCAGCGGGAACGCCTGTATCAGAAGCTGCACAAGGGCACGCGCTGGGTGTATCAGACACCCGGCTGGTTCGGCGACTTCGATAACTGCCTGTGGGACATCGCGGGCAAGCTGGCCGGGTTGCCGGCGTACGCGCTCATCGGCCGCGTGCGCGAGCGCTTCCCGGTCTATCTCACCAGCGGTGACGCAACGCTCGACGACTACCTGCGCCACATCGAGTTGGGACGCGCCATGGGCGTGAGCGCCTATAAGTTCCACTCGTATAAAGGTGGCAAGGCCGACATCCCCATCTTCGAACGCGTGCGCAAGGAGGTGGGGCCGGATTACGCGCTGATCGACGACCCGGTGTGCTCCTACGACCTGCGCGAGGCCATCGAGGTCGGGCGCGTGATGGAGGCGTTGGGCTTCGTCTGGCTGGAGGAACCCTTCCACGAGCAGAAGATGAATCTGTACCAGGAGCTGTGCCGCGCGCTGACCATCCCGGTGATGGCCAACGAGACGCTCATGCACGACGTTGGCCTGTCGGCACAGTGGCTGATCCAGGGCGCCACCGATCGCCTGCGCGCCAACGCCCGCAACGGCACGACGCAAGTGCTGAAGATGGCGCACTTCGCCGAACTCTATAACACCAACGTGGAACTGAACGGCCAGGGCGGGCTGTTCGGCCTGCTGCACGCGCACCTGGGCTGCTGCATCGACAACACCGATTACTACGAGTACTTCTACTTGAGCGCCGACGGCAACCGCACCCAGGGCGAGCAGTGGGGGTTGCTCAACGCCCCGCTGATCGAGGACGGCCACCTTGCACCGCCGGACGGGCCGGGCTGGGGTGCACAGTGGGATGAGCAGCACTTCCGCTCGCTCGTCGTGGCGGAGCACTAAGATGTCAGACTTCTATGAGAAGTCTGACATCTGCGAGTGACTGGCATACGCACACGGCACAGGCGATGCTGCGTGCGGCCGGTGGTTTGAGGTCGGGAACGATCACGACGGGCACGCCGGCCGCATGTGCGGCCTGCACACCGACGTCCGAATCTTCCAGCGCCAGGCACTGCTGAGGTGCCAGGCCGAGGCGCTGCACCGCCAGCAGATAGATATCGGGGGCGGGCTTGCTTTGGGCGACATCGTCGCCTGTCACGATCACGTCCATCCGGGTGGTTAGCGGGCCCAGGCAACGCAGCATATTCTTACGCCCGGACGACGTCGCGACCGCCGTCTTCAGCCCGGCGGTGCTAACCGTATCGAGCAGCGCGTGCAACCCTGGTTTGACCGGCGCGCCCTGCACCGCCAGGCGCTCACGGTGGATACGCGAACTCCTGTCCAGAAACTCGGCCAGGGGAAATGCCGCACCATACAGTTGGACGAGCAGGGTCTGGCACTCCTCAAGCCGGTGACCGACGAAGGTGAGAAACTGCGCATCGCTTAAGGCATAGCCAAGCTCGGCGGCGGCCTGCTGCCATGCGCGGCGATACATGTTCTCCGTATCGAGCATCAAACCATCCATATCGAAGATGACCGCGTGGGGTCTGGATGCCAATACGCGCATGTTTCGTCCATCTCCTTGAGTCTAATTGCCGGCATCCCCGAATGATACCGTTTCAGTGGACGTCTCGCGCCAGAACACCTCACAGGTCTCGCAGACCTGTGAGGTGTTCTGGCGCCGCCCAATCCATGGAGCGGGTGGCGGTCGTTCATTTGTTATAGTGTGTTGGTTGTAGGAGGTTGTTTGAAATGCATGTTTGTGTCAATTCTGTCGTGCGTCGCACCTTCCTCGCCCTCTCGATCCTTTCGCTCGCGTTCACCCTTAGCTTCGCCACACAGGCCACTGCTGCCGCCGGCAAGCCACCCGGCAACTTCCCTGCCGTCATCCCACTCCCCAACGGATTCCAGCCCGAAGGCATTGTGATCGGCCGTGGCACCACGTTCTACGTGGGGTCGCTTGCTAACGGCGCCCTCTACCGCGGCGATCTGCGCACCGGCGAAGGCGCCGTGTTCGCACCCGGTGAGCCCGGTCGCGTTACCGTAGGGTTGGGTTACGACCGTCGCAGCAACTTCGTGTTCGCCGCCGGAGGCCCCACCGGCAATGCTTATGTGTTCGACGGTGACAGCGGCGCGCTCCTCATCACCTACACCCTGGCCGCGGCGGGCAATTTCATCAACGACGTCGTGGTCACACGCGATGCCGCCTACTTCACCAACTCCAACCAGGCAGTCTTCCATCGCGTGCCGCTTGGCGAGCGCGGCGCCCTGCCCGACCAGTCCGCGGTGCAGACCATCCCGTTGGGCGGTGACTTCGTGCTCCAGGCCGGCTTCAACACGAACGGCATCGACGCCACGCCCAATGGAAAATGGCTGATCATCGTGCAGAGCAACACCGGCTTCCTGTATCGCGTCGATCCCAATAGCGGCACCGCTACGCGCATCGACCTGGGCGGCGAGACGCTGACCGCCGGCGACGGCATCCTGCTGGACGGCAAGACGCTGTACGTGGTGCGCAATCAACTCAACCAGATCGCCGTGGTGCGGCTGAACAACGACCTGACGGCCGATACGCTGGTGCGGACGATCAGCGACCCGGCCTTCCGCGTGCCGACCACCATCGACGAGTTCGGCCACGCGCTGTACGCGGTCAACGCCCGCTTCGGCACGCCACCCACACCGGATACCGAGTACGAAGTGGTGCGGGTGGAGAAGAAGTAGGACCCATCACGACGGCAGGTCGGCACACCTCACAGGTCTCGCAG
>JAMDDR010000555.1 GCA_023488685.1 Chloroflexota bacterium | reverse complement strand
GACGAGCGACAATCGTCAATCGAAAATCCAAAACCGTTAGCGACTGTAAGCCAGTGTAAAGGAGCAAATCATGTCAGAGGATATGAACTACCCCGAGAATGTGCTCGCCGAGACAGAAAATTTTGCCATCGTCGAAGTGCGCGATGAGGATGAGACATTTTACGATATCGACTTTGGGATCGTGACCGTCCACCTGGATGAGGACGAGTACGAAGAATTCCTGGACCTGGTCAAGCAACTGAAAAGCCTGAAGCACTGATCCGTCTGCCGGCCCCGCCGGCACGTATGGAAGCAGGCACGGCGTGCATGAGGCGCCGTGCCCACCGCCCGTCGACCGCCCCTACGACCGCCCCCAGCCCTGACCACGCCGTTCGTGCTGCGTTCCTGCCCCGGCACCGCAAATCACAATCTATGGTAAAAGTGATTGGTTGGGTATCTCCATCCCATGCATCAATGCATCAATCACGTGCATCGCCATGAGGCAATGCGCAGAGCGGATACCAGAAGCTCTATGCAAAAGCAAAAGCTGAACCAGAATTCAGTTCCTGCGCCGGTCGCCACACCGTCAGCCTTCAACCCAGCGCCACGTTCGGGTCTCCGCCCCACCCGCATCGCCGCACTGGCACAACGCATCATCACGATCCTGGTCGTGGCCGCGATCGCCGTCGCCGGCCTGGCCGCGCTCGACAACGCGCTGGCTCCGTCGATTCACCTGGCACGCGTGACAGGCAGCCCCGACGCGCTAGCCGTGGTGCGTGCATTGGAGGTGGACGCGCAGGATGGCACGCTATACGCCGGTTCAAACGCCGGCGTGTTCAAGTCCAGCGACGGCGGCGCGACCTGGCTCCCGGCCGGCAACGGGCTGCCAGGGATCGACATCCAGGATCTGTTCGTCGACCGGCGCGACAACAGCCTGTACGCGGTGCTATTCGGTGTTGGCCTGTTCCGTTCCACGGACGGCGCGCAGACCTGGCAGGGAATCGGCCGGGGCATGCGCGGCTCGGAACTTCTGACCCTGGCGCTCGACGAACGCAACGGGATGATGTTCGCCGGATTGCGCGGCTACGGCTTCTACACGTCCCTGGACAATGGCGAGTCGTGGGAAACAGGGGGCATGGGCCTGACGAGCATGACCCTGCACGCGTTGCTGCCAGGCCACCAGCCCGGCGAGTTGTTCGCCGCGTCGGACCAGGGCATCTTTCACAGCACACAAATTACCGTGACGTGGGAGGAGCTGACCGAGGGGCTGCCCCAGGTCAACGCCTGGTCATTGGCGCTCGATGCGCAAACAGGGACCCTGTTTGCAGGGACCGACCAGGGCATGTTGAAGCTTGAGCCTGAGGGAGACAGCTTTCGCATCGGCTTTGCCGGGCTCAACGGCGAAAGCGTGCAGGCGGTGCTGCTCGACGAACAGGCGGGAACACTGTACGCGGGCACCCTCAGCGGCGTGTATCGCTCGGACGATGCCGGCGCCACGTGGACATCTGCCAGCACCGGGCTGAACGGGACCCTGGTGCGGGCCTTGCTACAGAAGCCGGATGGGTCCGAGTTGTTGGCAGCAACGGATAGCGGCATCCACCGGTCAACCGACCGCGGCACGACGTGGCAGCCGGCAACGCAAAGTCCTGCCGCCAGACACGCACAGGCAATGTTGGTGGATCAACAGGACGGGACGGTGTACGCCGGCACGTTGGGCGGCGGTATCTTCGTCTCGACGGATGCCGGCGCCAGTTGGCAACCCTTCAGTACCGGGCTGCGGCAGACCGTGATCCAGGCACTGGCCATCGACCACGGTGCCGGCATGCTGTATGCTGCCACACCGCAAGGGGTCTACCGGTCGCCGCTCGACGAGGCCGGCTGGACGCTCGCCGGCGCGCTGTCGGGCGCCGACGTGATCGGGCTATCCGCAGACGAACGGCGCGGGGCCGTGTTCGCCGTCACGACGAATGGCGATGTGTATCGCTCTACCAACGCCGGGACCAGTTGGGACCTCGTCCAACCCTTACAAAACGTCTTCGCTCGCACGGTCGCGGTGAGCAGTTACGCCAGCGCCGTTTACGCCGGGGCCTATAAAGGCGGCGTCGCCCAATCCCGCGACGGGGGCTTCACCTGGCAGCAGATCGGCAATGCCGGCGACGGTCTGGCCGACCGCAACATCGAAGTGCTGGCGGTCGACGAACGCTTGGGCACCATCTTCGCCGGGACATTCGGCGGCAACGTGTTCTACAAAGCCGACGAACGCTCCGCCTGGCAAAAGCTGGGCCAAACACTGCCGGGCACGATCCTGGCGCTGACATTGGACGAAAGCAGCGGCACGTTGTTCGCCGCACTGAAAGCCGGCCTTTACCGCATCGCCATCGGCGAGCAATCCTGGCAGCCTGCGATCAGCGACATGTCGCACAGCACCGTCCAGGCGCTGGCTGCGTACCGCTCGGGTAACGCAATCTACGCCGGGACGTTGGCGGGCGGCGTTTTCCGCTCGACCGATAGCGGCCAATCGTGGGTAGCGGCAGGCAGCGGGCTGACCGATATCGACATGCGGTCGATCGTGGCCGATGCCGCCAGCGGCGCCTTGATCGCCGGCACCACCGGGCGGGGTGTGTTTCGTTCGGAAGACAACGGCGCGACCTGGCGCCCGGCCAACATCGGGCTGAAAGAGCTGACAACGCGCGGCCTGGCCAACGACCCGCGCGACGGCAGCCTGTTCTACACCACGCAAGGCAGAGAATACATCTCGACCGATGGCGGGAATACCTGGCAAACGCTCACGGGCGGGGGCATCAACCCGCTGGACTTTCTGCTGACCAATGGTGCGTATGGCTTTGTCGGGCGGTTGCCGAGCGGCCAACTGTTGTGGACGGCACACGGCGGTGGCCTGGTGTGGGCGCGCACCGCCGCCAACCTGGGATTGGTGAACGGCACGCTCAAGTCGCCGGAAAGCGGCGGGCAGGTCCTGGCGGTATGGGGAGCTGAGCTTACCCAAACCGAACCGGGCGCTGCCAGCAGCCGCGTGCCACTGGCCTGGATGCTGGTGCGAATGGGGGTGTGGTCCGGGCTGAACACGCTTAACCTGAACGCACCCTGGTGGTGGCTTGCCATTGTGGCGGTCGTGCTGTTGGCCATCCTGGCCATTCTGCTGAGCCGCGTGCGCCTGAGCCGGGCTTTTGGCGTGCCTCTGCCGGTCGCCTTGTTCACCCCAGGCAGGAGCACGAAGTATGCGCGACCGCAGGCACTGGATGTGGCCTGGCCGCGCTGGGAGCGATCAGTGCAATCGCAGTTGTATGGCTATGGCGAGGTCAAACCCGTCGACCTGCCGCGCGTGCCGGGGCCGTTCCGCCTGTATGCGCTGCAACGCTTCGCACAGGTCTACGGCCAACAACAGTCGGTCACGCTGAAAGGCGACCGGCTGTCCGCCACGGCGCGTGATTTGATGAACCGCTGGGTGAACACGTGGCAGGCGATCAAACGCGAGGTGCGCCAGCAGAGCGTCACCTGGCAAAACCGCAAGCGCGCCGATACGCTGGCAGAGGTGCTGGCAGGCAGCCTGGGGCTCAAGGCGCAACCACCGCGCGATGTGGAGTCCGTCCGCGCGTACGCAACCGTGCCCACAGCGGAGGCAGGCCCCACGCTGCAATCCCTGGCGATGGCGTTACACGAGGCGGGCAACGAAGCGATCGGCCTGGTCATCCCGCTCGGCCGGCCGGGCCGGGACGTGGACATGACCAGCCAGGTGCGCGCCGCAGTGGCGGGCGCGGTATCAGAGTCCGAACACGCCCGGCGCCTGATCGTGTTGAGCGACAGCGACATCCTGAACATGATGGCATCGCACGATCCTGCACAGACGCTTGCAGCGCGGCTGCCGCGCTAAATGGACGGTCCATCCGCATGAAAGGCGGGCGCTGGTGACATGAAGAAATCCTCGTTTTTCACTCGCACGCTGGCCACCCTGGCCCTGGTGAGCCTGGTGCTAGCCGCTTATATGTTGTGGGCACGCCCCTACCAGCTCTATTGGGGCGCAACAGACGAAGAAACGCACCGACCCATGCCTGGGGATGAGCTGGATCCCGACCCGACGTTCCTGGCCACGCGGGCGATCACGATTGAGGGAACGCCGGAGGACATCTGGCCCTGGCTGATGCAGATGGGCTATGGGCGGGCCGGGTTCTATGGCTACGATATCCTGGAGAACCTGGGAAGCCAGCGCGGGATGCTCAGCGCGGATCGCATCTTGCCGGAGTTCCAGCACTTCACGGTCGGCGACGAGGTTCCCATCAGCCCCGTCGCCCGGATGGTTTTCCATGCGATTGTGCCCGACCAGTTCCTGATCTGGACCGGGACAACGGGCGATCAGGCTGGCGGTTTCACCTGGGCGCTGTACCCGGCGGACGAGCAGCATACTCGTTTGGTCAGCCGCATCCGTTGGACGCATCACTGGACGCAACCGGACTTGCTTGGCCTCGACCTGTTCACCGAGTTCACCGATCACATTGCCGTCCGGAAGATCTTGCACGGGGTGAAGGATCGGGTGGAGGGTCGCGTCGAGGCGATGGTCCCGCAAACCATTGAGTTTGCCATCTACGTCGTGGCGGCGCTGATCTTCCTCGTGGCAGTTGTGCTGATCTTGCTGCGCCCGCTCACCTGGCGGAGATGGTTGGTGGGACTGGCGGCGGGCGCGGTCTGGCTCATCACCTGGTACGCGCCGATACCAGCCTGGATGGGGACGCTGCTGGAACTACTGGCTCTTGGTGGGCTGCTGTGGACATCCGTTCGGCGTCATCCGCGCAACCCATCTTTACGGCTCTAATCATGTGAAAGCGGTCGGCCAGATGAATATCGTCGACATTCACGCCCATCCCCTGTTAGACACACTGTACATGGCGCGAGCCTTGAAAAGGCGCAACCCTGCCTTGCCGGGCCCCGATGGCCGTCTCGGCTTTGACGCGCTGAAGAAAGGTCGGGTGGGAGTGGTCGTTTCTTCAATCTATCCCTTCTGGTGCCTGAAGCGAAGATCGGCCTATCTGGACAGATGTCATGACATCATCAAATTAGTCGAGATTTACCTGCTGGAGCACTCTGGCAGCGCGGCGTTGGTGACTGAACCGGATGGCATAGAACTCGCCCTCGCGCAGGGGAAGATTGCGTTCATTCACGCCGTGGAAGGCGGGCACGTGCTCGAAGGTCGGCTGGAGAACCTGGAGAGACTGTACCACTGGGGAGTACGGTCATTGACGCTCACCCATTTCGTCAACAACGATATCGCGGCAAGCGCCTTCGACCCGCACCGGAAACTGGCTGGCCAGAGCGGGCTGACTCCACTTGGCCGCGCCGTGGTGGCTCAGATGAACAACCTCGGTATGTTGATTGATCTGGCCCACAGCAGCGAGCGGGCTTTCTGGCAGGTCATGGAGTTGACGAACCATCCGGTTGTGGTATCTCACACAGGGGTGAGGCGTTTTGTGCCCTGGGAGATATGCCTTTCGGACGAGCAGATCAGGGCGATTGCCCGGAATGGCGGGATGGTGGGTATCATCCTCTCCTCGCTCTGGCTGAAGCGGTCCCAGTTCGTGGCGAGCATTGGAGACCTCGTGGACAATATTCTCTACGTCTGCGGCCTGGTCGGTGTAGATCACGTGGGGATCGGCTCTGACTTCAACGGGACACCGCCTGTCCGGGGAGTGGAAACCGCTGCAGACTTCCCCCGCATTTGGGCGCGTTTGTCAGAGGCTGGCCTGCCGGATCAGGACGTGGCGAAAATCATGGGCGGCAATTTCCTGCGCTTGTTCAGGCAAGTGGTGCGGTCGTGAGCAGACTCCCGGAGTCTCAGGCGAACGCAGTTCGCACGACTCCGGGAGTCTGAGCCCGTCTAGGGCACCAATGCCTGCCGCACTTCCTCGTAAATGGGCAACGGCTCCAGGCTGGGGGTGATGAAGGTGTAGCGGTCGCGATAGCCGTGCGCCGGCGCGGGCAGCTTGAACACCCACATGGCCACGCAGCGCACCCACGGCCAGTTCGCCCTGGCGTAATCCCAGGCGCCCAGCGTGTACGTGATGCGCTGCGTCGGCGTCACGCCAAAGGCCCAGCGCGTGTCGTCATTCCAGCCGGCCTCGGTAATATAGACCGGCACATCGCCATCGCCGTGCTGCAGCATGATCTCGCGCAGCAGCTCGGTGCGGCGGTAGTTGATCACATCAGGCGCGGGCGTCTCGTCCGGCGGCGCCGTGCGCCCGTACGAATGCACAGCCCAGGCATCATAAGGAGGATTTTCGATTTGGGATTTTCGATTTTCGATTTTCGATTTCGGATGCTGCGCGTGACTGCTGACTTCTGACCCTTGGCTTCTGACTTCTGACTTCTGACTCCTGTCTCCTGTCTCCTGTCTCCTGTCTCCTGCCTCCTCCATTGCCGCATACATCTGCTCCAGGTAGAGCAGGTCATTCAAACCCTGTGCGCTGCCGGTGGGTTCGAGCGTGGGAGCGAGCGCGCCGGCCAGCACCAGCACGTCGGGGTTGGCGCGTTTGATCGGCTCGTAACTGGCGCGCAGCAGCTTCACATAGCCGGCCGCATCGACCGGCCGCATGCCCCACTCGCCGGTCAGATTTGGTTCGTTCCAGATGACAATCTCGTGCACCCGCCCCTTGAAATGCGCCGCGAACGCCGCCGCGAACGCGCCAAAATCGGCGTAGTGTTGCTCGTCCAGGTAGGTGTACGAGGTCTGCTGCACCTGCGGGTCCGGGCGCGCCCATTCCGGCACGAAGCCCAGACGCGCGATCACACGCAACCCCTGCCGGTTGGCGTGATCGATGATGCGCTCGGCGCTCTCCCACTGGTACTGGCCTTTGCGCGGCTCCAGATAAGCCCATGGGAAGAACTCGACGATCCAGGGTGCGCCCATCTCGCGGATCATGCTCAAACCGCGCTGGATCTTCCATGTCTCGGCCTCGTCGATGAAGCGCGTGTGCACGCCGGCCAGGTCGTTGCGCGTGACGACGGTTTGCTGTTCGCCCAGCGTCACCAGCACCTGCGGCGGGCGGACCAGCGAGATGAGCCACAGCAGCGCGGCGACGCGCGCAAGCAGTGAGAGCACGCGCCACCATTGCGGACGACGCTGCCCGGCCGTCCGCTCCCCGTCACCCGTCATAGGCCCACTCACCCACCGTTGACCACCCCCACACACATGCCATCAGCGATGGGCACGAGGACTGACACCAGGCGCGGGTCGGTGGCCATGCGCTCGTTAAAGGCGCGGATCGCGTTGATGAACTCGGCGTCACTGTCCGCGTCGACCTTCCACACGTTGCCCTGCGCCGAGGCGTTGTCGCCCACGATCAACCCGCCGGGCCGCACCAGGCGCAACGCGTGTTCCAGGTAACTCACATAGCCCGGCTTGTCCGCGTCGATGAAGGCCAGGTCAAATGGGCCTTCGCCGTCGAGTTGCGCCAGCAGGTCCAGCGCGTTGCCTTCGCGCACCTCGACCTTGTGGGCAAGCCCGGCGCGCGCCACATTCTCGCGGGTGACCTGCGCGTGCAGGGGGTGCACTTCCAACGCAATCAGCCGGCCATCCTCCGGCAAGGCGCGGGCGAGCCAGATCGTGCTGTAGCCAAAGAGTGCGCCGATTTCCAGCACCTTCCTGGCGCCGGCCGCTTTCATCAGCACTTGCAGGAATTTGCCCTGTTCGGGCGAAATGTGAATCAGCGGCACGCCACGCCGCTCGGCCTCGGCCGGCATGTTGCGCAGTAGATCGTCTTCCTGGGCGAAGTTTGCGACGATGTAATCGTACAGTCGTTCCGTAATCGGGGTCCCCTTCATCCAACCTCCAACATCCAACTTCCTCTTGTTATCAGGCCGAAGTGTAACCGAGAATGCCGAGCATTGCCCCACAGCTCTGGGGCCGGCGAGCTTCGTGTTACCCATCGCTGCTCAAGGCCCCGTCCTTTACCCATTGCCGCTCCCGGCCCCGTCTCGGGGCCGGTGATGAGCATCGAGCCGCACCCGGCGAATCTTACCCATTGCCGCTCCCGGCCCCGTCTGGTTATCATGAGTACGCCCCATTGCGACTACACTCACGGTGGACAACCAGGAGGCAACACAATGGAGCGTGAAGCCAGTATCGTCGCTTT
>JAMDDR010000493.1 GCA_023488685.1 Chloroflexota bacterium | reverse complement strand
TGGTGTTTGAACGCACCATGCCGATATCGGCTTCTCCTCCCCTTGGCAAGGGGAGGTTGGGTGGGGTTGTGGGAACCACCCCCGGCCCCTCCTTAGTAAGGAGGGGAGAACGGCGGCGCGGCGCCTCCCCTTGGCAAGGGGAGGCTGGGTGGGGGTGCGTTTGGTGTGTTTGCAGGCGGATTCAGCCGTTGGGATTATGGCGATCCCACGCCGACACGCGCAGCGTCGCGCCATCCAGGGCGAACTGTGCCAGTATGGCTTCGCCCGCGACGGCCAGCCCGAGCCGCTCACGCACAGTTGCAGCGACCTGGGCGGCGTCTGTCGCCTCAGGGTCCGCCAGCAGGATGAGATCGCGCCGGCCATTGGTAAGGGTCACTTCGACGCACACGTGCGTGTCCGGCAACGGCAGCGCGACACGCCGCGCCCCGGTAATGTTCGGCCGGCCGGCGTACGGCTCGATCACCGCCACGAACGTGGATTGCAACGGCGCGGCCGCCGGTCCCTCCACTGCGCGCCGTCGCACCATCAGGCGCGGGATCCAGGCCTCCTCGTTGCGGTTGAAATCGCCCACCGACACCCAGGCCTCGGCCACGTGCGCCTGCGCGCCGCTGGTGAACCCGATGCACCGCAAGTGCACGTCCGCCCCGGCTGGCAGGTAGCCGTGACGATCCTCGATCTGCCAGTCGACGCTCCAGCCAGGCATGGGCGATGGGTCGGCGTTGAAGTGGCGCATCAGCGCACCGTGGCCGTACGCCTCGGCCGGCTGCAGGACGAGCCCCTGGGTGCGTATCTGTCCGAAGTGGCTGTGCATGAACCACGCGTGATCGCGCCCGCCTGCCACGCGGAAGACGTCGAGTAGATAGAAGTCATCGTCAGAGATATCGATCATGGCGATGGTGCGCTCGTAGCGCCCGCCGCCGATCAGTTCCGGGGCGGCGGCGCGAATGACGCGGCAGCCCGGCGCATCCACCCACAGCGTGGTAGCGCCCGCGCCCTTGGCCTGCTGCGCGCCATCCACGACCACCGTGTTGTGCGACAGCGTGCCCACGTACCAGTCGAAATTCGGCCCGCTCCAGCCGCCGCGATGCACCGGCGGGTAGCCGAAGTCCGGCATCAGATCAAGCCCCCTGGCAAACAGCCCCAGGTTCAGCCCGTCCAGGTGACCATGCCGGCCGCCGGTATCGTATTTGAGCCAGGCGGCGCCAGAACGGCTGCGCAGGATGGCCAGGTGCCACTGCTGTTTATTGACGCTGCCTGCGCGCGGCACGCTGCCGTGCTGGTCGATTACCGCGCGCACACAGCGCTGTAGCTCGGCGGGGTCTGCGGCAAACAGATCGTAAGGGAGCCCGTCTACCGTGTTGCCGTTGGCGCGGTACATGACCTGGACGAAGGCAGCGTCGCCGGTGAGCGTATACAGCCGCCACAGAAAAGTGAACATCGACGGCGCCAGGGCATAGGACAGGGGCGCTGAATCGATGCCGTGATCGGTGGCGAATTCCACCGCGACGTACTGGTTGGACGACTCGGCAAAGGTGCCGCAGTCGCCCGCGTGCGGATAGTAGGCGATGTAGCCATCGGCGATGTAACCATCGGCGGCGTACCCATCCTGGCGCGGCAGCCACACCCACGTATCGATGTGAAAGCGGTACATGTCGCGCAGCCTGGGGTGGCGTGCCAGCATCTGTTCCAGGAAGCCCGGCGCCGCGCGGTCGCACAGCGCCAGCAGCAGTGCCACGCCCTGGATGGTGAACGACGCGTAGGCCGACAGCCCTTTCTCGCCGGTCACGCCGTCCACCGCCGTCGCGCGCGCCAACATGTCGTCGAACAGGGGGGCGAGCCGGTCCGGTTGCGCCAGTCCGCCCAACACGGCCCGGATCACGATATCGGCGATCTCGGTGCGCGGGTAGTTGGACTGGATCTTGTCCAGATGCGCCAGCGCGTCGTGCAGGATGCCGCGCTCGATGTTGGCACACACCTGGGCGGGCGTCGTTTTGGGTTGCGCAATGCCGTGCGCGCGCGCCTGTGCATCCAGAAACGCCGCCAGCGCATCATCGCGCTGCAACGCGTCGAAGATGCGGTCGTACGCCAGCGCCAGCTCGCGTGTCTCCTCGCATGCATCGTGCCAGGTCGACACGTACCCGGCGTGCGCCGGGCCTTCGTACATCACGCCTTCGATTCGGAAGTCGAAGCTGGGGTACAGATCGGCCACGCGGTCGAGCAGCACGCCGGCCTTGTGCGCGTAGCGCGCGTCCTGGGTCAGCGCGTAGGCGACCGACAGATGGCGAATGCCGCCCAGCACGAGTTGTTTCCACTGGCCGTAGACCAGGTAGGTGGCTGTGAACCACCAACGCCGCTCGCCGTCCGTGTAACCGTTACCGTCGTCGACGCCGAAGCGATGGAGCGGATCGGCCGGGTCGGGGTGCTCGCCGTTGAACAACAGCGTGCGGTCGGCGTGGGCGGGGTCGAACACGGCGTGTTCGTCCAGCCCGGAGCGATGGAAGGCCTGAAAGTCGTTCTTGGGGAAGAGCTCCGCGCAATGCGGGCACCTGACTTTCCACGGCTGGCGCAGCGCGTCGATCTCCCACGTGTACATGGGCACCGCGCGTTGGCAGGCCGGGCAGTGGCCGTTCGACCACACCATCCAACTGCGGCGCAGGGTAGGGCCGAACATCAACACCCAGAGCGCGGCGTCGCTCATCTCCAACCAGGGTTGAGCCGCCTGCATGGCCCGGTCGTACACCACCGCCGCCCAGGCGTTGCGGGCGACGTTTGCACGTGCGCGGGTGTGCAATGCAGGCGGATGAAACGTGCAGCCGGTTTTAATCGTGGTGTCCATCATTCAAGTCACTCGTTGTGCATATTCCTCCGCCCGCAGCAGGTACGAAGGGTGTTGCAATTGCGTGGGGGCATAGAACTCGTCGTGGGTGTAGCGAAACCCAAGCTTCTCCAGCGCGTGGCGTGAGGCCTGGTTGGCGGGGTGATGCCCGGCGAACAGGGCCGTCGCCCCGAGCGTGTCGAAGGCATAGGCCATCACTGCGCACGCTGCTTCCTGTGCCAGGCCCTGGCCCCAATAAGCTGTCCTGAGACGAAAGCCGATCTCGTAGATGTCCTGGTCCAGCTTATACGGCCGCAGCCCGCAGCAACCTACATGTTCGTCGACATGTCCGTCGCTCGCCCGCAGAAAGATGGGCCAGTATTGAACGCGATAGGCATTTAAATTGGCGATCTCGCGCGTGAGCCGGTCCAGGACCTGCTGCCTGGAGAAGGGCCCGCCGATCAGGCGCGTGACGCCGGCGTCGCCCCACAGGCCCAGCGCCAGGTCGAGATCGCCCTCCTGCCACGTGCGGAATGCAAGCCGTGCAGTGTGCATGAAGTACATGGATGATCCTGTACAGTATAGGCGGATCGCGCCATGCGTGGTCGGCGCGATTTCTGCTAGACTCATGGATGTCGCAGTTTCGTATGCCTTTATGCGTTCGTGAGCCTGCCAACACAGCCAGGGGGAACAACAATGCCAAACGACGTTAAGGAGAAACGATAGGGATCGATTCACGCAGCGAAGCTGCTTACCCAGCATACCCGTCGGTTTTGCGTCACTTACGACACATGTGACGCTGCAAGGGGGTAGCAATGCAGTTCGTCAAGAATACCTGGACTCGAAGTCTTGTCGGGAAGGTGCTCGTGGGGGGTGGTGGTCTGCTCGTTGGATTATGCTTGTGCAGCACGCTTTCAACGGTTGTCATGCCACGGTCCGCTTCAACACCTCCAGCATCCACTTCCACTAGCCCAAGTCAGATCGTTGCTGTGAACGTCACCATTTATAGCGAACAGCCGGCACAAGCAACCCCTACGATTACCGCATCCGCAGTACCGGCGGAAGTTCCTGCGACGGAGCCGCCGGCGCCAACGAGCGCACCAGTAGTCACGGACACGCCGGCACCCGCACAAGTCCAGCTCACTGTTAAGGAAGGCAATGACTATGTGAACGTGCGCAGCGGGCCGGGCACGACATTTGACCAGGTCGGGCAACTTCCAAAGGGGCAGTCATCGCCTGTTACCGGCAAGAACGCAGATGCAACCTGGTGGCAGATTAAATTCAGTGATCAGCCAGGCTGGGTATTTGGTGAGTTGGTAACGCTGAGCGGTGACCCATCTACTGTCGCCGTGGTTGAGGCGCCAGCGGTCCAGGCGACTGATGCGCCGGCTGCAGCGCAGCCCACACCAGCGCTTGCTGTAGAGCAACCAACCGACGCCCCTGTTTCTGAACAACCCGCCGCCGAGTCGACACAAGCCAACTGCGACCCTTCGTATCCCGATGTGTGCATAGCCCCGCCGCCACCTGATCTCAACTGCGAGGATATTCCTGCGAAAGGTTTTCGTGTGCTGCAGCCTGATCCACATCGGCTAGATGGTGATAAGAACGGTATTGGGTGTGAGAAATAGGCATAGGATGATCTGTCCCCCGCCGCCGCTGCGTAGCCATTCTGCTCAACTTGACTATTGTGCCCGGCAGCCTACAATCAATTTAGATCATCATCCGCACATCTGATTGCACTTCGCCACGCTAACGTCGCCTGACGCAACGGATCTTCAAAACGCCGCATCATCCCGTTCTCTGCTCGACCTCTCGCCCAGAACGCCAACGTGAGCTGCCTGGACCGCATGATCGCCAGCCACATACGAGGGCGCGTTCTGGCAGTTCACTCGCGTGTTGGTCCGGGCCGGAGCACCTCCGGCCCGGGCGATGAAAGGAGGTATGCGATGGGACCTGAGAACGTGCCGAAGCAGCTTGTCGACTTGGAGATGTTGCGCATCTGGCAGATCTGGGATCCGATCCCTGATTGGTGGCGCCTCGACAGGGAGAGGATGATAAAGGTCATCCAGGTGCAGTTTGACCACCGTATCCGCATGAAGGAACTCGAAGTCGAGCAACTGCGACAGATCAAGGAAATCGTCGCCGGCCAGTAGAGTAGGCGCGCGATGGCCGGCCCTGTCGACAACAGAGCCGGCCATTCCTTCACAGGAGGTCCCGCATGATTCCTCCTTTGAGCGATTCGCTGGATGCGTTGTTTGTCGGCTACGAGAACCAGGAGAATCTTGGTTTGCGCTCGATCGTCGCCACGCTGAGGGCGTCGGGTTACCAGGCTCAGCTACTGCCCTTCGTCCCCGGCGAACACCAGCATATTCTGCAAGCGATTCGTGCCCATGCGCCGAAGCTGGTGGGCTTTTCGATCATCTTCCAATACACCGTCGACGAGTTCGCCCAGTTGGCGACGTCGCTGCGAGACGCGGGTGTGACCGCGCACTTCACCATCGGCGGGCACTACCCAAGCTTGCGCCCTCAAGAGGCGTTACGTGCGATGCCGGCTGTCGACTCGGTGGTGCGTTTTGAGGGCGAGTTGACGGCGCTGGAACTGCTCGAAAAGGTGCATCAACCTGCCTCCTGGGACAGCATCCTTGGGCTGGCATTTCGCAGGGGTGAGGATATCGTCGTCAACCCGCCACGGCCACTGATCGCGGCGCTCGATACGCTCCCGCCACCGGTCCGGGACAAACCGCGCCTGTTGCCCCGCGGCATCCGGGCAGCCTCCATCATCGCCAGCCGCGGGTGCCTGTTCAACTGCGCCTTCTGCAGCATCCGCCAGTTCTACGGCGGTGCGCCGGGGCCGCTGCGCCGCACGCGCTCGCCGCAAGCCGTGGTCGCGGAGATGCAGGCTTTGTTCTCTAACGACGGCGTGCGCTTCTTCATCTTCCAGGATGATGACTTCGCCGCCCGATCGCCCCAGCAGCGCCGCTGGGTGCAGGACTTCCTGAAGGCGCTCGACGAGCAGCACCTCACCGGCGAGGTGCGCTGGAAGATCGCCTGCCGGGTGGATGATGTGGAAGCAGGCTTGTTGTCGCAGTGCCGGGAGCACGGCCTCATCGCCGTTTACCTGGGGGTGGAGTCGGGCAGCCGGCAGGGGCTGCGCACGCTGAACAAGCGGGTCAGCGTGGATCAGAACCGCCGCGCGATCGAAACGCTCAAGCAACTCGGCCTGGCGTTTGACATGGGATTCATGCTGTTCGACCCTGACAGCACGCTCGACACGATCCGCGAAAACATCAACTTCCTGATGGCGATGACCGCGGATGGCTGTTGCCCCGCGAACTTCTGCAAGATGCTGCCTTATGCGGGCACGCCGGTCGAGCAGCGCTTGCGCCAGGAGGGACGGCTGAAGGGCAGCGTGGGGCAGCCGGACTACGATTTCAAGGACCCGCGGCTGGACTGGTTCGCGCTCTTTGCCAGCCAGGCGTTCCGGCATCGCAATTTCGACCGGCTGGGTCTCGTCGAGCGCCTGCGCCTCTCGTTGTTCGACAAAACGCTCGCCAGGGCGTTCGAGCCGGCACCCTGGGTGGACGAATACGAACGGGCGCTGCAGCGGGTCACCGCCAGCGCGAACCTTGCGCTGCTCGACGTGCTCGAAGCGGGGCTTGACTTTGTCAGGTCGAAGCAGAACGAGGAACAGGTGATCCTGGGTTGGCCGTGGCTCGGCGAAATGGCACAACAGAGTTGGTGCCGCGAGAGGAGTATCCAACAGGATCTCGACGCCGTGCTACGGCGTTACAGCCCTGAATTGCTCATGGCCTTCATGGACGAACTCAACCGGACCGTCACTGCTTGAGCCCGCTCAGAAACTCGATCACATCCGCGATTTCGGTATCGCGCATTCCCAGCCCGACCGGCGGCATAACGCCGATCTGACCTCGGCCGCCGGTGCGCAGCCATTCCGCCACGCTGGCCGGGTTGATTTCCTGGCCGTTTGGCAATCGGCCGCCGTAGTCGACGCCGTCGGGTAGCAGCGGGCCGCCCGGCTCGAACAGACCTGCCAGGCCGGGGCCATACTTCACATGGGTGCTGGTGTTGTGACAGGCCGCGCAATGCAATTGAAAGACCTGCTGCCCGCGTTGCGCGGAGGCCGAGAGCTGGACGCCGAGCGGCGCCGCGCTGGCCAGCCGCAGTTGGCCGAACAGCCACACGCCCGCCGCGGCCACCGCGATCGCGATGCTGGCGCCGATGATGGGCCACTTGGGGAAGCCTCGCAGGCGCCACTGACCAGCGCACACAGCGCGGCGATCAGAATCCACACGTCGGACGAGATGAAGGGAGCGCCGGCGGTGAAGGGGCTTGCGATGAAGAGCGGTTCATACGAATAATGGCTGGCACCATTTTTGCTAAACTCAGTCATGTCGTGGTTTCGTGCGCCGTACAGCCGTGAGCCACTCTACACAGTCAGGGGGAACAATCATGCCGAACGATGTCTAGATTCAATGCGATAACAACGATCAGCACGTCATCTTGAGTCTCAATTCTGCTTTATCAGAAGGTTTACTCTCATGAATCCTGTCTTCGCACCGCGATATGTCAAGGCTTTGTTTGTGGCTTTTAGCATCATGTGCGTATCGGCCTCTGGCGCACCCAGCGAAATCCAACCCAGGGCGTGGTTGCCGGTCGTGAGTCAGCCATCGTGTCTGCATGGTGTTACCGTGCAACATATCGGCTATGGATCCAATGTCGGCGGTACATGGGTTGCCGGCGAAGTCTGTAATGGAACCCAGGTGCCGATCTCAAATGCACGTGTCACGGTGAACTTGTTGAATAACGACCAGCAAGTGGATACTGCGTCTGCTATCACCCTGGTGCCCACGCTTCGGCCAGGCGAAAGCACCTGTTTCCATTTCTTCTTCGGTCCCCAGCAGTGGACGCGCTATCAGATCGAACCTGTCACCTACAGCCCGCAAGCCACAGTGACAACGATTCTCTCAATAACAACCGTGATTGACGCTTACGATCCCTTGTTGCAAGAGTATTGGATCTACGGTTCGATATGGAACGTTTATACAGCTACGATTAAGTTCCCGAGGGTGGTGATGACGCTCTATGATAACAATAAGGCCGTGCTAAGCTGTTTCCCCGCGAACGTGAACGTGATTGAGTTGGGCCCAGGTGGAGTTGCCGCATTTAGTGAAATTTTTCATGGCCCTAGCACGGCAGACATCACCTCATACCGCCTACAACCCATTGGCAATGTGGTTCATCCATAGCTGCGGAGGGTAAAGTGAGCTGGCTGTGGGGGCCAGC
>JAMDDR010000488.1 GCA_023488685.1 Chloroflexota bacterium | reverse complement strand
CCAGGGCTGGATATTCCCAACGCGGTGCTGATCCTGTTCGGCGCGGCCATCCTGGCCAGCTTCATCCTGACCAGGACGGTGTTGGGCCGCTACACGTTCGCGCTGGGCAGCAACGAGGAGGCGACGCGCCTGTCGGGTGTCAATGTGAGCCGGTGGAAGATTGCGATCTACACGCTGGGCGGCGCCTTCGCCGGGCTGGCGGGCGTCGTGATCGCGGCCCGCCTGAACTCCGCACAGCCCGCGCTGGGCCAGGGCTACGAGCTGGACGCCATCGCCGCTGCGGTGATCGGCGGCACATCGTTGAGCGGTGGTGAGGGCACCATCCTGGGCACCATCATCGGCGCGTTCCTCATCAGCACGCTGACCAACGGGTTGCGCATCCTGTCGGTGCCGCAGGAGTGGCAGACCGTCGTCACCGGCGCCATCGTGATCCTGGCAGTGTACCTGGACATCATCCGTCGCCGCAGGTCGCAGCGGCCTTGACTTAGAAACCCGATTTTTACAGCGCTGCGCGTCAGCGCCGAAATCGGGTTTCTGGCCAGACACGAATACTCAGATGCAAGGAGGTGAGGCCAAGGAGGCAATAAGTCCTACAGATGCGCCGATAAGTCCCATGTGTCTTTTCCATGTTTAATGTGAGGAGATTTGCCATGAAAACCAGGAAGTTGTTTGTCGTCCCTGCGAGTCTGCTAATGATCGCGACGCTGGCGGCTGGTTGTGCGGTTCCCCCCGCGGCCCAGGCGCCCGCCGCCGCGACGCAGGCGCCCGCACAAGGCGCCCAGACCTCAGCCGAGGGGGTCTATATCCCCGTCATTTCCAAGGGCTTCCAGCACCAGTTCTGGCAGGCAGTGAAGGCCGGCGCCGAGAAGGCAGCCAAGGATCTCAATGTCACGATCACCTTCGAAGGCCCGGAATCCGAGTCGCAGGTTGATAAGCAGATCGAAATGCTGCAGACCGCGCTGGATAAGAAACCCGCCGCCATCTGCTTCGCGGCGCTCGACAGCAAGGCCGCCATTCCACTACTGGAGAAGGCCAAGGCCGCCAACATCCCTGTGATCGGTTTTGACTCCGGCGTGGACAGCGACATCCCCGCGACCACCGCCGCCACCGATAACCTTGCGGCAGCCGGCGCGGCTGCCGACAAGATGGCGGAACTGATCGGCGATGCGGGTGAAGTGGCGGTGATCGTACACGACCAGACCAGCCGCACCGGCATCGACCGCCGTGACGGTTTCCTCAACCGCATGAAGGAGAAGCATCCCAACGTCAAGGTAGTGGATGTCCAGTACGGCGGTGGCGACCAACTGAAGTCCACCGACCTGGCCAAGGCCATCATCCAGGCGCACCCAGATCTGAAGGGCTTCTTCGGCGCCAACGAAGGCTCCATCATCGGCGTTCTGAATGGCGTGAAAGAGATGAAGAAGGAAGGCCAGATCGTGGTCATCGGCTATGACGCCGGCAAACAGCAGATGGACGCCATCCGCAGCGGCGTCGAGGCCGGCGCGATCACCCAGGACCCCATCGGCATCGGCTACAAGTGTGTGGAGTCCGCGGTCAAGGCGATCAAGGGCGAGCAGTTGCCCAAGACGATTGACACCGGCTACCACTGGTACGACAAGACCAACATCGACTCCGACGAGATAAAGCCGCTGCTGTACGAGTAGCAGCAGTTACCGTTAAACCTTTGGAACCACCAAGGTCACCAAGACCACCAAGAGAGACGACATGAACGTTCTTGGTGCTCTTGGTGGCCTTGGTGGTTGGTCTTTCTGTCGGAGTTACGACTACCTGTTTCGCTCGTTGAAGCCGCTCAGGTGGTGATACGGTTCGCTGGAGACTGCACGGGCAGGATGATGGCTGACGGATGCGCTGGGTCATGGTAGATCTGCTGCTCGGCAACTCGCATCGTTGTGCCTGTCGCTAAAGGTTCTCCTGTGCCTAGATTGCGTGCGAAACGCGGAAACGCGCCGCTGGAAACCTGCACCCGAATGCGATGCCCGCGCTTGAAACGATAGGCTGTCGGCGCGAGGTCGATCACAACCTTGCGGCAGCCATCCGGGTCAGCAGCGGGCCGGCCGGGGAAGAGCCGCAGCAGCCCATCGCACACGTTCATTGATTTACCATCCGGATGAACGTCGCACAGGCGGACGAAGAAATCGGTATGCTCAAGGCTGGACTTGATAAATAGCTCGGCGGTAACTGGCCCGATGATATCGGTGTCTCGCTCCAGCGGCGGGCTGGTAAAGACCAGTACATCGGGGCGTGCCTCTAATTTACGATTATCCTGTGCGCCGGTGCCCCTGCCCAAAGTGTCATTTGTCGCACCGCCCACATTGGGGGTTGGGTCAGCGGGGTCATAGCGGAACTGGCTCGCCTGTGAAGCGGGGGGCATGTTCGTTGTGAGCGCCGCTTCTGGCTGGAGATACCAGCGCTGAGGCTGCACATGGCTGGGAGGCCACGCCGCCAAATCGAGCCACTCGTCCGCTCCCATCACGTAGATGCGCACAGGTGATGCCCGCAGCGCTTTGGTCTCGCCAAGAAGATGCGCGCGCAGCCACAGGAGCGATTCGCGCACGCCAGTCTCAGCCAATCCGTTGCTGCTGTGTGACCAGGGACCAATAGTGAGATAGGGCTTGCGTCCTGCTCGTTCCAGGGCGGCATAATCGCGCAGCAGTTGTGGCAGCAGAAAATCATACCAGCCACTAATCAAATGGTTCGGGGCGGTTACGTCTGCAACATCCTGGCTGTAATCTTCGGCTGCCCACCATTCATCACCGGGCTCGGTATGTTGCAGCCAATCCCGCCAGAATTTTTTGGGTTCACCCACCGCAATTTGGTCTGCTTCGTACAGAGGCAAATGCGATGTTGCGGCCTTCATACGGCGGCCCGCATTGACCACATCCCGGAGGTAATCCAGCAGCGAGCCCTTCAAGCTGTGCGTGATCTGCATCCACTGCAGAAATATCTCCAGGTTGAATGATCCGCCCGGATACATCGCGCTGCGAAATTCCGAACTGGTGACTTGTGTGGAAAAGGCCTTCAACATCGGTCCGGCATCACGCGCGACTGCCCACTGGGTAAAGCCCATATAACTTGGACCTGCCATCCCCAACCTGCCGTCGAACCAGTCCTGCGACTTGAGCCATTCAAGCGTCGCCAGCCCATCCGCACGCTCCCCGCGAAAAGCATTGATCTCGTTGTACTCAACGCCCTCGCCGCCAGAGTCATCGGTTCCCCGGCAACTCTGGATCAGCACCTGAAAGCCACGTTCGGGAAAAAGCGATCCCCAGATGACGCCCAAACGCGAACGACCATAGGGGGTTCGAATCAGCAATGTTGGCCGATTCGGCGCATGGCGCGGGTAATAATGGTCAGCACGCAATACCACGCCATCAGGCATTGGCACTGCGAGATTTTTGTCAACGGCAATATCGTAGGTTTCCGCGGGTGGGAGTTTATACAGCCTTGCCATGAGACGGCTCATGATGCTCATAACATTCACCTACCTTGTGAGAGTGGGCACCCTCCCGCGGGTTGGTGGCGCAGGTCGCGGCTCGTCACACCAACCCGCGGGAGGGTCTGTCAGGCTGAAACGGGCAGAATAACCGCCGAGGGGCGCGCCGGGTCGTGATAGATGCTTTGCTCGGCGATCTTCATCGTCGTCGCCGTTGCTAATGACTCGCCCGTGCCCAGGTGTCGCGCAAAAAGCGGATGCGCGCCGCTCGAAACCTGAAGCCGGATGCGGTGTCCGCTTCGGAAGCGGTACGCCGTCGCCCATAGGTCGAAACAAACCTTGAGACAGCCGTCCGCCTCTGGTGCCGGATGTCCAGGACGCACGCGGAAGATTGCGCTGCTCACATTGATCGACTTACCAGAGGGATCGACATCGCACAGGCAGGCGAAGAAGTCAGTGTGTTCAAGGCTAGAACGAACGTAAAGCTCCACCTGCACATGCCCAATGGCTTCCAGGTCGCGGTTGAGGGGAGCACTGGTGTAGGTCAACACGTCAGGTCTCGCCTCCAGCTTGCGTTGGTCTTTCACGCCGAAGTTCGTAACCTGTCCAATACCCCCGACGGCTGGCGTTGGGTTTGCGGGATCGTAGCGGTAGCGATCTGGCTCGGACGCAACAGGCGCTTGGGGTGCCAGGCGATGTTCGGACTGAAGGTGCCATCGCTGCGGGCGATATCCTGCCGGGGGCCAGTCAGCATAATCGCGCCACTCGTTGGCGCCCATCATATACAAGTGAACGGGCAAATCGCGTAAGCCGCTGCGGTCGCCCAGCAGATGTGCTCGAAACCAGGGGAGCGCTTCACGCACATCGTGTTGTATCACCTGCCAACTCCCGTGCGCCCAGGGCCCGACAATGAGATGGGACTGGCGACCCACACGGCGAAGCTCCTCATACAGCCGAACGACATCCGGCAGGAAAAAGTCATACCAGCCGCTGAACAATTGAACGGGTACAGTGACTTGTGGAACCGGCGCCCAGTAATCCTGCGCTTTCCACCAGTCGTCATCCGGTTCATGGTCAACCACGTCTCGCCAGAAACGCGCTGGCTGTCCACTCACGACGACATCGGCATCGCGTAGCGGCAAATGGTCGCAGCCTCGCTTCAGGCGTCGTTGTATCTTCATTGCAACAGGGATGGACGGCCCCCCTTGACCTACGCCTACCGCCCATCTGAGAAAGATGTCGAGCGCGAGAGAGCCGCCGGGGTAGATTGCTCTACGGATGTCCGGGCTGCACATTTGTGCCACCAGTGCCTTCAGTTCCCGGCCCGCCTCGGCGGCAATCGGCCACTGGACGTAACCCAGGTAGCTCGACCCATACAATGCAAGATCACCGTTGAACCAATCCTGTCGCTTGATCCATTCGACCGTAGGCTTGCTATCAAGATGCTCTTGTCGGAAGGCGTCGAATTCACCTCCCGAGCCATCGGTACCCCGGCAAGCCTGGAGCAGAACCTGGAAACCGCGCTCGGCAAACAGACGTGCGTAGTAGTCGAAATTCCCGCGCCCATAAGGTGTACGCATCAGAATGGTTGGACGACTGTCGCTCTTGCGCGGGTAGTAACGATTCGCCAGCAGCATGACACCATCCTGCATGGGCACTTTAAGGTTCTTCTCAACGGCAATGTCGTAGGTATCGGCGCGAGGGAGTTTAGCCATGCACGCCATCAGACGGCTCAACAGGCTCATGATTCAGTTCCTTCTTTCTTTTCCTTTGCTTGTTTCATTTGTTCAAAGTAGGCCCTCGACGTGGCGGCGAGTTGCCGGATGACGGCTTTCCCGCCTTCGCTGTTGCCGCCGTCTTCCGGCGCCAACAGGCGATCCATCATGTCGCCAATCGCTTCCATGACCACGTCATAGGGGGGAAGCTCGTCGGGCTGTCTAAACTCTCCTATCGTCACCAGCCCGTAAGACAGCACATCCATGATGTGCGCTGTCACCACCGGGTCGACGTCTTTGCGAATCACCCCCACCTCTTGCAGTGCTTGGAAAAAGTCTGCGCTGAATGAGGCTGACTGCATCGACGCGAACAGGTTGTCCGGCTTGTGGAGATAGCTACCAAAAGTTCGCCGGTCTCGCCGCATCATCGCTACCATAAATGGGCGGCTTTTGATAGCGTACAGGACGGCACGATAAATGCCGCCAATCGTGCCGCCGCGCGGATCTGCCTCGATGTGATCCAGCCAGGCCTGGGCGTACAGCAGCGTCTCACGATAGACCAGCGCCTCGAAGAGTTTGTCTTTGTTCTCGAAGTGCAGGTACACGATGCCTCTGCTCACGCCGGCTTCCTCGGCGACATCACTCATGGTGGTTTTGTCGTAGCCCTGCCGTATGATGAGTTCCGCCGCCGCATCCAAAATGCGTTTCTCCCGTTCTTCCTGTTCGGGCTTCAGGCTGCTCAATCAACACCTCTCTAACAAATTGACAAATATTGTTAATTTGTCAATAGTACTGAAAACTGGACCAACTGTCAATGGGTCTGAGCGTGTGTGTGCTGAGTGCGCAGTGCTCAGGCGCGGAGGGGTTGGGCACAGATGTCAGGGGTTTTGACAACTGACAACTGACAACTGTTGTCAGAAGCGGCCTGACAACTGCTGACAACTGGGTGTCGGGCCGTGCCTCCAATGGGCGCCCTCGCGCAGGTGAGTGACGCAACCTGTGGGAGGAACCGCCTCTTTTACAAAATGTACCTCCAGCCTGCGTCCTCGGGGACATCTTCCTGGTGGCAACGCGGTCGGGAACATTTCGCCCCGTCTCATTCCTGAGTGTTCAGCCTGCATCCTCAGATGCAGACTGAACGAGCCGGCAGACTGAACTTGCCGGGGGCGCAGTGCGCGCCCAGCCTCAGCGCCCTGGAGGACGGGGCTTGGAGTAAAAAGTGAGAGACAGGCTCTACGCCGGGCAGAGCTGGCAGGGTGGCGTCGTTCTGACTCCTGACTTCTGACTCCTTTTACCCAGCGGCTGGCGTAGTCAGAACGATGCCGTTGGCGGCAGGATCACGAACCAGGAAACCATCCCTGGCTCGTTCGGCGTCGATGCCCGCTTGCCGGACGCGGGTCACGACACGCTCCAGTTCGGCGCCGTCGGGCACGACCACGCTGAAGTAACGCAACCCGATGGCATCGGCGGGCGGTGGCGGCGCACCGACACCTTGCCAGACATTCGTCCCGATGTGGTGATGGTAGCCCCCTGCGCTGAAGAAGAGCGCGGTATCCATCCGCATATCCATGGGAATGTCGAAGCCGAGCACTTCACGGTAGAAGTGTTCCGTCGCAGGAAGCTGTGAGACGTGCAGATGAACGTGCCCCACCTTCGTCTCCGCATTCAGCCCCTCCCAGGGAGCTGTGTTCTCCTCCAGCGCACTGAACACTTCCTCCGGGGAGAGCCCGCGGTTGCGCTGCATCATCTCGGCGAGGGTCCTGGGCCACTGTGCCTGCGGGCGGTCCCAGGCCAGCTCGATGCCATTCCCCTCCGCGTCGGGCAGGTAGATGGCGTGATGTGTGCCATGATCGCTCATTCCCTGGATGCGCGTCCGCGTCTCAGCAATGCTCTTCAAGAGCTGCGCCAGGTCCCAGCGCGCCGGCACGAGAAAGGCGGTATGGTACAGGCCGGTAGTGCCGCGCACGCGGCGGGCGTCCGGCTGTTCGGTCAGGCGTAGCAAGTCCTCTTTCCCTGCACCCAACCCGGCGGCGTTGCCCTCACGCCAGTGCAGCTTAAACCCCAGGACCTTCTCATAGAAGGCAATCTGGCGATCCAGGTTTGCGGCGGTGTAATGGACGTGCCCAAGGCGCGTTGCCGGATGAATACGCTGGCTCACCAGTGCCTCTGATTGTGCGGATATCGTCATAACTTGATTCCCCTACTGTTGATAACCTTTTCAAACGTTACGACGTGAATGCCAAATAACTACCCGAACGAAAGAGCTAACTCGCGCCGCTCATGTTATCGATCATCTGCCACACGAGTTGGCGCAACACCTGGCGGTCCTGCTCGCCGATCCCTTTCAGCACGGTCTGCTCCAAGGTGCGTAACTGCAGGTCGATCGCGTGCTCCTTGTTGCGCCCTTCGTCCGTGACGTACACGCGGACGAGCCTGTTGTCGTCAGGGTCGCGCCGGCGGAGCACCAGACCTCGGCGCGGCATCCGCTGCAGCATGTTGGTGATGGTTGCACCCTGGACCGAGAGCTGCTCGGCGATTTCCGATTGCGTCATCCCGTCCCGCTTGGCGACCGTACAGAGGAGTAGTGCCTGCCCCCGGTGCATGTCGAGCCGATCCATAAAGGCGTCGACGGCCGTGCGATACATCTGGCTGAATTGGGCCAGCAGTTGCGCATCATGAATTTGGATTTCTGTTTCGGTTGTCATTGGCGTGCTAATCATTAACTTGCTAATGATTGTAGGGCTAACGTCCTCGGATGTCAAGAGGCATTTTTGCGTCGCTCACCCAGCCAGTGCCGGCAGATCTGTGGAGCAAAGGACAACATAAGAGGCCAGCAGGTGGGGGGAGGGGAACTGCCGGCCTCTTTTCAAGTGATTCGTGTAATCCCACCAACGATGGCGGATATGGATCGCACGAACAGGTCCAGGATACACCGCCATGCCAGCCTGCGCATCCCTCAGGGATGCGCA
>JAMDDR010000362.1 GCA_023488685.1 Chloroflexota bacterium | reverse complement strand
TTCAAACCCTAGACAGCCTGAACCTGCGGGCGGCTCAGTCCATGGAGATATTGCGAAACCTTAACACACTCACAATCACGGCGCAATATCGCTACTTATGATGAGACTGTAACTATTTTCCTCATGTTTGGAGGTTGATGGAGCATGAAAAAAGGGGTATTGATTGCATCGGGAATCGTCGCTGGATTGGCGCTATTGGTGGGAGTGAGCCTGGCCACCGGCGTCAGCGTCGTCCGTGCAGCAGCGCGGGTAGGCCAATCGCTGTCACACATCGTGCCGGCTTTATCGGCAGCACAGGAAGATGAGCAGGGCGTCGTGATCATCTCCGTTGAGAAGGACGGGCCGGCTGCGCAAGCTGGCGTGAAACGCGGCGACATCCTCTTAAAGGTCGGCGATACGGAAGTCAATACACCCGCCGACGTGGCTGGCGCTTTGCGCGATCTCGAACCCGGCGACAAAGTTACACTGACGATTCTGCACGGAGACGATCAACAATCCGTGACGGTCACGTTGGGCGATCGCAACGGCACAGCGATATTAGGTCTGACACCGTTCGGCCTGCAAAAGGCCGGAGCCAGACTATTGCCTGGCGAGACATTCAGCGCCACCAAGGGCATGACCACCACGCAGGTCATGGTCACGGAAGTGGTGACAGACAGCCCTGCCGCCAAAGCTGGCCTTAAGAAGGGCGACTTGATCATTTCGATCGACGGTACCCAACTGGGAATCGATAAGACCCTGAGTGACGTCATTGCCGGCCATCAGCCGGGCGACACGGTCACGTTGGAAGTGATGAGCCCTGCGGAAAACAGCACCGGCACATCGCGCCAGGTGCAGGTGCAACTGGGCGAGAATCCCGACAAGGAAGGTGTCGCGTGGTTGGGCGTGCGCTATACGCAGAACCTGCGCGGCTTTAAGCGCGGGATGCCCTTCCCCAACATCCCCAACGTGAAGCAGGCCGTCGTCATCCGCGACGTCACTGCCGATAGTCCTGCAGAGACAGCCGGGCTGAAACAGGGCGACGTGATTACCGCCGTCAACGGCGAGGCAGTGAGCACGCCGCAGGCGCTGGTCGAGGTGATCGCTGGACACAAACCCGGCGACCAGATCACCCTATCGGTTCAACGCAGTGACACCGGCAGCGACGCCAAATCAATCGAAATCAAAGTGACATTGGGCGAAAACCCCGACAAGGAGGGTGCCGCGTGGTTGGGCGTCAGCGTGGGTGGTGGGTTTGGTGGGTTCAGGTTCAGAATGAAGCCATCCAATGACGGCCAGGGCATGCAAGAGTTCCAATTGCCAGGCCTGGACCAGTTCTTTGAACGCATTCAGCCATATAGCGAGAAAGTGCAGCCCCTACAGGGTGACACGCTGTAACCATGATTGACTTATCCCTGGGTTTAGGCCATACAGGCTGCAGGCGGTCCAGCCTATAGAAGCCTCATAGAAGCCCCTAAGCCGCGCACCTGGTGCGCCCCTCTCCTCTCGCAGTGCTACCCCCGCTGCGAGAGGAGTCTCATTATTTACCAATACCGGATGGGATACGACGCGTTTAGCAGGTAGCACAGTCCCGAACGTGGACCTGCATGAGGGACTGGCGAGGGAGAATCGGTTTTTGATACGAAGACGCACCGTGCAACTGCGTTCGATCCGATGGCGTTTGGTAGCCAGCTACATGCTCCTGACGCTACTCACCGCTGGCCTGGTGGGTGCGCTGGCACTATCGCTCCTCAAGCGCCATGTCGAGCAACAGGAGGTCGACTATCTCACCGCGAACGCAAACGCCGCCGCGCGCCAGGCCAGCTCGCTCATGTGGCCACGACCACACCAGGCGGAATTGCAGCAACTGGCACAGACATCCGCTTTCCTGGGCAACGTGCGCGTGCGCATCCTCGACACCCGGCAACGCGTGCTGGCCGACTCGGGCGTGCGCACCGGACCGGACACCTTCCTCTGGATCATCACACCCGACCAGTTGGAAGACTCGTCCAGCGATGAAGACACGCCGTTCATCATGTCGCTGTTGTTAGGCCGTAGACCCTATGCACAGGAGCTAAAGAACCAGTTGCTCTCCGCACAACTGCCGGAGGGAACCAAGTACATGGTCGTGCAGCGCGACGACGGCCCTTGGGGAAGACGCTTCATCTTCGAGGCGGCGCAGGCATCTGACACGCCCCAGGACGAACTGGCCAGTGCGCAGGCACCTCGTTCGGAGCGCACCATCAGCGTGCCCATCGGCGACCCCGATAACACCATTGGCTACGTGGAACTGAGCGGTGCGCCCAACTTCGGCGCGGCCACGTTCGACGCCGCTACGCAGGCAATCTTGCTGGCGGCTCTCAGCGCCAGCCTGGTGGCCGGGCTGGTCGCCTTGTTCATCGGGCGCGGATTGACCGCGCCGATCAACAGCCTGGCACTGGCTGCCAGTCGTATGAGCAGCGGCGACCTGTCCGCGCGCGCACCAATCATGAGCGACGACGAGAGTGGGCAACTGGCGCATCAGTTCAACCACATGGCCGAGCGCCTGCAAGCCAGCTTCGCGGAGGTGGCTGCCGAGCGCGACACACTGCGGCGCTTCATTGCCGATGCTTCGCACGAACTCCGCACGCCCATCACCGCACTCAAGACCTTTAACGAACTCTTACAGACCGGCGCCGGCGATGATGGGGCCGCACGTGCCGAGTTCCTGGCCGAAAGTCAGACGCAAATCGAGCGGCTTGAGTGGATTACGCGCAATCTGCTTGATCTGTCGCGATTGGATGCGGGGGTGGCCAATCTGGACCTGAACGAGCATGATGCCGGCGAAATCCTGCAAGCTGCATCGGCGGCTTTCAAACCCTATGCGCAGAGCCGGGACGTCACACTGTCACTGCAGTTGCCGGAACCATCCGTCCCACTACGCTGCGACCGCGCGCGCATCGAGATTGCCATCTCGAACCTGATCGACAATGCGCTCAAGTTCACAACGCCGGGCGGGCATGTGAGCGCTGGGGCAAGCGCGACAGGCACCAGCACAACGAGCGCCGTACAGTTGTGGGTACAGGACGACGGACGCGGGATCAGCGACAGCGACCTGCCACACATCTTTGAACGCTTCTACCGCGGCAAAGACACCGCCGGCGCACGCGGCAGCGGCTTGGGACTGGCGCTGGTGAAGAGCGTTGTGCACGCACACGGCGGACAGGTGTACGTGCAAAGCGAATTGGGCAAAGGCAGCCGGTTCGTCATCGAGTTACCGGTGAGTTCCGTCATGAAAACGAAACCCGCATAATCTTCACGCCTGCCGTGGCTATCGAAACGCGCGCCTTCAAGATCGCTGCGATCCAAAAGGCCCCTTTACTATGATTTCTGCGCTTCCGTTGTGGCAACGGACCGGGCTGTCGCCGCCCGCGCAGTCTCCGAGAGCCGTGCAATGGCTTCAATTGCCCGTGCATTGACGCGCGCGTTGCGCTCAAGGTCAATCAGCAATGTGATGACACTGCCGGTCACGAACAGTTGCACGAAAGCATAGATGGCATAGGGCAACAACAATGCGCCGGTCCAGTTGGTGCCGCCAATCCATAGACCTGCCGTACCCGGGCCGCTCAACAGGAACGCGAGAGTAACGATCACGCCAACGATCAGTACAATCCAACTAATGATGACAACCAGCAGGGCGATCGCACGCAACCAACGATACCGAGTAGCTATCTCCATGACCAAGCCTCCTACACGAGCGTAACGGAACCGGTATTGCCTTTTCACCCGGCGCCAACGGACTCAGACGCCTCACAGAAGCCACGGCACTGAACTCCTATTATAGGGAATTCGCCAGTTTTGTTTATCTGTCTACGCTCTGCGTGGATTGCCCGTCCACTCACGCTTCAGCAGTGAATAGATAAAGTGGTCGAAAAACTGCCCATTCCGGTAGAAATACTCGCGCAACACGCCTTCGCGCTGAAAGCCCAGCTTCTCCAGGACATGCACAGATTGCGGGTTCTCCACATACACGAGCGCCTCGACACGGTTCAGTTGCATCCGCTCGAAGCCATACTTCAGCATAGCCTGCAACGCCTCCACCATCAGTCCCCGCCCCCAGTATTGAGCGCTCAGGTCGTAGCCGACCTCGGCGTGGAAGCGGCGTTGATCCCACTTGTGAAAGCCGCACGTGCCGATGAGCACGCCATCCTCCTTGTGCAGAATGCCCCAACGCTTGTAGGTCTTGCCGGCCATGTCTTGGAAGAACTCGAAGAGTTCGACCGCCTCTTCGCGCTTCACCATCGGCTCTTCGTCAAGCAGATGGCGCGTCACCAGTGGGTCGCTGAAGTGCTTGAAGATGAAATCGACATCGTCAAGCCTCAGCGGGCGCAGGATCAGGCGCGGCGTTTCGAGCGAGAGCGCGAGGTCATCCATAGTGTCTACTCCTACTGCACCGCCACACGCAAACTCACCTCGTGTATCAATTCCTTGCCCCGCTGGTAGCGTTGCGCGGTGTCAGCGTCGCGCTCGTGGAACACCGTGTTCCCAACCGCAATGACATCGGAGCACACCAGGATGGCGGCCCGGCGCAGCCCAAAACGCTGCGCGATGGCAAACGTGGCCGCCGTCTCCAGGTCCACCCCGCCATAGCCGCACGAACCCCACGTGCGTATGTGCGCTTCCGTCTCCGAGAACACACCGCCACAGATGGTGAGCTGCGGCAGACGATAGCAGGTGGCGCCGGCCACGCGCAGTTCCGCGCAGATCGACTCGGACAGGTCTTCCGACGCATACAGGCGCTCGCCATCCGGCAGATAGGCGTCCGACGCGCCATCCTGCCGGATGGACTCGGTGGGTACGAGTATGTCGCCCTGCCGCATCTCCGGCTGCAAGCCACCGTAGGCGCCTATCTGGATCAACGTCTTTGCGCCCAGGATCTGGAAGATACGCGCGAAGTCGGCGGCGAAAGTTGGCCCGTACACCACGGCGAAGCCGATACGGACGCCGCCGCATTCGCCGAGCAGCACGTGATCGAACCTGCCCATCAGGCAGGTGTTGCTCAGATACGTCTGCCAGCGTGCGATGGAATTCAGCGGGTTCAGCGCGCCCAGGAGAACCCCTACGTCGAGGGCATCATTCTCCGGCAGCCCATAACGCTTGATCAGCGTTGCGCGTGTGGTGTCGTGATACATCGTCATCCATCATAGCCGAAGATGTCAGACTTCTCTGAAGAAGTCTGACATCTTCGGCTAACTGACAACTTTCAACGCTGCGGCGATGTCCTCGGCAATCATCTTGCGCTTCACCTTTTCGATGAAGAAAGCAGGGCCGGCCTGTAGATACGATGGGAAGACACGCGCCCTACGATACGTGTAACTCTGCCCGCGCAGCTTGTAGGTAGCGCCGGCCGGGATCACACGTGGTTCCCCAGCCCGCCTGGCGATGGCGTTGAGCGCCTTGATCGCGACGTCGCCCATCAGCATGAACACCTTGACGTTGGGGAACAGCGCCAGCTCCTGCTCCAGCAACAAGGAGCATGCTTTGACCGTATCGGTCTGGATGCCGTAGCCTGTCTTGCCGCACTTCACCGCCGTGGTGAGATACACACCCATGCCAAGGATGTCTTTGATCGACGTAGCATGTACCCCCGCATCGTTAAACGCCTGCACGGTCGTCTGCGCGAACAGCGGCTCGCCTTTGGCGTAATAGCCATCGGCAGGATTCTCCGGCGCGGCTTCCGAAATTATGATGATGGTGATATTCTCCGGTTTGACGTTCACATCCGGCACGGCGTAGCACTCGTGCTTCACATCCGTGCATGGGAAACGTTCGCAGCGCACATGTTGGTTGACACGCATCGGGGCTTTTCCTCCTGCATCAACCATTATGCATCCCGTTAGTAAAAAGACCTGCCGGTAACGCGCGAGGGCCATCGCCCACACCTGTGGGATCGCAGGAGGTGAAGGTCACCCGCAGCAATTAAGCGATTCCATCCAGCACCAGCACCGCATCCTCCCAGTGCCCCGGCGTGCTGAACCACTGTTGCCTGGATTGTGGGAATGGCGTGTCTCCCCGGTTGCCGGTCTCGCATGTGCCGGCGTCCTGCGCCTCGCCCGTGGCCGGGTTCACCAACGTAGCCTTGACGCGCCGGGTCTGGATGCGGTCCAGGTGGATCAGCACGTTGCACTGGCTGGCCATGTACACCATGGCCCAGTCACCTTCGGGTGAACTGACCGCGGCGTTGAGGGTGCGCTCGCTGCTCACACCGCTGGCGAACAGCCCCTGGTTGGGGATGCGCCGCCACCACGGGTGTGACGTGGCGATGGTCTTGTAAATCGTCATATGAACCGCCGCCGGTGTGTCGAATGTATCCGTCCAGCCGGGCAGCGCACGCCACATCTGATCCTGACCATAGGTGCTATAGCCGCCCGCCATGAACGCCCACCAGGCTTGCCGTCGCACCACCACCGGCGTGATCGGCCCCTGCGGATACTCCGGCCCATTCTCGTACGCGCCCTCACCCAGCACCACCGGTTTGGCCGGCAGGCGCATGAAGTCATAGGCGACGGCCGGGTACACCTTGGCCCACTCCGTCCAGGTCTGGATCATGTTGAAGTCCAGCCAGTCGTCGGTGTGGAAGAACCACGACGAGTGTGTCCAACCGCAAGGGTGATAGGTGATCAGGTGCACGCCCTCGTGTAGCGCTGGCCCAACCACCTGCCATAGGCATGGGCGTTTTCGGCATTCAGCGTCTGCACGTCGTTGACGTAGTACCCCCACGTCGGCAACATGGCCAGCACCAGGCCGTGCTCGGCCGCGTAGCTGGCGATGTGGTCGACGTGCTTGAAATAGGCATCGTTCGGGCGGGCCGGGTCGTTGTCGATCCATGGCAGGTCGCCGTTGGGGTTGGGGCCAGGGGCCTTGTCCTCGAAGCCGGTGCCACCGCCCCACGCCAGCACCCCCTGGATGACGGTGAAGCCATTCTGCGCCCGGTTGGCCAGGTACTTCTCGGCATCCTCACGCGCATATTGCGTATAGAGCGGCCAGGCGGTATCGCCCAGCCAGAACCAGGGTTGCCCTTGCGCATCGACAAAATAGCGCCCGTTCGGGCTGATACGGATGGGGAATTCGGTCATGCTGTTACTGACGGACATACCACTCTCCTCACAAGACACGATACACCTGGCGCGTTTATTCGCACAGATTAACGGGTGACCACCTGATCCTGTGGCAACTGTTCGATCAGCTTGCGCAGGGCGCGGATGGCCGTGCGCATGCCATCTTCGCCGCTCAGGCCACCGTACTGGCCGGCCATCTTCAAGTGCGGCTCCAGCGTGAGGAAACCGTGATAATCGCGCTCGACCAGCGCCCGCAGCAGCCCCGGCACATCGCCATCACCCTCACCCGCCGGACGGATGGAGCCATCGGCGAACACGGCATCTTTCACGTGTATATGCGTGGTGAACTCGGCCAGCAGTGGCCAGGCCACCACCATCGGCTGTATCTTATCCACGACAAAGTTGGCCGGGTCGAACGCCGCACGCAGGTTCGGCGAGCTGACCTTGACCAGGATATCGCGGCAACGTTCGGGCAGATCGCCGTAAATGGCGCGCTCGTTCTCGTGCACCAGCGTCATCCCAGTCGCGGCGGCGCGTTCGGTCAACAGCGCCATGCGTTCCAATACCTCGTTACGGTACGTGGCCGCCTCGCCCTTGGGAATGTAGTACGAGAACACGCGGATCAGGCGCGTGCCCAGCGCGTTCGCGGCGTTGATGGCGCGATCCAGCCGCTCCCACTCGAACTCGCGCGGCTGGGCGATATCCGATTTGCCCACCGGGCTACCGATGGCGGACAGCGCACAGCCGTGTGTCTTGAGCACCGCACCCGCACGTTTCAGTTGCGCCGCATCGAGATCGAGCACGTTGCGGCCCCACGCGCCGCGCAGTTCCAGGTGCCGCACACCTTCCGACACGAGCACGCTCAGTTGCTTGTCGAGATCGTCATCAATCTCATCGCCAAACGCACTGAGGATAAATTCAGCCATATCACTATCACTCCTACCCGCGAATAAACGCACATCTACGCAAAAAGCGTTCGCGCCCATTCGCGCAGATTAACGGTTCACATCCTCCCAACTGCGGCGCATAAACTCCAGCGCCCCGGCCGCCTGGGCAGACAGATCC
>JAMDDR010000295.1 GCA_023488685.1 Chloroflexota bacterium | reverse complement strand
ATTCGTGGGCGGACCTTCATTCACACCCAGGGCGTTGAAGATTCGCGCCGCATGTCGATTTGATCGACGACGGCATTGCCCTGGCGGGTCACCAGGAACAGCACCACGTCGGCGACCTCCTGCGGCTGCATCAGCACCGAGCGGTCGAGGTCCGGCCGCGCCTGCCCTGCCAGGTCCGTATCCACGCCGCCAGGGCAAACGGCGTGCACGCGGATGCCATCCTTCTGCACTTCCTTCGCCAGCGCCTTGCTCATGCCCATCACGGCGTGTTTCGAAGCGCTGTACAGCGCTTGATTGGCGTAGCCTTTCACGCCGACCACCGAGGTGATGTTGACGATGAACGAGCGCGGCTGGCGTCGCAAGTGGGGGATGGCTTCACGACACAACAGGAATGGGGCGCGCGCATTCACCGCCATGACGCGATCCCATTGCCCAGCCGTGGTCTCCGCCAGCGGTCCGAACGAGCCAATCCCGGCATTGTTGACGACGACGTCGAGCCGGCCCCATTGCTCGACCGTCCGGCGCACCAATGCAACGATATCGGCTTCGACGCTGACATCGGTCACGACGCAGATCGCATTCCCGCCACAGGCTTCAATCTCTGCCTGGACCGAGCGCAATTGGGTTTCATTGCGCGCCGCCAGCGCCACACACGCACCGTTGCGCGCCAGGGTAAGCGCGATGCTGCGGCCGATGCCCCGGCTCGCGCCCGTCACGATGGCGACGGTGTTGTTCAGCAGATTGCTTTCCATGTGCATGTGCAGATTTTATCCACGAATGCACTACTCATTGGCTCGCCGCAGTTTCAAACTCGCAGCCAACCGCCCTCAACTGCGCCTTCAGCTCATCGCCCGGCCAGGCATTCTTCGCCTCGTGCACCAGCCACTGGGCAGTGTACATATCGCGGTGGAGTGTCACGAACACCACGGCATCTCCCTGGCTGGACCCGAGCAATACGCACCACAATGTTTCGGGAGGAAAGGGTAACGGCCGTTTTGAAGAGGGTTGGCCGATACCGCCAGGCGTTGCGACCAGACTGAAGGCATCCTGCTGACTCACCTGGTAATAGACGCTATCACCAACGATGGCACCGCTCATCTCACGGCTGAAGTTCGATGGTTGGCTGGCCTGCACCATTGCCTTTACCGCCGTCCCAGGTCGACCGCGCGCGGCAAGATAGTTGCTGAGAGCGACCTGATGCGGCGTGTACCACGACTGGCTCGCCAAGATGATGCCAAGAATCACAATGGCCATGATGGGGAAGGCCATCACGGCCACGAAGCGTTTCATCACCTGCCTCCTTATCATTAAACGCGGCACAATCCTGGTAAGTTCAATCAAAAGACCTCCGGGGATTCAGGTCAAGCTGTACTCGACCAGCCCCGGAGGTCTTTTGTTAAACCAGGTTATGGACGTCCGGTTAGAAGTCCCAGCGCCCCTGTGCCTTCATCAACTCTTCGTACCCAGCCTTGCGCAGCGACTCCTGCACCTCTTCAACGGTAGCCAGTCGCGCGGGCAGCGGCGCCGGGTCGTGCGCCAGGTGCATCAGCACGCGGGCGGTGAACGCCGCACTGGAGCGCAGCGCGCGCAGATCCACCTTATCCAGCGTGTCACCATAAGTGTGCGGGCCCAGGTTGGGATACTTGGGGCTGCCGGTCGCGGCCATGAGCGCGGGCACACCCTTCATATAGAACGAGAAGTGATCGGAGTAGGGGATGACCACATCACCCTTCACCTGCACGTCGTGCTCCTTGCCGGCCAGCGTGCGCATGAACTCCGCAACACGATCCGTGTCATAGCCGTTCAAACCGATCCAGAAGGTGCCGGGGTTCCCCACGATATCGCAATTGAACACCAACTTGATCTGCACCAACTCATCCCGGTGCGCTTTGGCGTAGGCCCCGGAGCCGATCATGCCGACCTCTTCGCCGGACCACAGCGCGAAGCGGACGCTAAGCTTCAACTGGTCGCGTACTTTCATCAGCGCGCGGGCGGCTTCCATCACGGCAGCCGTACCGCTGGCGTTGTCGATGGCGCCCTGGGCGATATCGTGGCCGTCATAATGTGCGCAGGCCATCAGCGTCCCCAGTTCCGGCTGGGTGCCGGGGATGTCGGCGATCACGTTCAGACCGGTGGCCGGGAACAGCTCTGACTTGACGCGCAACCGCGCCGTCACGTCACCGCCTTCCAGCATGCGCTCGATGCGCAGGAACGTCTCGTAAGCAATGCCGATACCGGGAAGAGGCGCCGGTTTGCCGCCAAACTCAATACTGCCGGTGGGTGGCAGACAGCCCATCTCGGTGTTGCTGAAGATGAATCCAATGCAGCCGGCCAGGTACGCGCGCGCATACTTCTCCAGGCGGTGCGAGCCCTGCCCGCGCACCAGCGCAATCTTGCCCCTGGCCGCCTCACCTACGCGGGTGAAATCGGCCGGCTCGCCGTTGCCCATGTGAACGATCGGCGCTTCCAGGTCACACGGCGGTGTGCCGGGCAGGCCGATACAAGTGAGCGGATGGCCATTGGCGATCAACGACGTCTCCCCGCGCGTCCAGCCGTGCACGTCAAACGCCTCGGTGTGCGCGTTGCTCAAGCCGTACGAGGCCAGCGTGTCGCAGATGAATGCCGCGGCGCGGCGCTCGTCGTCACTGGCGACGAAACGACCGTTGCAGTCATCGCACAGCACACGCATGGTCGGCCACAGCGTGGGGGAAGACCATATCTCGCCAAGCATGGCGAGTTCAGCCGAACGGAAAGAATCGTTTGTGTTGGACATGATGAAGATTTGAGAGATTTGAGATTAGAGATTGGAGATTAGAGATTGGAGATTGGAGATGTCAATCTCTAATCTCCAACCTCCAATCTCTAATCTCTACTTATATCGGATGCGCGGGTCGATAAAGGCGTAGGAGATATCGACCAGCATGGTCATCAAAACAAAGATAACCGCGTTGAGCAGGATGGCGGTCTGTATCACCGGGTAGTCGCGCCCGACGATGGCGCCATAGAACCACGACCCCATCCCGGTCCACGAGAACGCATTTTCAGTCAGAATCGCGCCGCCCAGCAAACCGCTGACTTGCAAACCGATCACGGTGATCACGGGCAACAGCGCGTTGCGCAGGGTGTGCTTGAGCACAACCTTGCTCATCGCCAGACCCTTGGCACGGGCAGTGCGGATATAGTCTTTTTGAAGCACTTCCAGCATCGAAGCGCGTGTCAGACGCATGATGCTAGGCATGACGGTGGTGCTCAACACAAAGCTCGGCAGGATCATGTGCTTGATCACATTCCAAAAGATGTCGAGCCGGCCCATCAGCAGGCTGTCGATCAGGTAGAAGCCGGTCACCTGCGTGATTTTAAGATGGGCATCCAGCCGCGCACCGGGCGGCAGAATTTTGAGATTCACGCCAAAGAAATAGATCAGAATGAGCGCCAGCCAGAACACCGGCATGGACACGCCGGTCAAAGCGACCAACGATGCCCCTGTATCGACAATGGTATTGCGTTTGAGCGCTGCAACAATGCCCATGGCAATTCCCAGTACGATGCCCAATAACAGCGCAAAGAATATAGCCTCGATGGTGGCAGGGAGACGATATGAGATGTCCTTGGCGACCGGCACGCGGGTGACGATGGACTGGCCCAGGTTACCCTTGAACATCTGCTCCATGTACTTGATGTACTGGATGTATATCGGTTGATCCAGGCCCATTTGTGCCTTGTATTGCTGAACATCCGCTGGCCTGGCGCGCTCACCCAGCATCACCCGAACCGGGTCGCCGGGAATCAGGCGGACGAAGAAGAACGACAAAATCGAGACCCCAATGAGAACGGGGATGACAATCAGAATACGGCGAAAAATGTACGTGGTCATCTGCAAATTGGTTGGAGAGGGGCGTTCGCTGGAACGCCCCTCCTTTTTTCACGAACAGACTCGCGATTAGCGCTCGATGGAGTAGAACTCGTACCAATCGCGGAACACGGGCAGAGGATTGATCCAACCCTTGACACGCTTGGGGAATACGGCAGGGCCGGTCACCCAGGCCACAGCGATGCGCGGCACTTCGTCGTAGACGATCTGCTCGGCATCCTGGTAGATCTTCTCGCGCTTGGGGATGTCGGCTTCCACCTGACCCTGGCGCAACAACTCCTGCAGTTTGGGATTGTTGTAGGAGTCTTCCTTGTTGGGGTTCTTGCCATCCGCCCACAGGAAGTGATAGCCGATGAAGTTGTCGGGATCGCCGTTGTCGCTGCCCCAACCGAGCATCCACATCGAGAACTTGCCGTCGGCGCGGTCCTGCAGATAGGCGCCCCAGTCCTCGGTCTTCAGGTTCACCTTGATGCCCACCTTCGCCAGGTCAGCGGCCACAGCCTCGGCGATGGCCTTGGAGTCTGGGAAGTAACCGCGGATGACCGGGATGTACCAGAAATCCGTCTCGAAGCCGTCGGGCAGACCCGCCTTGCCCAAAAGCTCCTTGGCCGTATCGGGGTTGTACTCGTATGGCTTCAGGTTCGGGTTGTGGCCCAGGATCGCGGGCGGCTGGAAGCCGGCGGCGCGCTGTGCGTACTTGTCGTAGAACGTCGTGATGATGAGATCCCAGTTCACCGCGTGAGTGATGGCCTGGCGCACCTCAACCTTGTCGAACGGCTCGACCGCGAAGTTGAACGCGATGTAGCCTGTGCTGAGCGATAGGCCTGGCACGATGTCATAGTCTGGATTGCCTTCCAGTGTCAACAGGTCGGTCTGCGCCAGATCGGCCATGTCCACCGTTCCGGCCTGGAATTCGGCGAAGCGCGTGCTGTTGTCGGGAATCGAGCGGAAGATCAAACCCTCCAGGACAGGGGCCTGGGTGTACTCAAGGTTAGCCTTGCCACCCCACCAGTCGTCGTTGCGCACCAGGGTGATCTTGTCACCAGGCACCCACGACTCAAACTTGAAGCGGCCTGTGCCGACTGGAGAACCGTTCTGGGTGGCGTACTTCTCACCCTGCTCCTGAACTGCCTTCGGGCTGACCATGCCGAAGGAGAAGATGCTCAACTTGACCAGGATCAACGACGAGGGAGCCTTGAGCGTGACCTCGAAGGTATTCGGATCGACCACCTTGTAGCTGTCGACGAGCTGGCTCAACTCGTTGTCCCAGTACTCATATTTCTGCGTGGGATAGCGGTACTCGAAGTCGGCTTTGCTCCAACGATCAAAGTTCCACTTGACCGCATCGGCGTTGAAGTCCGTGCCGTCATGGAACTTGACACCCTGGCGTAGTTTGAACGTCCACACTTTGCTGTCCGGGGTTTCCCACGACTCAGCCAGCCATGGAACGACCTTGGTGGTCTTGCCTTCAATCGCAACCAACGTGTCGTGAACCGTGAGCGCCACACGGGCAGATTCACCGTCAGTCACGATCCCCGGGTCGAGGGCGACGCTGTCGTTACCGCGCCCGACGATCAACGTTTGCCCCGCTCCAGTTGCCGCTGCCTCAGTTGTCGCCGTGGCTTCTGGTACTGCGGTCGGCTCCGGGGCTGTTGTGGCTTCTGGCGCTGTCGTGGCCTCTGGCGCTGTGGTTGGTTCTGCTGCTGCAGTTGTCGGCGCCGGCGCTGCGGTTGGGGTCGCGCCACCGCATGCGGCTACCAGCCCGGCCGCCGCCGAAACCCCAGCGAGTGTCAGAAACTGACGACGAGTCACATGAAGTGTTCTCTTACTAGACATGATGGATTATCTCCTCCTAAATATCTCCGCATAAACAGAAACGTGACACTTTCACCTAGAGTAGTATTATGGCATCCGAGTTATTGACCCACTCTGCTAAGGTCATCACCTCCATATGGGATACTGGAGACGATATCGGCATCCGATACCGTCTCGCCGGCCACTCACCATAAAGCGACTAAGCAGTTCCACTTAAAGACGGATCGAGCGCGTCGCGCAACCCATCGCCGAGCAGGTTGAATCCCAACACCGTCACCATGATGGCGAGACCGGGGAACATAGCCAGGTGTGGCGATTGGCGCAGGAAGGGAACCGCATCGGCAATCATCACACCCCACTCCGGTGTAGGTGGCTGCGCCCCGAGCCCCAAAAAGCCGAGTGCCGCGGCAGTGAGAATAATGCCACCCACACCCAGTGTTGCGCCGACGACGACAAATGAAATCAGGTTCGGCAAAACATGCCGCAAGATCACGTGCGCATTGCTTGCGCCAAGGGATCGCGCCGCATCCACATAGTCCAGATTTTTCAAGCTCAGGGTCATGGCGCGGGCAACGCGCATGCCACCGGGGATACCTACGATCGTGATGGCTAAAATCGTGCTCAACAGACCCGGTCCCAGGATGGCCACGATGGCGATTGCCAACGGAATGGCTGGAAAAGCCTGCATGAGTTCCATCAAGCGCAGAATCGTCGAGTCTGCAAGACCGCCGTAATATCCTGCGATCATGCCAACCGCCGTGCTGAGGACGTTGCCGACGATGATCGAAACCAATGCCACGACCAACGAAAAGCGCGTGCCATGCATCACCCGGCGGAATACGTCGCGCCCTAATCGATCCGTACCAAACAAATGCTGTGCTGAGGGTGACTTGCGCGACTCAACCATGTTGCTGTCGGTCGTTGGATCGTAAGGATCGACGAGCGGGGTCAGCACGGCAATCAGGACGATCAAGGTGACAATAGCTAATCCGATACGCCCATTGCTGCCGCGAATCAAGCGCCGCCAGGCATCCTGCCACATATTGCGGGGCTTTGCCAATAACATGGGCTCAGACGGCGAACTTGCGATGGGTGGATTCGCAGATGTTACGCTCATCAGCCGAGATCTCCTCTCGAAGGGTCCACAAAGACAAACACGATTTCCTTTTCCTCTGTGATGAAATAATAAGGTGATACTTTAAGCCCATTGCAGACTTGGCGCAAATAGCGCAGGGCTTATAAGGTGCAACACGACGACATGGTCATGTTATTTGAAGCTGGTTATTAATTGTACCAGTATTCAGCAGTTATGCTTGTGGCAGTCAGCCGGAATCAACCGTGGAACGAATCTACATCCTATTACGTCATGTAGACAGCCAATAGCGCAACGACGACCCGTGCGTTGCCAATCAGCCAATTACAGGAGTGAGTGACATGGTGAGTGACATGAGTGACATGCGCATCTTTCGCAAACCGATCTGTCGCACTGCCGTCCTGGGAAGCGTCATCGTTGCAGTCATCATGAGCGCCGCGTGTCGTCCGGATCGTCCCACTGCGGTGCCATCTTCGGCGCCATCCACCCCGACCGCCATACCGCCGACGGCTACCGCCCTGCCGTCCAGGCTCGATCTGCCCTATACCCCGGTCCCAATGAACGTGCTGTCACCGGTCGTCATCCAACGGACACCCGAACCCGGTGAGCAGTTAAAGCCTGATGGCGTGATCGAATTGGTGTTCGACCGGGCGATGGATCGCGAGTCGGTCGAGGCTGCCTTCACATTACAGCCGCAAATCGAGGGCAAGCTCGCGTGGGCCGACGCGCGCACGATCAACTTCAAACCCTCCGCCCCGTTGCCGCGCAATGCCACGATTGATGTTGCGTTGACGCAAGCGGCCAAGGCCGCCGACGGTGCGATGCTGCGCGAGCCCTACCAGTTTCGCTTTGTCACACAGGGGAACCTGGAAGTCGGCCAGACGATCCCGGCCACAGACGCGCAGGACGTGCAGCCCGACACGATTGTGACAGTGCTGTTCAACCGGCCGGTCGTGCCCCTCACCACGTTGAACGAGCAGGCCGGCTTGCCACAGCCGCTGAGCTTTGACCCACCCATCGAAGGCAAGGCCGAGTGGCTGAACACATCCATTCTCGTCTTTCGACCCGCCCAACCTCTCCCCGGTGGCATGACGTTTAAAGGGCGCATCGACGCCGCTCTGAAGGACGCGGACGGCAATCCGCTTGCGGGCGATTACACGTGGACGTTTAGCACCTCGGCACCCAAGGTCCTCACGGTCACCCCCGACCCGCAGGGGCGCGCAGCGCGCATCGACACAGCGGTCAGCGTCCAATTCAACCAGGACGTGGATGCCGCATCGGCACAAGCCGCGTTTATGTTGTCGGATGCGCAAGGCGGTGCCGTGGCTGGGCAGTTCGCCGTGCTCAGCGACACTCTCGCCGACACG
>JAMDDR010000035.1 GCA_023488685.1 Chloroflexota bacterium | reverse complement strand
GCGCTTGAGCGCGTTGGCCAGCGCGTCGCGTTGCGGCGGCGCCATGTCGACGATGCGGCGGATGTGCTGCTTCGGCAACAGCATCACCTCGAACGGCCACACCGCCCAAAAGGGCGCCAGGCACACGAAGTGCGCGTTTTCGAACACGATGCGTTCCCCCTCGCGTTGCTCGATCTCCAGGTAATCGAGCAGCATTGGGCGGCGCGTACCGGACGGCGGTCGAAGGAAGGCAGACGAAGCGCCATCCTCACCCGACAGGTAGGCCAACTGGCAGCGCTGCTCCTTGGCTGGCTCGGTGGGCAGATGCTCGTTGGCCCACAACTGGCCGTGCGGGTGCGGGTTGCTAGCTCCCATGACCTCGCCACGGTTCTCGAATAATTGCACGTACGTGACGTCGGCGCGCGCGCCGAGTTCCTCACACTGCGCGACCCAGGTGTCCACCACCGCCCGAATCTGCTCGACCGGCAACTGCGCCAGCGTCAGGTCGTGCCGCGGCGAGAAACAGACCACGCGGCAGATACCACTCTCGGGGGTGGAGACAAGGAGAGGGGGAGAGGGGGAGAGGGGGAGAGAGGGTGAGGGGAGGAGCAACGCCGGGAAGTCGTTGTCGAACACGTATACGCCTGGATACGATGGGTTGACGGCGCCGTTGACGCGGGTGTTGCCGGGGCACAGGTAACACTTTGGATCGTATGCGGGCACGTGCGCCGGCGGCAGCTTCTCCACGGCGCCGAGCCACGGTCGCGTAGCGCGGTGCGGCGAAACGAGCAGCCATTCATCGGTCAATGGGTTGTAACGGCGGTGCGGACGGGCGCCGGCGCTTGTGGAGGTTGTTTCGGAATGATTCATTTGATTAAGCAATATAACTCATTTGCGGGTTGGCATTCAAGCCGTGTGACATGCGGGGCACGACATGCGGCGCACGACGCGGCGACCGGAGGTCGCGCGCTACAGTCTGCAAAGTCCCTACGGGACTGATTGGTCGATGTTGGCCGGTCCCGCAGAGGCTTCGCACCGGCAACCGTAGTTGCCGCAGTTGCCGGTGGTTTCTAATCACCCGGCACGACGGGTTGCACTGGCAATGTGGGGAGAGGATCGATTACTGTTGCGGCTGCGCCTGTTGCGCCTGCGGCGGCACGTAGTCATCGCCCAGGATGACGAGCGCATCAAGCTGGCTGTTTGAATCCAGCGTCGTGTTTATCGCCGTCAACGGCACGCCCAAGGCGTCGGCCAGTTGCTGGATGTACTGCTGCCGGCCGTGGTAATCGATGATCACCGTTTGGGGGTGATCGCCGGTGGCATTCCCCAACTCCACGACGGTGAAGCCTTTGCTCTGCAGGCTGGCCTGGGCGGCTGCCGCCAGCCCCTTCGTGTCGGTGCCGTTGTGAACGGCGATGCGTCCGGCCTCAGGGGTGCTGTTCGCGGTGACCGTTTCAGGCACGGGCGGGCTATAGAGCTGCTCACGCAACAGGTGAATCTGATCGCGAATGGGAACGAGCACACTACCGCCGCTCGGGGTGGTCCACGGCTGCACGGCCGACTCGTCCACCACCACCCTGGCGATCTTGTCGGTCTGCAGGTCTTTGGCCCATAGCGCCAACTGCACAATCTCCGACGGGCTGAGATCGGTGCTGATCGACGATTGCAGCGTCAGGAGGATCTGCGGCGCGTTGGGCAGCAGCTTCGTCACGGCATCGGTGCTCAACACGCGGTCGCGCAACGCCATGATCACCTGTTGTTGCCGCCGCATGCGATAAAAATCGCTGGAGCTGTGGCGCGTGCGCGCGTATTTGAGCGCGGTCGCGCCATCCATATGGTGCAAGCCGGCGGAGATCACAAACGGATCGTAGCCGTAATTCTCATCCGGGTAGGCCTGGTCATCGATATCCTGGTCGACGTAGATGTCGACACCGCCCACCAGGTCGACCAGGGTCACCAGTGCGTTGAAATTAACCCGCACATAGTGACGCATGGGGATGCCGAAGTTGTACTCGATCGTCTCCATGGCGTACTGCGGCCCGCCGTACACGTGCGCGGTGTTGATGCGCTCCTGATCCCGGTTCGGCAGCGGCACGTACAGATCGCGCGGGATGCTCAACATGCCGGCCGTCTTGGTGGCGGGGTCCAGGCTGAAAATGATCATCGTGTCGGTGCGCGTCGTATCCGGATCGTCGTTGGGGCGCTGATCGATGCCCAGCAGCAGGATGTTCATGCGCTCGGTGCCCTGCCAGGCCCCCACGTCCGCCAATGTCAGCTTGGGTGTGAACGTCCCGCCGTCTGGCGAGCCACCGTTCACCACGGCGTTCAACTGATCCGTCACATTGTGCAGTACCCCCACCGCCAGCAAGCCCACCGCCGGCAGCACGATGAGCGCGACCGCGATGGCCACGACGACCACAATGGTTGCGCTGGGGCGCCGGTTGTGCTTGTTATTCGGAGATTGGTCTAACCGCATTTCGATTTTGGATTTCGGATTTTTGATTTTGGATTGCGACTTGGGATTTTGGATTTGGAATTCGCACCGCGCGATCCTAATTCAAGATCGAAAATCCCCAATCGAAAATCCAAAATCGTTACACTGGCGGCCAGGGGACGCTGCGCTGGGTGCGATTGGGTCCGGGAAACACACCGATCTGCAACAATCCCTGCGTGCGGCGCTGGAACGCTGCTATTTCGCCGTCCTCAAGCAACTTGCGCAGCGTTTTTCCAAGGGTCTGCTTCGGCCCCAATTCATGAACCAAACGGCGCAGGTCTGCCAGCATTTCGGGGGGGATGGGCTGGCCGGCGAAATCCCAGATCACGGTGCGCAATTTGTAATCCGTGTTGAATGTAATGCCATGGTCAATCGCCCAGATGTGCCCGGTTTTATCCAGCAGGCAATGGCCGCTCTTGCGATCGGCGTTGTTGGCGATGAGATCGAACGCGACCAGCCGCCTGAGCTGGTCACAATATTCCGGATTATCGCGGAACGTAAAGAAATGTTGATCGGCGTCGTTTTCGATGAAAAGCTGCACGGAACCATACCCATGCGGGCCGGAACGCAACACTGTAGGCGGAATCAGATCCCAGCCCAACGTCACATTGACCAGGTAGGAGGCCAATTCGCGCTGGCATAGCGTGCCATCGGGGAAATCCCATAATGGCGCTTCGCCGCGGCGGGGCTTATACACAGCCAGCAGCTCTACTGGCTCTGACCCGCGATGACCATCCTCGATATCACTCGCTATTTTGACCAGGAAGGTATAGTTGGAGCTCCAGGGCAGCAGCCCCAGTGGCTCCATTTCACCTTCGGTCAGTACTTCAAGCGTATCATCCAAAGGCAAGGAACACTCAGACATTCAAATCAGACACACCCTGCGCCGACCACGATACCAACATGCCCACCTTGACCAATACACCACACCCTATGAACAACCCAACTATGCAAAGACGACTTCGTCGGCGTGACCGTTGCTGCGCGGGCAGAAATGTTCAAGCTCTTTATCAATAGGTTTCTGGCACAAGGGGCAGACGGGCCGGCCCCGCGACACGACCTCAAGGGCCTGCCGGGCGAGCGCCTCCACCTGCGCACGCGAGCAAAAGAAACGCGAAACAGACGCTTCTTCCTCGCTGACATCCTCTGGCACCAATTCGCGGGCGACCAGGACAACCAGATCGTGTTCCTCGTCATAGCCCAACCCCATCTGGCCGATACGATACGTGGGTGCGAGGGGGTCCTCCAGACTCATGTCCATCTGCAACTGCATGTAATTGGCGCCTTTCGGGTATTTGGTCTTCAATTCCTCCAGCATCTGTTGTACGGCCAAGCCCAATGCCTGCACCTGCTCTTTCTCACAGAGCAACGTTACCAGGGTCGCACCCTTACGGGCCTGCATGTAAAACGTGCGGTGACCGGGCTCGCCTTCCGCGCCAGCGGTAATGCGATTTACAGGATTAAGCTCTATCACGCTTTTCGGCATACACGAATTTTACACCTGTGTTACCATGAATTCAGTTACTTCAAAGGGGGTCTACCCATGCCTGGCACTTGTTTTCTTTATCTTCAACACGCCTGTACGGGGCCAAGAACTGCACGATCTGAGTTACGCCGGGCGAATCCGCCCCGGCGCGCAGCATTGAGGGCTGCAAAGGTGATGAGGTTAATGAGGTAAACACAATGCGAGTCTCTACATCGTTGTTGTTGTTGTTGCGCGTGTGCGCCGGGCTGGTATTCGGGCTGCTGGGGTGGTCCATCGCCAGCTTAATCTCCGCCGAGGCGTTACCCGCTCCACTGAATAACGACATCCTTCTACGCGTGGCTTTTACTGTCATTTTTGGAATTATCGCCATTGTGCTATCGCCATCTCTATTGGCGCGACCGGTGAACATCTTCGTCGACCGCGTCAGCCGCGCCAGTGGGGCCCAAATTTTCGCCAACTTCATCGGTTTTCTCATGGGTTTGCTGATCGCGGCGCTGCTCGCCTTCCCACTTTCGTTGTTGCCAGAACCCTTCCGCCAGGTGCTGCCGCTGCTGGCGGTGGTGATCTTCGCCTACCTGGGCGTGCTCATTATGAACACGCACTACCGCGAACTGTTCGCAATGGTCAACATCCGCATACCGTCGGGTAGAATGGACGACCCGGCGGACCCGCCGGCGCCACGGGTCGCAGAGAAGGAACCGCTGCTGATGGACACCAGCGTCATCATCGATGGCCGGATTGTCGACATCAGTGGGACTGGCTTCTTGCGCGGCGAGTTGGTCGTGCCTCGCTTCGTGCTGAACGAGTTGCACCACATCGCCGACGCGGCAGATGGGATGCGGCGCGCGCGCGGGCGGCGCGGGCTGGAAGTGCTGAAACGGCTGCAGAAGGAGTCAAACGGGCTCGTGAAGATCGTAGACGAGGATCCCGGCATGACCAAGGAAGTGGATGAGAAGCTCGTGCTGCTGGCGAAGCAATGGCAATGCCCGATTGTGACGAACGACTACAATTTGAATAAAGTCGCCACCTTGCAGGGTGTTGTGGTGTTGAATGTAAACGAATTGGCAAATGCCGTTAAATCGGTGTTGCTGCCCGGTGAGAATCTGACCGTGCGCGTGATCCAGGAAGGCAAGGAAAGCGGTCAGGGTGTGGGCTACCTGGAAGACGGCACGATGGTCGTGGTCGAGGATGGGCGCAGCCACCTCAACCAAACTGTAAATGTGACCGTAACAAAGGTGCTGCAAACCGCGGCCGGCAGGATGATTTTTGCGAAAACGTAGCGGAGTACCGAGTTCCGAGTGCTGAGTTCCGAGTGTCGAGCACTCGCTTCTGCGCACTCGGTACTCAGAACTCGGTACTCGGAACTTCTGTGTGTGTGACATGAGCCAAACGATCTACAACGTACTGTCGCGAGAGAAAGAGACGTTCAAGCCGATCAGCGAGGACCGCGTCATGATGTACGTGTGCGGCCCGACCGTGTACGACAACTCGCACGTGGGTCATGCCAAGACCTATGTGTCATTCGACGTGGTGGTGCGCTGGTTCCGCTACTGCGGCTACAGGGTGCGCTACGTGCAGAACATCACCGATGTCGGCCACCTGCTGGACGACGGCGAGGACCGCATCCTCAAAGGCGCGCGGCGCGAGAAGGTGGAGCCGATGGAGATCGTCGAGCGTTACATGCGCTCGTATTTCGAGGACATGGACGCGCTCGGCGTCACGCGCCCGGATATCTCGCCGCGCGCCAGCGCCCACGTCCCCGAACAGATCGAAATGATCCAGGCACTGCTCCAGGAGGGCCACGCCTACGAAGTCAACGGCTCGGTCTATTTCAGTGTGGAGTCGTTCAAGGACTATGGCAAACTGAGCGGGCGGCACGTTGAGGAGATGGAGGCCGGCCGGCGCGTCGCCGTGCGCGATGAGAAACGCCACCCGATGGATTTCGCCCTATGGATCAAGGCGCCTTCGAATCACGTGCTGCAATGGCCTTCGCCCTGGGGGCGCGGCTACCCCGGCTGGCACATCGAGTGCTCGGCTATGAGCAACAAGTACCTGGGCGCGACCTTCGACATTCATGGCGGTGGTGTGGATAACATCTTCCCGCATAACGAGTGCGAGATCGCGCAGAGCGAGTGCGCCAATCACACCGCCTTCGCCAACTACTGGATGCTGAGCGGCACGCTGCTGGTGGACGGCGTGAAAATGAGCAAGTCGCTCGGCAATTTCGTCACCATCAAGGACGCGTTGAAGCAGTACCGCTCCGAGGCGTTGCGCTTGTTCATCCTGTCCGGGCTGTATCGCAGCCCGGCGGACTACAGCACGGCGGCGCTCGACGCCGCAACCAAGGGCACCGAGCGCATCAACACCGCCGCCCGGCGCGTGCGCGCGGAACTGAAGCACGCCAAAGCCGACGACGCAGCCAACAGTGGCCGGCTGGTCGACCTGCTCGACCAGTACCGCATGCGCTTCACCAGCGCCATGAACGACGATTTCAACGCGCCGCTCGCCCTGTCGGCATTGTTCGACCTGGGCAAGGACCTGAATACCGCCATCGACGAAGGCAGCGCCACCAGGACGGTGCTCGAACAGGCGGATGCCATCTACCGCGAGCTGGGCGGCGACGTGCTTGGGGTCATCCAGACCGAGGCCAAGGGCAATGGCGCCGGGAGCGCCGAGCGCGAAGCCAGCCTCATCCAGATGCTGATCGAGATGCGGCTGGAGGCGCGCAAGGCCAGGGACTATACTCGCGCTGATGCCATCCGCAGCCGGCTTGCGGAGATCGGGATCCTCCTGGAGGATGGGCCGAAAGGCACGACGTATCGAATTGGTAATTAGTGATTGGTCGCTGGTGGCTGGCCGCTGGTAGCTGGTCGTTGGTAGTTGGTCGCTGGTAATGATTCACTATTCACCAGCCACTATCGACTAGCAACCAGCAACCAGCAACCAGCGACCAGCAACCGATCACCTGAATCTAAAATGCGAGGACACAGAACATGATCATCGAATCGATTTTTGCGCGGGAGATTCTCGACTCGCGCGGCAACCCGACGGTCGAAGTGGACGTGGTGCTGGAGGACGGCACCTACGCGCGCGCGAGCGTCCCCAGCGGCGCCAGCACCGGCGTCAACGAAGCGTGGGAACTGCGCGACACAGATGACAAATCGCGTTACGGTGGGAAGGGCGTCAAGAAGGCCGTCAACCACGTCAATACCGAAATCGCAGCCGCACTGGAGGGCTGGAACGCCACCGACCAGACCGGCATCGACAAGCTGCTCAACCAGATGGACGGCACAGCGAACAAGAGCAACCTGGGCGCGAACGCGATGCTGGGCGTGAGCCTGGCCGTGGCGCGCGCGGCGGCCAGCAGCGTGTCCCTGCCGTTGTTCCGCTACATCGGCGGCGTGGACGCGCACGTGCTGCCCACTCCAATGATGAACATCCTCAACGGCGGCAAGCACGCCGACAACAGCACCGATTTCCAGGAGTACATGATCCTGCCGATCGGCGCGCCGAACTTCGCCGAGGGGCTGCGCTGGGGCGCGGAGACGTATCACTCATTGCACAAGGTGCTCAAGGCCAAGGGTTACGCGACCAACGTCGGCGACGAGGGTGGCTTTGCACCCAGCCTGAAGTCGAACGCCGAGGCCGTCGAAGTGATCCTGACCGCCATCGAGAAGGCCGGCTACAAACCGGGCGAGCAGATCGCCATCGGCCTGGACCCCGCCGCCAGCTCGTTCTACGAGGGTGGCAAGTACGTGTTGGCCAAGGAGAATAAGAAGCTCTCCGGCGAAGAGATGATCGAATACTGGAGCAACTGGGTGAACCAGTACCCGATCGTGTCCATCGAGGACGGCCTGGCCGAGGACGACTGGGAGAACTGGGTGAAGCTGACCGCCAGGCTTGGCGACAAGATCCGCCTGATCGGCGACGACCTGCTGGTGACCAACGTCCAGTTCATCAAGCGCGCCATCGGCGAGAAAGCCTGCAACGCGCTGCTGTGCAAGGTCAACCAGATCGGCACGCTGAGCGAGGCCATCGCCTCCGTGCGCATGAGTCACCTGGCCGGCTGGGGCGTGGCCGTGTCTCACCGCAGCGGCGAGACCGAGGACAGCACCATCAGCGACCTGGTCGTAGCGCTAAACACCGGCCTGATCAAGACCGGCGCGCCGGCGCGCGGCGAGCGCACCGTCAAGTACAAC
>JAMDDR010000257.1 GCA_023488685.1 Chloroflexota bacterium | reverse complement strand
GGAGATGACCAATTGGATGACGGCTTTGCTGCGCCCGCGCATGCCTTCGCCGCGCCGCACGCCGCGCACCCCCATATAGTCGTCGATGGCACCCAGCACGGCAAACCCGACCAACACACCGATGGGTACGGCCAGCGAACGCCCCACCAGGACGACGCCGCCGAAATCGACCGGGATGCGCGCCGCCAGCCGCGTGTAGGCGTACATGACCAGGATCAATACGACCGTCGGTACGACGATCAGCACGCCTCCCATGGTCAGTGTGCCCATCTTGGCCTGGTTGCTGCTGGGTTCCTCGCTGCGGATCTGTTTGCCGATACGGTAATGCTTGAGCAGGCGCATCCATGGGTGTCCCAGCATCACGGTAATGAGAAAGGTGATGGCGCCCATGAAGAGAGTGGTTCCCATTGGCGCCGTGCTGAAGGCAGCATGTGATTGAAGTGGGTGCATAGCCATGAAGTTGTAATGTATTACACCACGAATTGCGTAAAGTGCACAAAGCGGGTGGCTGGTCCGCTGCCAGCCACCCGTGATGGATGTTTCGATACTCGGCCTTGCGCCGTCTGCGCCAAGCGTCAGGCGCGGCGCTCGATCCTGGCACCGAGCCCGCGCAGCTTCTCGTCAAAACGCTCGTAGGCGCGGTCGATCTGTTGTGCGTTTAAGATGATGCTCTGCCCCTGGGCACACAGCGCCGCCATGACCAGCGCTACACCTGCACGGATGTCGGGGCTTTGTAGTTTGTCGCCATGCAGGCGACTGGGGCCTTGCACGATGCAACGGTGCGGGTCACAGAGCACGATGCGGGCGCCGAGGCCGATCAGTCTGTCGACGAAATAAAGGCGACTTTCAAACATCTTTTCGTGGATCAACACGGTGCCCTGGCACTGTGACGCAGCCACGATGGTGGGGCTCATTGCGTCTGCCGGGAAGCCCGGCCAGGGGGCATCGGCGATGGTGGGGATGGCGCCGTCAAATTCCGGCTCGACACACAGATCCTGGGTGCCGGGCACGAATACGTCGGGACCATGTGCCTCGAATCGAATGCCGAGCCGGCCCAACATCAGCCTGGTCATACTGAGGTGCTCCGGGCTGGCCTTGCGGATCCACACACCATCGCCGTTCAGCGCACTGAGCACGATGAAGCTGGTCACCTCAATGTTGTCGGCGCCGACGGTGAACTCCGCACCGCCCAGCCGGTCGCGACCTTCGATGGTGAGCGTGTTCGAGCCGATGCCCTCGATGTGGGCCCCCATCAGTACCAGACAACGGCACAAATCCTGCACGTGCGGCTCGCTGGCTGCGTTGCGAAGGATGGTGGTGCCTTTTGCACGCACGGCAGCCATAATGGCATTCTCGGTGCCGGTGACGCTGGCCTCGTCAAGCATAATGTCCTGGCCGATGAGCTGCTTTGCTTCCAGCGTGAAGTTGCCGTTGGTGTATACCTCTGTACCGAGCGCTTTGAGCGCCAGGAAGTGGGTATCGAGCCGCCGTCGCCCGATCACGTCGCCGCCGGGCGGGGGAAGCGTGATGTCGCCCTCACGGGCCAGCATCGGTCCGGCCAGCAGGATACTGGCGCGGATCTCTTTGCACAGGCTCGCGTCAAGCGCACAGGATCGGATGTTCCGGGCATGCACTCGCACCGTGTTCGGGGACGGCCATTCGACGGACGCGCCCAACGACTCCAGGAGCTTCATCAGGGTGTTTACGTCGCGGATTGACGGCACGTTGTGCAGTGTCACCGGTTCATCGGTCAAGAGGCAGGCAGCCAGTAGTGGCAGTGCTGCGTTCTTATTCCCAGAGGAAACGACTTCGCCGTGCAATCGTGCGCCGCCGTCGATCACAAATTCAGCCATCTATATCCTCCTGAGGATGATGTTGGCGTTTATGGTGCCTGTATTGCGATTGTACTGAACCACGGCGCGCGAACGTGACGCTTCTCGGGCGCTTGGTATGCGATTTACTCAGCGACGGGCTGGCTTTCGCGTTGATTCTGACGGTCGGCGGCACGTTCGCGCCACAGGCTGGCGACGATCAGGATGATGACGCCGACGACGATACAACTATCGGCGACGTTGAAGACCGGCCAGTCGAAGCCGATCTGGGGAATCTGAAAGTGAATGAAATCCGTCACATAGCCCTGGCGCAGCCGGTCGACCAGGTTGCCGATGGCCCCGCTCAGTTGCAAACCAAGGGCCAGGCGTGAGATCCAGTCGCCGGCGGGTAAGCGAGGAGCATAATAGATGATGATGCCGGAGACCACCACGGCGACAATGATGAAAAAGAGCCCGCCGTTTTGCAGCAAGCTGAAGGCCGCCCCCGTGTTCTGCGTGTGTGTGAGCGTGAGGTACGGGCTGATGGCTGCCACCGGCGCCACGGTAAAACCGAACGGAATGCTGCTTTCGATCAGGCGCTTGGTTACCTGATCGACGACGAGCATAACGATGGCTACCGCGATCATGAGTAGATGCTCGCCGAGCGATGGCTTGGGTGTGATCGTCTTGTGTGGAGCGTCCATCATGAGTGTGCGCCTGCCCGTGGGTTGTCGAGTGGCTGCGTGCCGGGGCCTGGACCACGCAGCAGCGAGTACGCAAGCAGTAGCGCGCCGACCAATAACGCCGCGTGCGAAAGATTGAAGACAGGTAAGTTGGGAAGGTGAAGGTAGTTAAATACGGCGCCGTAAGCCAGCCGGTCGAACAGATTTGAGATCATCGCGCCGATGATACACCCCAAGCTGACAGAATAACTCCTTTGTTGGCGTGAACTGCCCCAGAACACCGCGATGAGCAAGGCCAGTGCCAGGCCAAACAGCTCCGCGCCAACGGCCAGCCCGCCGCCGTAAACATTGCCGGTCACGCTGTTAGTGGTCAAAAACTCCGGTTGTACCAGTCCACCCAGGAACGATCCGCCTGGCTGCCAGACCGACTGGATGAATAGCTTGGCGATGCGATCGATCAGGAAAACGCCAGCGCCAGCGAACCCGGTCGTCAGCACGGAGGTGGAGATAAATGGATTGCTCGTGGTCGCGCCGGCCATCGTCTGCGCGGCTGCGCCGAGTGAGTGAGCGGCGCGGGCGCGGCTGCCTGCCGCTGCGGCTTGTTGTGACCTATGCCTGGGTGGGCGCAACACGAGCGTACTCGCGCTGTCATTTGGTGCGGCTTCGTCGTCCATGGTTGACAGTCGCAAGGCGGCAGCCAGATCGCGCAGGTCTGCGCTGGAAAAAGCCGGGTCCCTGGCGAACAGCGTCTTGAGCTGAGGCAGTCTGGCCATGCGGTGATCCCAGTCGGTGTAGGCCATCTCGATCGTCTCACCGTGGGCGGAACGCTCCAACGCGGTCAACATCTGTGCATCATAGCGTGCGGCATCATGCAAATCAGGGGCAAGTGCCCGCAGGGCGACCAGTTTCGCGACCAATGCGCCAGGGATTGACCCGCCCAAACCCTCTTCCGCTCGCCTCATCAAGGCCTGCATCGCCAACCGCCAGTGCGTGAACGCCTTTGCAACGGCCGCGGCGTCGGGTTGTAGCGCATCCTTAATGACGCGTGCGCAAGACGACGGAATATCGGGCGGTGAGTCAATGGCTGACACGGAGCGACCTGCACCCGCCTGGGGATGTTCGGGTTTGGCGATTGACTCCAGCGCCGGTTCGGGTTGGGGCGCTGATTTTGGCTCCACCCGCATGGTGAGCCAGGCGCGCAGCAAGCGCCGCCCATCTGCATTTTCCGCGCTGCGGCCCAGGTTTTCGAGCAGCGCCGCTTCGTTCGCGCAGAGCAATACGGCGCATCCCGGCACGCCGTAGAAGAATTGTGATGCCTCGAGCCATTGCGCAGTGTCGGCAGGTGCAACCTCGTCCACACGATCCAATACAAGCAACAACACCGAGTTCGTCAGCGAGATTGCGTTCAACACGAGCTTGGGGAACTGAGTCTGGAAGTGTTTTACAAATGCTGCTGCCGGCTGAGCTGCGCTGACGCTGTCACGCCGGCTGAGCCTTATCAGCTTGTTAAGTTCGTTGCGGAGTTCGTTGAGTGTCGCGCGCTCCCCTGGCATCGCCCCGTCGGTCAACAGCGCCAGTGTGTTCAATACCAGATGATGCCATGGCTGCATCCCTTCGTGGATCGTCGTCGCGTCCACGTGAAGCCCCAACACCTTGCGGTGCTCCGGCGTGCGCACATGGCGTGACTCGGTGGTGCGCGCCAGTGCGTCCAACAGCGCATTGCGGTCCGCGGCACGAGGTGCGAAAAATCCCATCCTCAATGGCGCGCCGGTATGATCGAGTGCTGCCAGTATCCGATCCATCACGCCGCTTAGAGCGGGATCGAGAGGTTGAGACATATGGGAATCAGTTGGATAAACGTCGATATTCGATTCTGCCTGCGTTGATGTCTGCGCGATGGAGCGCGGAGCGCCAGGTTGTGTCTGCATGACTCTGTTCCTGGGAGAGATGAAATGTGTGGCTCAATCATCACCGCGCATTTCATCCCTCTCGCTTACGGCTTAACATTTACGCCTTTGATACGCCCTGCGATTTCAGGCTTTAACAATGCTAATTGTAAGCGATTCGCCGTCAAACTCGTCGGAGGCCGTGTTACGGCCCTCAACCGCGCTGGCTGGGTCGAGTTGGACCGACAGCGTTTCCGCTTTGATGTATTCGGCAAACATGCTCATCGCGGCAGCCAACTTGGGGCTGGCCTGGTAGTGGGTGATGATGCGATCACTCAGTTCGAGACCGGCTGCCTTGCGCAGATCGTTCAGCCGGCGTACGACCTCGCGGGCCAGGCCTTCATAGAGCAGGGACTCGGTCAATGTCGTGTCGAGTGCGACGACGATCCCGGCGTCGCCGGCCACGACCAACCCTTCGCGTGGCATGGCCTGTACCAGGACATCGTCCGGCGCGAGGCTGACAGACTTTCCGTCGATGCGCACCTCCAGCGTCTGCCTGGCTTTGACGGCCGACGCAACCGTGAAGGGGTCAAGGGCGTTCAACGCAGCCCGCACCTTGGGGAAGTCGGCGCCAAATTTCGGGCCCAATTTGCGGTTATCGGGCATGATCTTGTAGGTGACCAGATCGCTCTCGCGCTCGACAAACTCCAACGCCTTCACATTCAGTTCGTCTGCAATCATGTCCTGTTGATTGCGAATGGCGGCGCGGGCGATATCGTCGGCAACGATCATGGCACGGGCGAGCGGCTGGCGCAGCTTCACTTTAGATTGGGCGCGCGTACTGTGCCCGAGATTGACTGTGGTGCGGGCGATGTCCGTGTCACGCAGCAGGGATTGTTCTTCGCCGGTCAGCGCACGTGGCTCAGGGTAGGGCTGGTGATGCACGCTGGCCGTCGATTGGTCACTGGTAATGGGCAACTGGTAAGCCAGGTTTTGCCAGATGGCCTCGGCAACGAACGGCGTGAACGGCGCCAGCAGCCTGCACAGCGTGGTGAGCACCTGGTACAACGTGCTGTAAGCGGCTTGTTTATCTGCATCCGCCTCACTGCGCCAGAAACGGCGGCGCGAGCGGCGCACGTACCAGTTTGACAGGTCATCCACGAACCGTTCTACCGCCAGGGCACTCGTGCGCGCATCGTAGGCATTCAATGACTCATTGACGGTGTTGGTCACCTCGGCCAGGCGGGCGAGAATCCAGCGGTCAAGTGGCGAGCGTTCGCTCATCTGCGCGCTTGTTTCAATGGCAGCGCTGCCGGGCTCCGCGGCCGGGGGGGACCATCGGTCGATGTTCGCGTAGTTGACGAAGAATGCATAGACGTTCCATAACGGTATGAAGAACATGCGGCGCACTTCGTCCAGGTATTCGTAGCCGAAGAGCAGGTTGTCTTCGTAACGCTGGCGCGCGTATACCCAGCGCATCATATCTGCACCGGCCTTCTCCGCCGCCTCATTGAACTCGATCATATTGCCGGACGATTTGTGCATCGGCTGGCCTTTGGCATCGAGCAGGGTGGCAAACCCAAGGACGGTCTGTGTAGGTGGCTGGTTCTCCAGCACGGTGCTCATGGCGATGAGTGCGTAGAACCAGTTGCGGAACTGGCCGGGGAAGCTCTCGGTGATGAAATTGGCCGGGAACCACTTACGCCAATAGTCGGGATTCTCGCGGTAGCGCATGGTGGAATAGGCAACAATGCCCGCATCCAACCACGGGTTGCCCACGTCGGGAATGCGTGTCCCAATCAACCCGGTCTTGGGGTGACGGATCTTCACCGCGTCGATGTGCGGGCGGTGGGGTGTGTGGCCTTCGAACGTCTCCCAGCCTTCGATGGCGCGCGCCTGCAATTCCTCCTTGCTGCCGATGACCTCGAAGGTGCCATCGGGATACTCCCAGATGGGTAGAGCCAATCCCCAATAGCGCTTCTTGGAGATCATCCAGTCGTGCATGTTGCGCAGCCAGTCGAACTCGCGCTCCCGGCCAAAAGACGGGATCCAGTTGATCTGGCCGGCCACGGCGATCATCTCGTGGCGCAGTTGGTCCATGGAGATATACCACTCATCCACCAGGCGATACACCAGCGGCGTGCCGTCGCGCCAGCAGTGTGGATAGCGGTGTGTGTACTTGTCGGTGCGGTAGAAATTGCCGTTCGCCTTGAGTTGGTCAATGACCAGGCCAGCGACATCATGGGCATACTGGTCAGTCAACGGGCCGAAGCCTTCGACGTAAATGCCATCCTCGTTCAAGGGCGCGACCGCAGGTGAGTCGTACTCCTTGCCCAACTGGAAGTCCTCCGGACCACACCCAGGGGCGATATGGACGATGCCGGTGCCCTCCGTCTCGCCGACCTCATCCCACTCGATGACGCGATGGCGAAACTCAGGCAGATCCGGGTGACGTTGCTGCCAGTTGCGAAGCACAGCCTGCCAGGCCGGCAGAGAATCGAACATGCCACGATAGGTCCAACCCGACATGGCAGCGCCGCTGATCTCGCCCAGGCGCTCATACTCGCCTTTGAGGTTGCTGAGTGTGCCGGTGCTGAGGATATGAACCGCGGTATCGCGATTCGCATCGGTCTGTTTGACAATGACGTACTTTAAGGCGGGCCCTACGGCCGCCATCACGTTGGCGGGCAGCGTCCAAGGTGTCGTCGTCCAGACCAGCAGGTACTTGTCTGCGTTGTCTTTGAACGCCTCCTCGGCTTCGGGCGATTGCCAGGTCACCTGGCTTGTGTCGTAGGTCTCCAGTTTCAGGCGTGCCACCACCGACGGATCGGTGCGGTCCTTATAACCTTCGGTGTCGATTTCGTGCTGGCTGATGCCGGTTGCACAACGCGGGCACCAGGGAATGACATCCCTCCCACGGTAGACCCAGCCACGCTCAAAACACTTTTTGAGGACTCCCCAAATCTGATAGTTGTTTTCGTCGCTAAATGTAAAGTATGAACCGCCGAGTTGCGACGATCCCAGCAGGCCGACCAGTTGCTCGACCGTGCCGTGAATCTGTTTGCCATCACGCTCCAGCGTGATGTGCTGTTCGGGATCCGCGACGATTTTCTGCGCCAACATGCGCAATTCGTCACTATCATTCCAATCCATCCAATAACCCAGACGGATCGACTGTTCGGTCTGCAAGGCTGCAGAGTTCAGGACGCGTTGTTTGCACAGGTTGATGAAATTCTGCACGCCGTTGGTTTCAATGTCGCGCTTGGATTTGTAACCCAGGTCGCGCTCGACGTTTACCTCCACCCATAGTCCCTGGCAGTCGAAGCCATTCTGCCAGCGCTCATTGCAGCCTTTCATGGCGTAGTAGCGCTGCCACAAGTCCTTGTAGGTACGGCCCCAGGCGTGGTGCACACCCATGGGGTTATTTGCGGTAATTGGCCCGTCGAGGAATGAGAACTGTCGGTCCGAACCGGCGCGCAGATGACGCAGACGTTCGAATGCGCCGGTGCGGCGCCAGAAAGCCAGGACGTCGCGTTCCTGCGCCGGGAAATTCACTTGTGTTGAGACGGGTTGAAACATGACGAGATCTGCTCCTCTCTATAACCTGAACGCAAGGATGATACTACAACCACGCCCCTCGTCCATATAATATCCCTGTCCATGCAGAATCTATCAAACCTACTCGCCCGGCGCAGAGCGACGTACAGTGTGCTGATCGGCATCATCCTGCTGACCATCCCTTGTTACATCATCGGCGCCATCGCCCTCGCCATCGCGCCGCGCGACCGACAGGTCACGCCATCGCCACAAGCGTCACCGCAGGCCACGACCACCACCCTTTTCATCGTTACGACGGTGACGTCGCAGGCAGCCACGGCGACACTCGCCGACCTGCCGACGCAGTTTGTGCCGGCGACCATCACCCTCCCGCTGCCGGCCACGGAGACAGCTACGCCGACAGTGACCCTCACTGGAACGCAGCCACCCACGGCAACCCCTGCGGACACGCCGACGGCGACGTTGCCGCCAACAGTGACCAATACACCGCCGACGCCCCCTACGGAGACGCCGACAGTGACCAATACGCCGGAAGAACCAACGCCCACGGAAACGGCTACTGAAACGGCAACGGCGACGGAAGCGGTGCCTCCGACGATCACCCCAGCGCCGTGATCTACCCGCGCAAAGAAGACCGCCTAGAAACCCGATTTCTGTATGTGCACGCCACAACCTGTCGCGTTCAGAAATCGGGTTTCTGGCCGCTCAGGGCTGCGGTGTCGAAGTGGGGATAAGTTCGGTATCCGATGCCAGCGGGACGTCACCTGCGATGACTGCCGTACGCGGGCAGGAATTGTAGTCCTCTCCCAGGACGATGCGCGCCGCCACTATGCTGCTCGGGTCGGGCTGGGAGAAGATGTTGGCTCTCCCCACATTAAAGATGCCTGCCAACCGTGAGATGGGCGACCCCTTGGGGGTGACGGTGTAATCGATGATCTGGGTCTTGGGCAGCGTGCCGGTTTCTGTAAGCACGTCCGAAGCCATGACCACAAAGCCTTCCCAGCCCAGGCGTTCCGCGGCTACTGCTTCCATGTCATCCTGGCCCGAGGCGTTATAGACTTCCACCCGTACGCGATTCTGGGCGCGATTGCCGGCAGGCGGTGAGAGCGCTTCCGCGATGTATGCCGTCGTATCCTGAGTGGGTAGCAGCACCATGGCCCCGTCACTGCGTGTAAATGCCTTCAGCACGGGGTAGGTGACGACACGATTCTTGATGGCCAGGTTATCCAGGCGTCCAGCGATGTCGATGAACGTCGGAATGCTGGCCAGGCCGATGTCAGTATCCACGTTCTCCTGGAAGTCCTGATACAGGCCAAGCGCATTCTGCAGCAGGTTACTGTTCTTGGCCTTGCTGAGCAGCGCGCGCAACACTTTCTGCTGGCGACGCGCGCGATCGAAATCCGTCGTGGACCAGCGCGAGCGGGCGTACATCAGCGCCTGCTTGCCGTTGAGCGTGACCCGGCCAGGATACACGTCGAGGTCGATCTTGCCGCTTGCCGCAGTCTTGTCGGGGAAGGTGTCGTGTAGTTCGCACTCCACCAGCACGTCGACGCCGCCAAGTGTCTCCACGGCTTTCACGAAACCGGTGAAGTCAACGCGCACGTAATGGTCGATCTTGACGCCGAAATTCTTGCGCAAGACGACCGCAAGGAACGCCGGCCCGCCGCCTGGGTAATTGCGCAGGTATCCCAACTCGTACGCGGTATTGATGCGATCATCCGAATGATCCGGGATGCGCACCTGCAAGTCGCGCGGGATCGAGAGCAAGCTGACCGAGGGCATCTCCGGGTTGATGCTCGCGATCAGAATGGTGTCGGTACGGGAATAGCGGGCATCCACGGCTGCATCGCTACCCAGCAGCAGGATGTTGATGGTGCCAGGGGTCTGAACCAGCAACGGCGCATCACCTTCCTCCACCGGGATGTCGTTGCCGAATACGGCTGATGTTGGCAGCACTTCCAGGGTGGTTGTCAACTCCGATGTCACCGGGGTCCCATCGGGTGGCGGGGTGGCTGCGGTGGACGTGTCCGGCTGAAGTGTGGCGTCGGGCGCCACAGATGTCTCGGCCTGCGCAACGGCGGGTGTGCCGCTATCGGTGGCCGGCGCCAGGGTAGCCGTGGACTGGTGCTGGGTTGCCAGTGCTGCTGGTTGGCTGTTCCAGTTCACGCCCAGCCCCAATGAGATGACAACGGCCATGAGCAGCAGGAGTTCGAAAAAGGTAGTGAAGCGTCTCGACATTTCTCTAGCTCTTCAACCTGTAGAGGATCTCCCCCGCGTGTGGAATGACCAGAATGCCGTCATCGTCTTGCGCGCGACGTTGCCACTCCGCCAGCGATAGGGTGGCCGGGTCCACGTAACCAAGGTTGATGCGCTCGGTGCGCTCGCGTGAGATGCCGGTGGCAATGTCCACCTGGATGCGCGGCGATTCAACACGGGTGGCGGGGTCGTACGTGCCCGCCCCCTTCACGTTCGTGGCATGCGCCAGCGCAACCTTGGGCAGGTGGGCGAAACGATCCATCTGAGTGGCGAAATAGTCGCGCACGTGGTAACCGGCTTCGTCCAGGGCCTTGCCATGTGTATAGCTGACTTCAGTGATATGGGGGGCATAGATGACCACGCGACCACCGTCTGCCACCACCGGTTCTGATTTGTACATGGCTTTCCCACCCGTCCACAGGTCGTCGTAGCGTTCGGCGGCGGCACCGATCACGGTGTGCACCGGTTTCTCCAGGTAGGCGATGTGCACCTGGGCGGAGAGTTTGGCTGCGCGCCGCTGTGCCGTGATGGCGTCACCGGTAAACAAGCCGTGCATCCCCCGATCACTCACCACGAATGCAATGCAGCTTATCGGGGTTGGAATGTACGTGGCATACTGGTCGATCAATGCGCGCACCGGCGTGTCCTCGATGCCGATGATGCCCATGGTCGTCAGCATGGCGCTCAACCAGTGAAAAGTGCTGATGGTATCGATGCCGGCGATGCCGGGGAAAAGGTATTTATTGCCGCCACTGAAGCCAACCGATTCGTGCGGGAAGACAGGACCGCAGATGATGATGTGATCGTGTTCGAGCACCTGCCGGTTGATGACCACAGGCACATCGTCCGTGATGATGTTATTCGTGATGCAGCGCGCGAGCGCCGCCGGCACGGTGCCAATCTGCGTGAGCGTGCCGGGCGTGTACCATTCGTGGTTCATCACGCTGAAGTTGCGCAGCAACGCGCGATCGGCCGCGCCCATGCCCAGATGGTGCTCGATGGCTTCATCGCTCATCGGCTGGTGTGTGCCCAACGCGATCATCACATCGAGTTGTTTTACCCGATGACCGATGGCGCGGTAAAGGGCGCGCATCATCAATGGGATGGGTGAAGTGCGCGTGCCGTCGGGGATTAGCACCAGCACACGTTTACCATTCACGTCCAGCCCGGACAGGCCTTCTTGAACATGTGTAATGACATCCAGGTCCGTCAGTAAAGGGATCTGCCTCTGTTCATCCATTCGACCACCATCCTGCATATAACGTCGATTTCCGGGCGGCGGTGCCGGCACCGGGTATGTGGCGCGCAATGCCCACGCGAGGGCGTTGCGAGCGGATGCTGTCGGGGCACCCGCCATTGACGGTTAAATGATATACGCAAATGGCGCGCCACGTGCGTGCGCCCGGTGGGCGTGTGCCACACCCGTGTTACAGTCAAGGCAGGAATGTGCGCCCTGTGGTAACAGTGGATAATAGGGATATTGGATTAAAACATTTGTTCTAGTGAAAGAAATGTCAGAGCATGCACCCAATGCGCAACCCCCGCAATTGAAGATGCTTACCGGGGTGATCGAGCGCATCACCTATCAAAACGAGGAGAATGGTTACACCATTGCCCGCCTGCTGCCAGAGCAACGGCGCGGGTCTGCGGAAGCGTCGCCGGCCGGGGCGAAAGGGAGTGACAATCTCGTCACGGTGATTGGCACGCTGCTGGGTGTGGCGCCGGGAGAAGCGCTCGAATTGAGTGGCTTCTGGCAGCATCACTCGCAACACGGCTGGCAGTTCAAGGCTGAGAACTACCGTTCGGTGTTGCCGGCGACGGCACAGGGCATCCGCAAATACCTCGGCAGCGGCCTGATCAAAGGCATTGGGCCGAAGACAGCCGATAAGATTGTCAACTACTTTGACACATCCACGCTCGACATCCTGGAGCAAAGCCCGGAGCGGTTGAGCGAGGTCCCACGCCTGGGTGCGCACAAGGCCAGGCTCATCATGAATGCGTGGGCAGAGCAGCGCGCGATCAAAGAGGTCATGGTATTCCTGCACGATCGAGGCATCAACACCAGTCTGGCCGTGCGCATCTACCAGGAGTATAAAGACGCTTCGATTACGGTGGTCAAGAATCAGCCATACCGGCTGGCGCGTGAGGTGTGGGGCATCGGTTTTAAGACGGCGGACAAAATCGCGCAGTCATTGGGTTTTGCCCATGACGACCCGGAGCGAATCCGCGCCGGCGCGCTGTTCGTGTTGTCGGAGGCGACGGAAGAAGGGCATACGTATCTGCCGCGACCACAACTGGTCGAGAAGGCAGCGGAATTGCTCGGCGTCAGCCTGCAGCGCGTGGAAGAGGCTGTTAACGGGCTGGCCGACGACAACGGCGCGCATGTCGAACAGCTCCTGATACGGGAAGATGGGTCGCTCAGCCTGGAACCGCTTGAGCCGGTGAAGGCAACCTCGGGCAACGGTGGTGTGAAGGGCTTCAAGCGTGTCGCAGAACCCGAAGCAATCTATGACGTTCCCGATCGGGCGGCATCTTCGGAGGTTGCAACATCCACAGATGCCGGCGCTGCAGCAGCGGAGAAGCTCACGCAGCTTGCCAGTGGCGCAACGCCCACGCTCACCCCAGCGTTGGGAGAACAAATTGTGTATCTGTGGCCGTTTTACATGGCCGAACAGAACGTGGCGAAGCATCTGCAGCGGTTGGCGCAGTGTTCGCCGGGGCAGGATCGCCTGGCCGAGTTTGGGCGCATCAACTACGACGCGATGTTTGAATACCTGGCCGATAAAGAGAATATGGCGTTGTCGGAACGGCAGAAGGAAGGGGTGGTCATGGCGCTGACCAGGTCTATCGGCGTCATCACAGGAGGACCAGGCACTGGCAAGACGACCAGCATGCGTGCGTTGATTCGCGCGCTGCTCGCAAAGAAAAAGACGATCATTCTGGCGGCGCCGACCGGCCGTGCGGCCAAGCGCCTCTCCGAGACAACCGGGCTTGAGGCGAAGACGTTGCACCGGCTTCTGCAGATCAAACCCGGCAGCAAGGCATTCTTCGACCAACACAACCCGCTCCCGGCAGATATCGTGATCGTCGACGAGACGAGCATGATCGACGTGCTGCTGATGAACACGCTGCTGAAGGCCGTGGCGACCGGCACACATCTCTTGCTCGTCGGCGACGCCGACCAGCTACCCAGCGTCGGCGCAGGGAACGTGCTGGCCGATGTGATCAACAGCGGCATCGTGCCGGTGGTGAAACTCGATCAGATTTTCCGCCAAGCCGCGGACAGCGCCATCATCACCAACGCGCACTTCATCAACCAGGGCCAATTGCCGACCTATGGCCCGCACATCAAGGATTTCTTCTTCTTCAACGAAGACGACCCGGAACGGGCGGCGGATCTGGTTGTGGACCTGGTGACCAAGCGTATCCCGGCGAAATTTGGCTTCGCCCCGTCCGATATCCAGGTGCTGGTGCCGACACATCGGGGTCGTTGTGGGGTGAGTGCGCTGAACGAGGCATTACAGGCGACCTTGAACCCGGAACGCCCGGGCTGCCCGCAGAAGCAATTTGGCGGGAAGATCTTCCGCGCGGGCGACAAAGTGTTGCAGATGCGCAACAACTATGACAAGGAAGTGTTCAACGGTGACGCAGGAACTATTGCCACCATCAACCAGGAAGAGCAAACCATGGCCGTGAAGCTGGAGGATGGCCGGACGGTCGATTACGAATTCGCCGAATTGGATCAACTATCACTTGCATATGCCGTGAGCATCCACAAATCGCAAGGCAGCGAGTACCCCGTGTGCGTCGTGCCGCTACTGATGCAGCATTACATGCTGCTGGAGCGCAAGTTGGTCTACACCGCCGTTACGCGCGCGCGCAAGCTGGTGGTGGTGGTGGGCAGTAAACGCGCGCTGGCGATGGCGATCAAGAATGGGCCGGCGCAGCATGCGGCCGCGACGCCGCCGAAATCGGCGAAGAACAAGGCCGGCCGTTACACCGGCCTTGCGATCCGGTTGATACAAATGCAGCGTATCTAGAAATCCATCTCAGAAACCCGATTTCTTCGCGTTGCGCTGCGCGTCAGCGCCGAAATCGGTTTTCTCCTGCAACGGTTTCCCCTGCAACGTGGCATAGAGTTGCTGCTGGCGGGCCATCGCCGCGCGATAAATGGCGTGTCGTTGCGCAACCGGCGTATAGATCCGGCCTAACTGCGCAGGCAGTGCAGCGGCGCTGCTCACAACGCCGAGTTGCTCCAGCACCAATAACGCAACACCCCGGCTGGTTGCCTCCGATTCCTCACACACGTGCAGTGGAACGCCGGTCACATCGGCGATGATCTGGCACCAGGTGGGCGAGGCCAGCAACGCGCCACCGCTGGCGATGAGCGTCGCGCCGGGGTGCGCCAGTTCGCGCAGGTTGTCGTAGATGATGCCCAGCCGGTATGCGATGGATTCGAGGCAGGCCCGCGCGATTTCGGTGGGACTGGTGTTGAGCGTCAGGCCGTGCCAGGTTGCCTGGCTATCGTCAGAGTAGCCGGGGCTGCGCTCGCCCGCAAACAGGGGCAACATTGTGAGATGGTGCGCGTCAGGTTGCATCCGGCACATGGCATCCTCCAACACCTGTGGCGCCGGCAGGTGCAGCGTGTGACGCAGCCACGCAAATACGTTTCCCCCTTCGGTTGTCGCGCCGCCGATCAGTTCGCGAGCGTGATCGACGCGGTAGCACCACAGTGCCGGCGGGATTGGGGGGAGGGGTAGGGGACCAGCAGGCGCGTGTGCGTCTGACGCGCGTGACACGATACGCATGGCGGCGGTGCTTCCGATGGTGACGGCGACGTGCCGGTCGTCCACGCAACCACTGCCGACGTTGGCCGCCGCGCCATCGCCCACGGCGGGCAGGCAGCCGGCGTCCTTCAGAGCCGGCCATCTCGCCGCGTATTCAGGCCGCAGGCCCGCGATCCACTCGCCTGTCTGTGCGAGTGGGGGCAATTGCGCGGAGGAGATGCCGAGTGTCTGCAGCCACCCGGCGTCCCAGTCAAGCCACCGGCGGTTGAGCAGGCCACTCCACGACCAGATCGAAACGCCCGCGCGCAACCGGCCGAACAGTCGAAAGACGATATAGTCGCTCAGCGAGACGAACCAGCGAGTGCGCTGGAACACATCGGGCATAGAGCGGCTGATCCAGGCAATGCGGCTGGGCAAGTAGTTGGCGCGGATGCGACAGCCGGTGCGCTGCAGAACCGTCATTTCGTCTACCTGCTGGCGCAACTCCCTTGCCTGCGCCGCCGAGCGCGTGTCGGCATAGGTGTACACCGGCGTCAGTGGCCTGCCGTGCTCGTCGAGACACAACAGGCTACAGGCATAGGCGGAGATGCCAATGGCGGTAACCAAGTGGGGAGGTGGGGTCGAGGCCTGCAGTTCGTCCAGGACGGCGACGACCCGTTCGAAGGCCTGCTCAGCATCATCCTCTGAGGCGCCGTCAGCCCCGATGGAGAACTCCACTGGTCGCCGGGCGGTTACCCCTGGGATGAGGTTGGCGCGCTCGTCGAACAGCATGGCGCGCGTCGACGAACTGCCGATGTCGAGAACCAGCACATTACTCATAAGTGGAAGCTAAGCGGAAGCGAAGAATCATCTTTTTCCATCAGTTGATCTTGGAGCGCTCTTCCTCGGCCTGGGGCACGCGACACTGTGTAAACTGTCCACCGTCGACCATCAACGTCGCCCCGGTGACGGCAGATGCAGCCGGCGACACCAGGTACATCAATGCGGCCGCCGAGTCCTCCGGTGTCAGTGCGCGGCGGATGGGCAGCACCTCAGCCCAGTGTTCGGCGTATTGGGGGTCCTCACGCAGATTACGCGCGTTAACTGTTGACCCAATGCCGAGTGCGTTCACGGTGATGCCATGCGGGCCAAGTTCAAGTGCCAGCACCTGTGTCATGAAATTGATGGCGGCTTTGGTCGAACCGTAAGCGGAGAGACCGGTGACGCCGGTGACGCCGGCGACTGAGGAACTGAACACGATGCGCCCGCCGTAGGCGTCGTTGGGTGTGCGCGTATGTTGAGCCACCATCTGGCGCGCGGCAGCCTGTGCGCCGAAAAAGCTGCCCTTGAAGTTCAGGCCGATGACCGTGTCGAAGGCGTCCTCGGTGTATTCGAGGAAGCGACCAAACCTGGTGATGCCGGCGTTGGCGACGAAGATATCCAATCTCCCGAAAGCCTCGACGGCAGCATTGACGAGCGCGTAATTATCGATCACATGGCTACAATTCGCGTTAAACGATATGGCTTTTCCCCCCATGTTGCGAATGCGTTGAACCAGTTCTTCTGCCTGGGTGGCGTCGGAAGCGTAATGCACCAGCACGGCCGCGCCTTCGCGTGCGAGCGCTTCCGCCATCGCCGCGCCGATCTCCTTGCTCGCACCTGTGACAATTGCGACTCGCCCGGTCAAAAACATGATGTCCTCCTTCATCGATTGGTGTAGAGTTGATGTGCTCAAGTTTACTAGGGCTTCTCGCTCTTGACATTTAGTAAAATTTTTATTAAGATTTAGTTCGCTCTTTTAGAGCATTCTACAAAAGCGATTGGCATGAGCCTGACGTTACCGTCACAAGCTCGTCTGACAGGTAAATCAAAGCCGACAAGGCATCAAGACATGCGCGAAAAGGTGACCATCACCGACATAGCTCAGGAGAGTGGCGTCTCTCCAGCTACTGTTTCATTGGTGTTGCGTAACCGGCCCGGCGTATCTGAAGAGACGCGTGCGCGCGTGATTGAGGTTGCGGAAACCCTGGGCTACCAAATCAGGCCAGCGATACCCACAACGCGAAATGGCCGGCTACAGACGGTCGGCATGATTGTGAAGACGGAACCGAACATCCCGGCGCGCGCCAACCCCTTCTACTCACACGTCATCATTGGTGTCGAGGATGCCTGCCGTCGTCATGGGATCGATCTCTTATTGTCGACCATGCCCGTTGACGAACACAACCGCCCGCTGGGTGTGCCACAGATGCTGGCGCGCGGCGCGGCGGATGCGTTGCTGATGGTCGGCACGTTTGTCGACGAGACCATCCTATCCATCTCCAGCCGCAAGACGCCACCGATTGTGCTCGTCGATGCTTACTCCAAGACCGAGTCTTACGACGCCGTCGTGTCGGACAACTTCCAGGCGTCCTGGCAGGCGGTAGAGTATCTCATCCGGCGTGGACATCGGCACATCGGCCTGGTGGGCAGTGAGCCAGATGCTTACCCAAGCATCCGGCAGCGCCGTGGTGGCTACCTGAGGGCGCTCAGGGAAAACGGCATCGCGGAAAGCTATATCGCAGATTTCAACATCATACAGGACAGCGGGTATGAACCTACTCGCGACCTGCTCCGAAAGTATCCTCACATTACTGCATTGTTCGGCGTCAACGACCAGGTTGCTGTTGCGGCCATGAGTGCGGCCCAGGATATGGGCCGGCGCGTTCCCGATGATCTATCGGTGATTGGCTACGATGACGTTGATCTGGCCGAGAACGCCAAACCGCCTTTGACAACGATGCATGTCGACACTGTAGCGATGGGACGTGCTGCTGTGCAACTTTTGTTAGACAGAATAGATAACTCTGATTCTGCGCGCATGACGCTGACCATCCATCCGGCGATGGTCGAGCGTGAGTCAGTGGCGAAAGCCAGGCAGGTCAGGTTACCACGCTCCTTAGGGTCTTTTGCAAAGTAAGTGTTTGTTTGTGTTTGTTTGTGTTTGTGTGCATGAGTGATTGAGTGTTTTTGTGAATGGTTAGACAAGCGCTACAAGACGCTTGTGTTTGATAAAAGTGCAAGAGAGCGATGAACGGAGAAGCGCATGACGCTTCATACGCGAAGGAGGTGTTCAAGCACCTAGTGCCACTTATTGTCCTGCTACGTACGATCGCATCCGCGATTGTGACCGCGTTTGCATGGAAGTCTGCCAACGTTGGTTCGTTAACCCAAGTTAATCCATAGCCCATAAGGAGTGAGAACAGATGAAAGGTAAGCTTACTCGCAGAGAGATGCTTCGCTTGTCAACCGTGATCGGCGCCGGCACACTGGTCACGGCCTGCGCTGGTGCAGCCACACCAGCCCCAGCCCCGACGACCGCCCCCGAACCGACCAAAGCCCCTGAGGCCACCCAAGCCGAAGCGACAACCGCCCCCGAAGCAACCACTGCCCCTGAAGCCACTACCGCTCCCGAGGCCGCCACCGGCGCTGAGGTGCCGCGCAATCGCACGCTCGTGCTGAACCACGGTGGCACCGGCGGCAAGTACACCTGGGTCGGTCAGATCAACCCGGTGGGCGGCATGAACCACCAGGAAGGTGGCGCGCTGTTGTGGGATCCCCTGTTTTATTATTCAGTGTTCGCCGACAAGGATATCCCCTGGCTGGCCGAGAGCGGCACCTACAACGATGACTATACCGAACTGACGATCAAGCTGCGCGCGGGCGCCGAGTGGAGTGACGGCGTGCCGTTCACGTCGAAGGACGTCGTGTGGACGCTGGAGGCGTATAAAGCCAACGAGAAGATCGACTACCACCAGCAGGTGCTGGACTTCGTGGACAGCGTTTCCGCACCCGACGATCAGACGGTGGTGATTAAGTTCACAGGTGCCCAACCGCGCTTTAAGTTCGAAATCCTGAGCTTCAAGTTCGACACCGGTATCTGCCCGTTGCCGGCTCATTTCTTCGAGGACAAGAAGATCGAAGCCACCAAGATCAACGAAGAGCCTGGTGGCGAGGACATGCCTCATACCGGCATGTTCAATGTCAAAATGACGCCCGAGCAGTTGGTGTACGACCTGCGCCCGGATTGGTGGGGCTTCAAGACCGGCTTCCAGAAGGAGCCCGACATCAAGCGCGTGATCTTCATCCCGCTGTCCGATATGGCGACCGCCGCGCAGCGCGTGGTGAACAACGAAGCCGACGCGTGCCTGGACCTGCGCCCCACGCTGATCCGTACGGCCGTGCAGCAGAACCCCAAGATCACGACCCATACCGGCAAGGACGAGCCGCTGGGCTATATTGACTGGTGGCCGAACTCGCTGTGGATGAACACGGCTTCCGAGCCCTACAGCGACAAGGATGTGCGCTGGGCCATCAACTATACCATCGACCGCGACACGATCGATAAGGTGGTGTTCCTGGGCGCCAAGATCACGTCGGTGTTCCCGTACCCGGAGTACCCGGCGCTGAAGAAGTACCTGGACCAGGCGCGACCCCTGGCAGACAAGCTGGGCGTGAGCAAGTTCAGCCTGGAGGAGAGCGCCAAGCTGATGGAGAAGGCCGGCTTCAGCAAGGACGGCGAGGGCTTCTGGGTGAAGGATGGCGCCCGTGTGAACGCCACCATCGACGGCTTCGAGTCCATCCACGCGGACATCGTGCCGGTGCTGGTGGAAATGTTGCGCAACGGCGGCTTCGAGGCGGCGATCAACTTTGGCAACGACGCCTACCAGAACATGGCCGACGGCAAGCCGGGGCTGTACATGTTCGGCCACGGCGCCAGCGTGATCGACCCCTATGCTACGATGGAGCTATATCACAGCCGCTACAGCGCGCCTCTCGGCACGACCGCAGGCGGCAACCACTTCTCGCGCTACAAGAACCCCGAATTCGACCAGATCGTGGACGACATGCGTGCCGTACCGCCGGGTGATCCGAAACTCAATGACCTGTTCATGAAGGCCATCGAGATCTACTGGACCGACATGATCGACGTGCCGGTGATCCAGTGGCTGCATCGCATCCCCTACAATCAGACGTACTGGACCAACTGGCCAACCCAGGATAATCCGTACCTGAACGGCGCCTACTGGCACTGGACCTTCCCGCTCCTGGTGATGGGCCTGAAGGCGGCGCAATAGCAGGCTGAGTTGTTAGGAGGTGTCTGCGGCTGGTAACGGTTGTAAGGCACAGAGCGTGTGGGGTGACCTTCGGATGGGTCGCCCCACACGGCCAGGGAGGTCCCCCAAGTGAGATTAGGTTATGTTTTGCGTCGATTTATCTTCCTCATTTTCGTGATGTGGACGGCGGCGACGGTGCTTTTTACCATCCCCCGTCTGTCCCGAGTGAATCCCATCCGTGAGCGCTTCGCGGCGCTGGCCCGATCGACCGGCTATGCGCCCAAAGATCTCGAAAACATCATCGCGAGTTACGAACTCAAATTCGGCCTGGACAAGCCATTACCGCAACAGTACGCCGATTACATGGGCAGTGTGTTGCGTGGCGACCTGGGCGTCTCGCTGATGTCTTACCCCAAACCCGTCGCCGAGTTGATCGGCGAGGCGCTGCCCTGGACGATTGGGTTGCTGCTGGTGACGATTTCGTTAACGTTTCTGATCGGAACTGCCATCGGCGCACTGGCGGGTTGGCCGCGCAGCCCAAGGTGGGTCAAGGGTACGGTCACGCCGTTGATGGTGCTGGCCGCCATCCCCGCCTACACGCTGGGGCTGCTGCTGGTCTACTTGCTTGGATTCAGGTTGAAGCTTTTACCCATGGGCGGCGCATACAGCCCCGGTATGGTGAAGGCGCTCACCATGCCTTTTGCCCTGGATGTGGTAAAACACGCCATCCTGCCCGCGCTTTCGTTGATCCTGGCTTATGTTGGGTTCTATGCGCTGGGGATGCGCGGCATGGGTGTGACCGTGCAAGGTGAGGACTACGTGAACTTTGCCGAGCACAAAGGCTTGAGACAGGGTCGTATCTTCTACTGGTATTACGTGCGCAACGCCATTCTGCCGCAGGTGACGTCGCTGGCCCTGGCGTTGGGCGGCATCGTGAGTGCGGGTATTCTGGTCGAGGGTTTATACGGCTTCCCGGGCATCGGCTCGACCCTGAGCGCGGCGATTACGGCGAACGATTATTTCGTCATCTACGGCGTCGGCTTCATCACCATTTTCGCCGTGGGTATCAGTATGATGGCCGTCGATCTGTTGTACCCATTGCTCGATCCGCGCATCCGCTATGATAGGAAATAAGACTCGACAACGGGCGCAGCGGCTGGCGCTGAAGCGCCCGGGTCGAGGGTGAATGTTCGTTTGTTTAAGTTAAAGTTCAGGTAAGGTATTAAATGGAACTGGCTATCCCCACTACCGCCAAAGGACCGAGCCAACGCACACTGGTGCTGCGCTACTTGCGGCGCAATAAAAGTCTCGTCCTTGGGTTGGCGTTGTTAGCATTTTTGCTCATTTTCAGTCTCGGCGGTTCGTTGGTCGTCGACACAGCCAAGCTGGCTTACCCGCTCGCCGCCGTCCCGCTGCAGCCGCCCAGCGCCGAGTACCCGCTGGGCACCGACAAGGACGGGCGCGATCTGCTGGCCGTGATGATCCGCGGCATCCAGCTCACCGGCGCCATCGGCATCATCGCGGGGACGCTTGGCATCGTCATCGGGATCGTGCTCGGGTTGCTGTCAGGTTATTTTGGTGGCGTGTTTGACTCGGTCGTGCGTTGGATGACTGAAGTGCTGTTGACCATCCCACCGCTGATCCTGCTCATCATTATCGCGGGCACCATCGTCGACAAGAATAAGGTCACGGTCCTGACCATGGCATTGGTCGTGTCTATTCTGTCGTGGGTGGGTCCCACACGCGTGGTGCGCGCGCAGGTGCTTACCATGAAAGAGCGCACCTTCGTCAACGTGGCCAAGTTGTCCGGCATGGGCAACATCGAGATCATCTTCAAAGAGTTAATGCCCAATATGCTGCCCTTCCTGGTGGCAAGTTTCGTCGGCCAGGTGATGGGCGCGATTGGCGCGTCGTTTGGTCTGGAGGTGCTCGGTTTGGGCGCTGTCCGCGAACCCACCATCGGCATGACCATCCGCTGGGCGCAGTTTCACTCCGCGATGTTCAACCAGTGGTGGTGGTGGATATTGTGGCCCGTCCTGGCGCTGATCGCCATCTTCGCTTCGCTGTCGTTGATCAATGTCGGCCTGGATGAAATTGCCAACCCGCGCGTGAGGAGGACGGAATGAACCGCAATGGAAGTTCGCCCGCGCCCGTGCCCGCGTCAGCGCCCGCGCCTGCATTGCAGGTCACCGATCTGCAAGTCACCTACTACACTGACTCCGGCCGCGTGAAGGCTGTCGATGGGGTCAACCTGACGCTGTATTCCGGCGAACGCCTTGGGCTGGTGGGTGAGTCGGGTTGCGGCAAGTCCACCATGGCGTTGGCGCTCATGCGCATGATCAAGCCGCCGGGCCGTATTGAGGCCGGCAGTGCCATCGTGGGCGGTCCAGGCGGCATGGATCTGCTCAAACTGAATGAGGAGCAGATTCTCAATGCCCGCTTGAGCACCGTCAGTTACATTCCGCAGGGCGCAATGAACTCGCTCAACCCAGTCTTGCGTGTCGGCGCCCAAATGCTGGACGCTATGCGCGCGCACTTGCCCAAAGCGACGAAGGAGGAGCTGAACGAGCGGGTGGAGCACGCACTCGAATCCGTGGAACTGCAGCGAAACGTCTTCCGCATGTACCCGCACGAGTTAAGCGGCGGCATGAAACAGCGCGTGTGCATCGCCATCGGCATCTTGCTCAGCCCCAAGGTCATCATCGCCGACGAGCCGACCAGCGCACTGGACGTGGTGGTGCAGCGCCAGGTGATGGAGACGATCTGCCGCGTGCAGGAGAAGATTGGCGCGGCGGTCATTCTGATCGGCCACGACATGGGGCTGATGGCCCAAATCACCAATCGTGTTGCCGTGATGTACGCCGGCAAGCTGGTGGAACTGAGCACGGTGCGCGAGATGTTCACCGACCCACTGCACCCGTACGCGCAAGCGCTCATCAGCAGCCTGCCCAACCTTGAAAACAAGGGCGTATTCCAGAGCATCCCCGGCCTGGCACCGTCGCTGTTGCGGCTGCCCAGCGGCTGCGTCTTCCACCCGCGTTGCCAGCACGCCATGGATCTCTGTAAGACGGTGGTGCCACGCCAGTCCACGACACCCAGCGGGCGCTTTGTGTACTGTCACCTGTACGACGAACATGGCAACAAGGTGAAACAGCCAGAAACCAGCACTAAGGCTCAAGTACAGCAAAAGGTTCCGGTCACCGGGAGATAGAGATAACGTCAAATGGCACCACTTCTTGAACTTCGCAACGTGTCGAAAATCTACAGCCAGGGTCTGCTTTCACGAGAGCAGACCATTGCGCTCGACAACGTGTCACTGATGCTGGACGATGCAGCACCTACCATCATTGCCGTCGCCGGCGAAAGTGGCAGCGGCAAAACCACGATGAGCATGCTGGCGCTTGGTTTCATCGAGCCGAGCAAGGGTCAGGTGCTCTATAAGGGGAGGAATGTGGCGTCGTTGGGCGGGAGCGACCACATGCAATTCCGCCGCGAAGTGCAGGCGGTCTTCCAGGACCCCTTCGCCGTGTTCAACCCGTTTTACACCATCGATCACCTGTTGACCGTGCCGATTGACAAGTTCAAGCTGACCAAGTCGAAGCAGCAGGCACGCACGATGATGGAAGATGCTTTGAGTGCGGTCGGTCTGCGTCCTGAGGAAATCCTGGGACGCTTCCCCCATCAGTTGTCGGGCGGCCAACGCCAGCGCATTTCGGTGGCGCGGGCGCTGCTGCTCAAGCCGACGCTGCTGGTGGCTGACGAGCCGGTGTCGATGGTTGATGCCTCGCTGCGAGCGACCATCCTGGAGAGCTTGAAGAAGCTGAAGAAGGACTACGGCATCTCCATCCTCTACATCACCCACGATCTGACTACGGCCTATCACATCAGCGATAACATCATCGTGCTGTACCGTGGCGCGATCATGGAGGCCGGCGACGTGGATACGGTCATCAAGAAACCAAAGCACCCGTACACCAAGTTGCTTATCGATTCGATCCCCTGGCCCGACATCAACATGCGCTGGGGCACAACCGATATCCAGGCCAAGGAAGGGGACTACCGGTCGGTCACGGGCTGCCGATTTGCCGGCCGCTGCCCGTTCGTCATGCCCAAGTGCCAGAAAGCCCCGCCACCGCTGTTCAAGACCGATGAGACCCGTGCCGCCGCGTGCTATCTGTACGAGGAAAGCCAGGAACTGGCTCATCAAAACGTCACAGCGCTTTTTGCTGCGGGCAGGTAGTCGCTCGCACCAGGCTCATACACGAAATTCGGCCCGTCTCATTGCTGTTTCGTGTATGAGCTTGTTTTTTCGGCGAACGTGAATCTGCCAGGTGTGGCATTCGCAAGGAGGTGATCGATCATCATTATCTTGTGAGCGATAAACATCAATCCTAACGTCGATCCGTTGCAGCCAAAAGTGCAAAAGTCCAGCGGCATTTTGTCTTCGATCTCTCCCCGAGAAGGTAAGGAGGTAATGACCGATGAGTGCGACGAACTCGAAGCTTACACGACGACAGTTGATATGCCTATCCAGCCTGATAGGCGCAGGGACGCTCGCAGCAGCATGCGCCGCGCCCGCTGCGCCAACAGCGGCTCCGCAACAGGCGGAACCAACCGCTGCCCCCGCGGAGAAGGAGGAGCCTACCCAGGCTACAGAAGCGACCCCGGCAGCAGACGTCACCCAGGCCCCAGCAACCACGGGTGGTGACGTGCCACGCAACCGCACGTTAATGATCAACTGGGGAGGCAGCGGCGGCAAGTTTGCATGGGTGGGCATCCTGAACCCATGGGCGGGAATGAACCACCAGGATGGTGGCGCACTGTTATGGGATCCGTTGTTCTATTACTCGGTATTCGCCGATAAGGAGATCCCCTGGCTGGCCGAGAGCGGCGCCTACAATGACGACTATACCGAGCTGACCATCAAACTGCGCACGGGCATCGAGTGGAGCGATGGCAAGCCGATCACCTCGCAGGATGTGAAGTTCACCTTCGATACACAGAAGACCAACCCCAAGCTTGACTATCATGCCCAGTTTGACGAAGGCGTCGATACAGTCACTGCTCCCGACGACCAGACGGTCGTGGTGAAGTTCAAGACCTCCAACCCGCGCTTCAAGTTCGAAGTGTTGAGTTTCAAGTTCGACACGGGCATTCCCATCGTGCCTGCGCACCCCTTTGAGGGCGTCAAAGAGGTGACCGATTTTAAGGGTGGCGAGGAAATGCCCCACAGCGGCATGTACAACGTTAAAATGGCGCCGGAGCAGTTGGTGTACGATCTTCGCCCGGATTGGTGGGGCTTCAAGACCGGATTCCAGAAGGTGCCGGATGTCAAACGCGTTATTTTCGTCCCCCTGGCCGATATGGGCACCGCTGGGCAGCGCGTGGTGAACAACGAGATGGATACGGTCACCGGCATGAACCCGACGCTGATCCGCAGCACCGTGCAGCAGAACCCCAAGATCACGACCCATACCGGCAAGGACGAGCCGCTGGGCTACATCGACTGGTGGCCTAATGGGTTGTGGATGAACGATCAGTTGGAACCCTACAGCGACAAGGATGTGCGCTGGGCGATGAACTATGCCATCGACCGCGACACGCTTGACAAGGTGGTGTTCCTGGGCGCCAAGATCGCGACGGTATTCCCGTTCCCGGAGTATCCGGCGCTGAAGAAGTACCTGGACCAGGCGCGACCCCTGGCAGACAAGCTGGGCGTGAGCAAGTTCAGCCTGGAGGAGAGCGCCAAGCTGATGGAGAAGGCCGGCTTCAGCAAGGACGGCGAGGGTTTCTGGGCAAAGGACGGCGCCCGTGTGAACGCCACCATTCACGGGTTTGAGTTCATTCACGCCGATACGGTGCCCGTGTTGGTGGAGATGCTGCGCAAGGGCGGCTTCGAGGCGGCGATCAACTTCGGCAACGACGCCGGCCAGAACATGACGGATGGCAAGCCGGGGCTGTATATGTATGGCCACGGCGGGAGCGTGATCGACCCCTATACAACCCTGGAATTCTTCCACAGTCGTTACAGCAGGCCCGTCGGTGAGGCTGCTCCAGGTGGACGCTGGTCACGCTACAAGAATCCTGATTTCGACAAGATCGTCGACGAGATGAGTAAGGTCGCACCGGGCGATCCGAAGCTCAACGATCTGTTCATGCAGGCCATCGAGATTTACTGGACGGATATGATCAACATCCCGGTCATCCAGTTCCTCCATCGCATCCCCTACAATCAGACGTATTGGACGAACTGGCCGACCCAGGACAATCCTTACGTCAACGGCGCATTCTGGCACTGGACATTCCCGCTGATCGTGCTGGCACTTAAGCCGACACAGTAAGGCAAGAGTGGCAGAGGAACAGGCCCGTGCCTTCTGATAAAGGCACGGGCCTGTTTGGTTTGTAGGCCAAGCTGTCAGCTTGGCCCACCCCGGTAGTTCGCAGACCGCGTCTCTCTTCTGCCTCTCTCCTTCTGCTCTCAGCCCCGTCCTCGGGGCGTCTTCCTGGCGACAGCGCGGTTGGGGACATTTTGCCCCGCTCCAGCCTTGAAGGTTCAGCCCGCATCTGAGGATGCGGACTGAACAAACGCCACCGTTCAGATGCGGACTGAACGAGTCGGGTGTTGTAGTTTGCTCCCAGCCACGACGCCCCGAGACGGGGCTATGAGCGGAGGAAGACAGAGCAGCGCCACCCAGCCACAACGTCCTGCCAGAGGGCTATTATGTGGTTTTACGCATTCTGCGAGATCGTCCGTCCGGGGTGGTCAACTCGATCAGGTCGTCGGTGATCTTGTAATCCCACACGACTTTGCCAGCGCTCTCACCGATCTCTATCTTGCCCGAACCCTGCCCGCCTTCAACGATGTTATACGTTGACTTTGTTTCCGAGCCCACATTGGACACGATGACGCTGAAGTCGTCTTTGAAGTCGTAACCAGATCCACCATCTGCGCTGATCCACTTGCCAATCAATACTGGATCCTTGATCCCACTGCCGCCGGCCGATACTGCTGCGTCCCCGCTGGTGCTGCCGCTGCCGCTACCGCCTCCACATGCCGACAGCACGATTGCACCCACAGCCAGGAACGCGAGAAACACAGTTAGACGTTTCATCGGTTAGCACCTCTTCTTTAGCGTAGATTGGTCGATTGACTCTGGAATTCGTGGCTTTCTTGGCGGACCTGTAACAGTCGTCAATGGGATTATAAACCGGGCAGGCTAAAACAATGAAATGCTCCTACGCTGGCAACCGCCCTGCGCTGGCAAGTGCCTTTACGGCTTCTGTCACCACATTTAGTAACGGAGCAGGCAGCACACCGAAGACCAGCGTCGCCGCAGCGGTGGCGAAAATGGCGATACCGCGCGCCGTGTTGGTGCTGCTCAGCGGTTGTGCTTCGGCACCCGGCTCGCGCATGAACATGGTCACCACGACACGCAGGTAGAAGTAAGCGGAAATGGCACTGGTCAACACGCCAATGATCGCGAGCCACACCAGCCCTGACCCTATTGCAGCCTGGAACAGGAAGTACTTGCCGGCAAACCCGGCCGTGGGCGGCACGCCTGTGAGCGAGAACATGGCCAGTGCCATGACCAAGGCCAGCCACGGCCTGCGCCGGATCAGACCCGCGTACGCATCCAGCGATTGGTCTTCACCGCTGGCGGTGCCCATCACCGTCATCACGGCGAATGCGGCCAGCGTCGTCACGGCGTAGCTGGCGAGATAAAACAACACGCCGGTGGTGCCCAGTTCATTCCCCGTGGCAACGCCAATCAACACGTAGCCGGCGTGAGCAATGCTGGAGTAGGCCAACATGCGTTTGAGATTGGTCTGCGCCAGGGCTACGACGTTACCGACGATCATCGTGAGCACGGCAATGACTGCGATCACCGGTTGCCACGTGGCCAGGGCCGGGGCCAGCCCGAACAGGAACACACGCAGTACGGCGGCGAACCCGGCTGCTTTGGTGGCGGTGGCCATAAACGCTGTGACAGTGGTGGGTGCGCCTTCGTAGACGTCGGGTGTCCACATGTGGAATGGAACGGCGGCGACCTTAAAGCCCAGACCGACTAAAACCAGTCCCACGCCGGCATAGAGCAGCAGCAGATCATTCACCCCGCTCGTGATCTTACTGGCGATCTCGGCCAACCGGGTGGTGCCCGTTGCGCCATAAATCAAGGCAATGCCATAGACCAGGAATCCTGACGCAAACGCGCCGAGCAGAAAGTATTTCATCGACGATTCTTCGCTCTCCAGGCGCGGGCGGGCGAAGCCACATAGGATGTAGAGAGGGATGGAGAGCAATTCGATGGCCACAAAAACAACCAGCAGATTCACCGCGTGCGCCATCAGCATCATGCCGCTGGCAGAGAAAAGCAGCAGCGGGTAGAACTCGCCGCGCATGATGCCGCGGTCGGTGTTGTAACGCAACGTCAGCAGAACGGTCACAATGGCGATTGACGCCACAAGCCCGTCGGTGAACAACGCATAGCCATCGACGGCCACCATGTTGCTAAAACCAACCAGGTTCTGGCCCCACAACAGCGGCAGTGTGGCCGCTGATAACGCCAGCACGATGATTCCCAGCCAGGCGGTCACGCTTTTTCGCTCACGGGGCACGGCGAGATCGATCAACAGCAATACAACGGCGCCTGCTACGAGCACGAGGGGAGGGAGAATCGTATAAATGTCGTTCACGTTCATCATGCCGCTTTAAACCACCTCTACAACCTAATACCGTCGAAACCTGGAACTCCGTCAGAACTCCGAGTTCTCTGAGAACTCGGAGTTCTGACAGATCAACTCGGAAAATTCACCGCGACCAATCTGAATCCCGCACCGTCAGATGCCATGAAATCAAAGACCACGCCTGCGCGGTCACACCAGAAATCACCGTCAGAACTCCGAGTTCTGACGGTACTGACAGCATAATGCGCGACAGGCATGGGGCCAAAACGAGTATCGTGCTGCTCGTCCCCAACATACGTATACACCTGACGCATCCAACGGGGTTCAAAGGTCACATGATCGATAAGCACTACATCGAACGTACGCGACTGGCCTGGCTGCAAATGGCTGCGCCAGAGCGTGACCATGTTAAACAGTGGCGAATTGTAACCGATTTCACAATCACTTCGCCAGTCAAATTCACGGTTGCGGCTCACATCATCCAGGCGCCAGCAGAAATTGGCCCGATCATCAGAGAAGCCAGCACGACTCTCACGCCGGTTGTTGTAGGCGTGGAGTGCGAGCGAGCGCAGGGCGAACGTGGGCGATAATTCGAATGTGAGTGATTCAGTGCGCGGCTCCACAAACGGCGCGATGCGCGCTGTGTCGGTGTCGATGCGAATGCCACTGTCCAATGTCTCGATAAACTGCCAGCGCTCGTCGGCGGTCACGCTGCCGTCCGCGTCGAATGCCTGGTAAACGCCCTTTCGATTTTGGATTTTAGATTGGGGATTTTGGATTGGATTATGGATTGGATTCGGACCCTGATTTGTCATTTTCTCGTTTCCCGTCCACGTGTTATACGCGATGAAGCTGAGAGGGACAATATAAACCAAAAATCCCCAATCTAAAATCCAAAATCGAAAATGGTTAGAATTGGTCCATGCGCGAGAATGCCTCTGTCCCTAATTCGGATGATTATGATTATGCGACCAGCAAAGCATCGGCTTCTGACTCCATCGTGCGTGAAGCCCGTGATGCCGGCGTGCGCCTGGTGCGATGCCTGTGGGCCGATCTGTCGAATATCATTCGGGGTCGTGCAATTCATGTCAACGCATTGCGCCAGCACATGATCAACGGTGTTGGTCTGCCGGCCAGCGCGATGGGTTTGACCATTACTGACCTTCAGGCAGATCCCAGCTTGCACGGCCAGGTTCGGTTGGTAGCGGACCCGGGCACATTCCGCATCATCCAGTACGCACCCAACACAGCGATCATGCTGAGCGATCTTTACGAGACGGACCTGGAGCCGTGGACGCTTTGCCCGCGTTCCTTTCTCAAGCGCATGATGGCCGACCTGGCAGACATGGGGCTGCATGTCCAGGTTGGGTTTGAACTGGAGTTTTATTTTGGCGTTCGCGCAAACGAGGGCGGTTTTGTTCCCATTGACGAGAGCCTTTATTCCTCATCGCTGGGCATGTCCGTCGCAGGCAAGGTCATCAACGAAATCATCGGCTCGCTGGACGATCAGCGCATCTCCGTGGACCACTACCACCCGGAGAGTGGTCATGGCCAACAAGAATTGGTTTTGCGGCCGGCCGATCCGCTGACGGCGTGTGACCAGATTGTACTGGCGCGTGAGACCGTTCGATCGATCGCGTGGTCGCACGGGTGGTATGCTTCATTTGCGGCCAGACCCTTCGAGACGCAGCCGCCCAGTGGCATGCACGCGCATCTCAGCCTGTGGGATCGCCAGGCCCAGAATTTGATGTACAAGCCTGCGGTGAACCAGGATGGCGAGCGACTGCCGTACGCCATGCACGACGAGGCACACTGGTTTGTGGCAGGCGTGATGCGCCACCTGCCGGCGTTGACGGCGCTGGCGTGTCCGACAGTGAACTCGTACCGGCGTTTGCAGCCACAGGCACCCGTGTCTCCCTACGTGGCCTGGGGCTATGACAACCGGCAGGCCATGATCCGGTTGGTGCCGCTCGCGTGGAGCGAGTCGCTGGCGTCGGCGAACGTTGAATTCAAGCTGGCTGATGGGTCCGCCAATCCCTATCTGATGATGGGTGGGCTGATCGCAGCAGGTCTGGATGGGTTGGTGAATCATTACGACCTGCCGGAGCCGGTGCAATCTTCGCCACATTTGCTCGACACCGATACACGCGGGGCAATGGGGATAGAGCCATTGCCTGCATCACTCCAGGCGGCCGTCGATGCACTGGAACGTGATGCGACGCTGAGCGCCGTATTAGGCTCACGCATGCTTGAGACCTACCTGGCGTTGAAGCAGCAGGAGGTGAAGACGTTCGAGGGCGTGACAGCATCTGTCGAGCAAGTGCGGCATTATTGGAAGTTTTAGAACAACCAGGTCGGAGGAATGGAAAGCGAGTCGCAGAATATCGCAGCAGGCATCATCAGTTTGTTCGTGTTGATTGGGTTTAACGCCTTCTTCGTCATTGCGGAGTATAGCCTGGCCCTCTCACGCCGAACCCGCATTGCAGAATTGGCGGCACAAGGCAATCGCGCCGCACAAACCGTGCAGCAGTTGATGAACGAGCCTGACCGTTTCTTTGCGGCCACTCAGATCGGCATCACCTTGATGTCGATCGCGATCGGCATTGTGAGCGAGCCGGCATTCACCCAGTTGTTTAGCAATCTGTTTGCCGCGACCGACAACGCCGCTGTGTGGTGGCGGCAGTTTTCCACGGTTTTGAGCGGGGTGATCGGGCTTTTCCTGGCCTCATACTTTCAGATCGTGCTGGCCGAACTGGTGCCGCGCGCGCTGGCACAACGTGCCGCCGAGCGCATCGCGCTCGTGGTGGTGCCGGTGATGAACGCGCTGTCGCGCTTATTCACGCCCTTCATCTGGTTGCTGAAGATGTCATCCCGTCTTGTGGTGAACCTGCTCGGTTTTGGCCAGAATGGCGGCCAGGAGCGCCCGCACTCCATCGAAGAATTGAAAATGCTGGTCGCGGCCAGCGAGCGCGGCGGCTTGATTGAGTCCGAGCAGCGCGATATGCTGGATGCAGTGTTCACGTTTGGCGACACCACCGTGCGTGAGGTAATGGTGCCGCGCACGGAGATGGTGTGTGTGGATGTAAACACGCCGTTGAATGAAGTGGTGCACCTGTTGTCCGCCAACCCCATCAGCCGGCTGCCGGTGTACGAGGGATCGCTGGATAACATTGTCGGCATTCTGCACAGCAAGGACATGATCCGCACCATCGCACCTGTCGTGCGGGCGCTGAGCGTGCGCGAGTTGATACGCGAGGCCTTTTTTGTGCCCGATACACAGCGCGCCGACGAGTTGCTGCAGCAATTCCGCCTTCGGCGCGAGCACATGGCCATCGTGCTGGACGAATACGGTGGCACGGCTGGGCTGGTGACGCTATACGACCTGGTGTCGGAAATCGTTGGCGAAGTCGGCGACGCAGAAAACAGGGCCGCGCCCAATATCCTGCACAGCCCGGACGGCAGCGCCGTCATCAATGGTCTGACGAGTATCGGCGACGTGAATGAGGCGTTCGGCCTCAACCTGGTGGATCTGAATTACGACACTTTGGGCGGGTTTGTGATGGGGCGGCTGGGGCGCATCCCGAAGGTGGGAGACGAATTCGAGCTAAAGGCAGAAGGTATCCGCATGCGCGTCGAAGAGATGGATCAACGGCGTGTGGCGCGCGTGCGCCTGACACGCGTACAAACACCACTACCCAATAGCGGTGCTGCTGCCGACGATATCAGCAGCAGCACGCAGGGACATCCCACCTGAGACCGTATCAGTTCCTGAGAATCAAGGGGAAATAGTACTTTTGCGCCTCGGCAATCACAATCGTGTGTGTATCCTCCACCATGGAGCCGCCGGCGTTCGTGGCCGTCACCGTGATCACCTTTGTTCCGCTGACTGCCCAGTCGAGAGTCACCGAGTCGCTCAGGCCGCCGGTGTGTGTCACCACCGTGTGATCGTCTGCCTGCCAGGTATATGTCAGGGGCAGCGTGGTGCTGACTGGGTTGGCGGTGGCACTAAACGTATAGGGGAGCACGGTGACGCTGCTGGCGGGGCCTGTGACAGAAACACTGGTGAGATTGGTCGGCGTAACACCTGTAACCGTGGAAGTCAGGCGGTACACCGCGCCTGCCAGGTCGGCGACGTATATCTCACCGCTCACATCTTCGCCAAACGATGCAATTCTGTGGGTCGTATCGGTCACCTGGATACTGTTGAATACGCCAGGGGTGGGTTGCCACAATGCCCAGATGCGGCCCGAGCACCAATCCCCGTAAAAATAGGCGCCATACAACCACCACTGGCTAAGCCCGCGGTAGACGTACCCGCCGGTGATGGAACAGTTGTCATCGCCTGTTACGCTATGGGCGTGCACCACCACGGGCGGTGTTGGCAGAATGCCACTGCTGGGGCACCCGCTGTTGAACGGGGCCGTTCCCTCGTACTGGCTCCAGCCGAAGTTGATGCCGGCGCCTGACCCCGCGGGAACGTAGTTGACTTCTTCCCACGCATTCTGGCCGACATCTGCCACGTACAAGTCGCCCGTTAAGCGGTCAAATGAGTTGCGAAACGGATTGCGCAAACCGATGGCCCACACCTCGGGTGCTTGTGTTGGGGTGAATGCGTTGCTCGCGGGAATGGTGTATGTCACCTGTCCGATCACGTCGATACGTAAGAGCTTGCCGAGTCGCCTGGTCACGTTCTGTGCGTTGCAGTATTGATCGTTCGAGCCGCCGCCGTCGCCCGGCGCCAGGTACAGGTTGTCATCCGGTCCGAACGCGATCCACCCGCCGTTGTGATTGCCCTGATTGGGATGGGGGATGGTCATGATGACCTGGCCCGAGTTTGAATCGGCGACGTTTGGATTGGCGGAGACGTTGTACCGGGCGAGG
>JAMDDR010000440.1 GCA_023488685.1 Chloroflexota bacterium | reverse complement strand
CCACTGTGCGCAAGCAGGGCTACGCCGCCCTGGCGGCGTTGCGTGCCCTGTTTGACGGGCACCCCGTCGCCCTCAACTTGGGCTGAGCAGTTACTTACGCCTTACGTTTTACTCTCATGAGAACGTTCATCGCCGAACTGCACGTGCACACAGTGCTCTCGCCCTGCGCTGAGATCGAGATGATTCCACCATTGATCGTGCAGGAAGCGTTGGATCATGGCATCAATCTCATCGCCATCACCGACCACAATGCCAGTGCCAACGTGCGCGCCGTGCAGACAGCCGCCCGTGGCACTGAGCTGGCGGTGCTGGCTGGGATGGAGTTGCAGACGCGCGAAGAGGTGCATCTGTTATGTTTGTTCGACACGGCACAGCAGGTGGAGGACTGGCAGGCGACCGTCGATCTGTTCATGCCAGGGATCGAGAACAATGCAAACCTGTTCGGCGAGCAATTTGTCGTAGATGAGAGCGGGGAGTATATTCAGACGGAGAAGCGTTTGTTGATCACGTCGGCCGATCTGTCGTTGCACGAGGCCGTTGAAGGTGTGCGCGCGCTGGGCGGCATGGCCATCCCGGCGCACGTGAACCGCAAGGCGTTCAGCCTGATCGCCAACCTGGGCCTCGTTCCCACCGACGTCCCGTTTGACGCGCTGGAGATATCGCGGCACCTGAGCATTGATGAAGCGGTCAGACAATACCCGCAACTGAAAGGTTATCCACTGATCCAAAGCGGTGACGTGCACCGGTTGGATGAGTTCCTTGGCAAAAACGTGTTCAAGGTTGAAGCGCCGACGGTGAGTGAGCTGCGGCTGGCTTTGATGAACGAGGATGGAAGAAAGCTGAGCTTCCGCTCGACAAGAACGGTGTGAAGGATAGTCCAGGGCGGCCTTAATGATAGTTAGCGCGCATTCATGTGACATTCAGCATTTAGCGAAAATGCGCGAACGTGCTACAATCGCTCGTGAAAAAATTCACGAAAGTCAACGCAACAATGTGCAGGCTTTCGAAGATGCCCGAAAGTAACTGGGTACAACAAACAACGACAAGCCTGGAATCCTGAAACTTCAAAGCCTGGGAGTCGAAAATGCTAAACATGCTAGAGAACGTCCCCAAAACGGATCCCCTTGCTTTTCCAGAACAAAAGGCCGTCATCGACCGCATCCTGGAAGAGAATCGAGATCTGCCAGGGTCTGTTATGGTTATCCTGAACGAGCTGCAGAGCAATATTGGGTTCATCTCGCCCACGATGCAAGCTTATGTCTCCAAGCAGATGCACGTCCCGCTACAACAAATCCACGGTGTGGTGTCGTTCTATTCGTTCTTCACCACACAATCGCGCGGCAAGCACACGGTGAAGTTCTGTATGGGCACGGCCTGCTACGTCGGAGGCGCGCAGCAGTTGATTGAAAAGGCGAAGCAAGTACTGGGCGTTGACCCTGGACAAACCACCAAAGATGGCATGGCAACGGTCGAAGTGTGCCGCTGCGTGGGCGCCTGCAGCCAGGCCCCGGTCGTCGTGGTGGACGAGGACCTGCACGGGCGCGTGCGCCCAACCAAGCTCCCGCAGATCCTGCGCAAAGCGCAACAATAACCTAAATCCAAAATCGAAAATCACAAATCGAAAATCGACATGAGAGAGCTTGCGCTGCACCTGCTGGATATTGCCGAGAACAGCGTCGCCGCCAACGCGAAGACGGTCAAGATTGCGGTCGAGGAAGACCCCAAGAAGGACTGGTTGAAAATGAGCGTAGAGGACGACGGTCGAGGCATGGACGAAGACTTGGTCGCACGGGTGACCGATCCCTTCGTCACCAGCCGCACCACGCGCAAGGTGGGATTGGGTATTCCGCTGCTCAAGGCGGCTGCAGAGGCGTGCAACGGCTACCTGCGAATCAACTCGGCGCCAGGGCGCGGCACGCGGCTGGAGGCGGAGTTTCAGCGCAGCCACATCGACCGCATGCCGCTAGGCGACCTGGCCGGTACGGTCCTATCGCTGCTCATTGCCTGGCCGCAAATTCACTGGATGTTTCGCTATCGCGCGAACGGCACGGAGTTTACGTTTGACGACGAACCAATAAAAGATGAGCTTGGCGACGTCTCACTGACCGAACCGTCCATCCTGGGGTATATCCGGGAGACATTGCAAGAGGGAGTCGGTAGCGTACAGACGTCATCATTTTAGATTCCGGATTGCGGATTTTGGATGTGAAGTGCCTATGAGCGCTGGAACGCAGAGCAGCCACAAGGCGCAAATCAAAATCCGAAATCGAAAATCACAAATCGAAAATCGCAGGAGGTAGACATGCCAGCGGTCAAATCGCTCGACGACCTGAAGAGATTGAAGGAAGAAGCGTTGGAGAAGCGCAAGGCAAAGGCCACGGCCGCAACCGCCCAGGTGACCGTGGCGATGGGCACCTGTGGCATCGCGGCTGGCGCTCGGGAGACCATGCGCGCCATCCTCGACACGATTGAGGCGGATAACCTGAGCGGCGTCATGGTGAAGCAGACTGGCTGCATGGGACTGTGTGAAATGGAACCCATCATCCAGGTCGAGATAGGCGAGGCGCCGAAGGTCACGTACGGGAAAGTGAGCGCGGAAATGGCCAAACGCATTATGAAAGAGCACGTCGCCGGCGGCCACATTGTCTCAGAGTTGGTAATTCCAACCAAGTGATTTTCGATTTTAGATTTGGGATTTGGGATTCGGGATTTGGGATTCGGATTCCGCTTGATTTCGCCATCGACGAATGAGGCTGGTTCACGGTCGCAAATCGGAAATCAAAATCAGAATCGAAAATCGAAAATCGAAAATCGAAAATCGTCAGATGAAGTACTATCGAACTCACGTCTTGGTTTGTGTAGATCCCGAGTGCCTGGCCAAGGGTGCGCACGAAGTCATGGATTCGCTGCAGGACGAACTCGTGGCGCAAGGTTTGATCAACGAAGTCCAGGTGCTCGAAACATCGCGCATCGGCAGTTGCCACATCGGCCCAGAGATCATGGTGTACCCCGAAGGCGTGCACTACGTCGGGTTGAGCACGGATGATATCCCGTACCTGGTCGAAGAGCATTTCCTGAAAGGCCGCGTGGCGAAGAAGTTCCTGGAGCCCGAGGTCGAGGCCAAGGACGAAGAGCTGAGCGCGCCGACCTCCAAGGAAGTGCGCGTGGTGTTGCGCAACTGCGGCAAAATCGACCCGGAAAACATCGAGGATTACATTGCCGAGGACGGCTACGAGGCGCTGGCCAAGGTGCTCACCTCGATGGCGCCTGAGCAGGTGATCAACGAAGTGCTGGCCTCGGGGTTGCGCGGCCGCGGTGGCGCAGGCTTCCCGGCCGGCAAGAAGTGGCAGTTTGCGCGTGCGCCCAAAGCCGATCAAAAGTTCATCATCTGCAACGCGGACGAAGGCGATCCCGGCGCATTCATGAACCGGCGCGTATTGGAGGGCGATCCACATGCCGTCATCGAAGGCATGATCATCGCAGCATACGCCATCGGTGCCAACCACGGCTATATTTACTGCCGCGCCGAGTACCCGGTGGCTGTCAAGATGCTTAACATCGCCATCAAGCAGGCACGTGCCTATGGCATGCTGGGCGAGAATATCCTGGGCAGCGGTTTCTCATTCGACCTGGAAGTGCGCATGGGTGCCGGCGCCTTTGTGTGCGGCGAAGAGACGGCCCTGATGGCCTCGATTGAAGGCAAGCGCGGCGAACCGCGCCCCCGCCCCCCCTTCCCGGCCATTAGCGGCCTGTGGGGCAAACCCACCAACGTCAACAACGTCGAGACCTACGCCAACGTGGCCCAGATCATCCTGAAGGGCGCGGCGTGGTACGCCAGCATGGGCACAGAGAAGAGCAAGGGCACCAAGACCTTCGCCCTGGCCGGCGACGTGAATCATACCGGCTTGATCGAAGTGCCGCTGGGCATCAACATGCGTGAAGTGATCTACGACGTGGCCCAGGGCATCAAGGACGGCAAGAAGCTCAAGGCGGTGCAGATCGGCGGCCCGATGGGTGGCTGTCTGCCCGAGGCCTTCCTGGATCGCCCTATCGACTACGAGTCACTGGCGGCCGCCGGCACGATCATGGGGTCGGGCGGCCTGGTCGTGATGGACGAGGACACCTGCATGGTGGACATCGCCCGCTTCTTCATGGAATTCATCCAGGACGAAAGCTGTGGCAAGTGCACGCCGTGCCGCGTGGGCACACGGCGCATGTTGGAAATCCTGCAACGCATCTGCAATGGCGATGGACGCGACGGCGACATCGAGACGCTGGAGATGCTGTGCAAGTACATCAAGACCACCAGCCTGTGCGGACTGGGCCAAGGCGCGCCGAACCCGGTGGAGAGCACGTTAAAGCATTTCCGCCACGAATACGAGGCGCACATCTACGAGAAGCGCTGCCCGGCCAAGGTATGCCGCGGCCTGATCCGCTACGAGATCGTGGACGCCTGCACTGGCTGCACCGTGTGCGCGCGCAATTGCCCGGTCGGCGCGATCAGTGGCGAGCGCCGCAAGCAGCACGTGATCGATGTGAACACCTGCATCCGTTGCGGCATCTGCATGCAGGTGTGCAACTTCAACGCGATTGAGGTGCACTGAGATTGGTCATTGGTGGCTGGTTGCTAGTAGCTGGTTGCTAGTAGCTGGTTGCTGGTGATTGGAGATGAGAGACCAGGTTAGGAGTGGAAAAAGGGTTAAGTTTACTGGCGAGACGTTAAACGTGTTTGCTTTTCAATGATGTTGCGGGCGTTCGTGGAACGCCCAACGCCCATGCGAAGGAGAAAGCGACATGACGGCAGAGAATCGGACCGCTGAAGATGTGCGCTCGGTTGTGGAGGCCGCTGTAGCCAAATGCGGAGCCGGCGGAGTCGGCGCGACGAAAGAGGACCTGATCCCGATTTTGACGGAGGTCAATAAGGCACTGGGATATTTGCCACCGGAAGCTTTTAAGGAGGTCAGCCGGCTACTGCGTGTGCCGGTGAGCCAACTCTTCTCGGTGGCGACTTTCTATCACATGCTATCCACAAAGCCGCGCGGCCGTCATGTGATCCAGTTCTGTGACAGCGCGCCATGCCATGTGGCAGGCGGGCGGCAAGTCTGGGTGGCATTACAAGAGGCGCTGCAGCTACAACCCGGCGAGACAAGCGCCGATGGCAAATGGACGCTGCAGACGACCAGTTGCTTGGGAATATGTGCGGTCGGACCGGTCATCGTGGTGGATGAGGATATCTACGGCAACGTAACACCGAAGCAGGTGCTGGAGGTTCTAGCGCGTTATGAGTGAAGCCAAGACGACTTGGACTGTAGCAGAGGTACTGGTGCCTTCAGGCTAAATTTCGTAGATACCACTTCCAAATCTGGAACTCGGATTACTCATGATCAAGCAATCTCTGTTGATCATTATCTTACTTGCATTGACTGCATGCGGAGTTGCTCAACAACAGCTGACGGCTACAAGTACCAAAGTGCCTGAACGCCCCTTGGCACAACTCGACACAGCAAAGGCTCTTATCGCAGCAAAAGACTTAACTTTCGGAGGTGAATTCACTGATTCATCGTGGCAACCATGTGACGACCCGACAAGCCAGAGCCTGTTGGAAAAGCTACAGTTGCGAGGTGCCAATCCGACATGGGTCATAAAGTCAGGAGAGACCTGCCTGAAATTAACTTCTAATGATAATCAGTCCTTTGTAAGGGTGTCAGAGGATTTATACATTGCTAGCAATGCTAGACAGGCTGAGAGAATAGCTGAGGGGACACGCACATTACGGCTTTATGCTAGTGGCTCCAGCGGATTGACTTGGCAAAAGAACACAGTCATCGAAGGAGCCACTGTGTGGATGGGTGCATCCTCCAGCGTGATCGAGACGCAATTTGCAACAGCTACCATTGATGAGGCAGTTATTGATGTTTTTGTTGGAGGCAATCAAAGGTACATTGAGAAAGACATCATCGAATTAGTGACATCGGCTGTGCAGGCTTTGAAAACCGCGCGTAACCAGTGATCAGGGTGCGAATACTATGACCCGGAATGATACTAAAGTGGCCGGTATGGTGACCCTTGAGATTGTTCGCAAAGCGATAATGGGTGCCCACATCAGAAACAACACTGCTCTACATGCGTCGTATGGAGGTATTCCCCCTGAGTGTGTCTCAGCAGCCGAGGTCATTGTTGCCCATATGGGTGAGTTTGAGGAATTGCTTTGGCAACGGCTCTCTCAACTACCTTTAACGCTTAAATTCTTTGGCCGCTTGGTCAGGAAACGACTGAAACAACGTGGCATTCTTGCTAGCCCTATTGTGGCAGTAGTGTTTAATGATGATCAGGCCTTGGAACAGCGGCTAGCACATATACAGCATATCCCCGGCGTTGAGGAGTTTAAAAGGGAATATCGCGGATCTGATGACCCCACTCGAGGGGGTGAGACTGACCGCAAAATGGCAGATCTCTTGGCTGAGATATTCGTACTAGATAGCTTAGTCCAGTTAGGCTTCTCTAACATCCAGAAAGTACAAGATCAGAACAGCAAATCTCACATTGATATCATCACCGAAAGAGATGGGAGAGTATATGCAATCGATGTAACACGAAGAGAAGAAATCACAGACTGGGAAACTATCCAGATTCCTGGAATGGAGGATAGCGGTTTAGAAGATTGCAACTCCGCCACTAATCTGGAACGCATACGTAAACTGCTATTGAGCGAGATTCGCAGTAAAGAGAAAAGGTTTAGGCACTCGCTTACTGATGGCACTATTGAGTCTTCAATGGTCAAAGTTGTCGCGATTAAAACGTCAGATTACGGGTTTGCAGAGTGCATTTCTCAAGCGAAGAGAATTACTAGTGAGCTTATGAGTCAGGCGCAAGGGAACGCCTTGACATGCATAGACTGTGTTTGGTTGTTACCAAACATTGATGTGCAGCAAAGCCAATGGGTTTTTAAAACGCATAATGCCATGGAGATTCTCAAAAATCACAAGTATACAGACGAGTCAGCTGCATGTTAGTAATTCTCAAGGATTAGCAGAATATCGGTACGCATCGGTGATTTCGGGGTGAAAGATAGCAGTATGGTTTATGGTTATAGACAGAATCATACCGCCAAATCAGACAGTCCTCTTTTGCATACTCGCTAATCAGTTACCGACCCGATCATAAGTGAATGATTATTCTCACGTCGAATTGGTGATGTTTGTCAATTCACACACGGTGAATAAACATTACAATAGTTTGTGAAATTTTTCACAATATAATGCAAAGATTAATTACTGGCTGGCGTTAGCTCAGCCCATTTCCTTGGATTCAAGATATTAACAATGAAACAGAGCCATAAGGACTATGGATACTGTTGTGGCTCTCAACACTTATTTCGCACTTCGCGCGAATTGGAGTTAAATAGTCGGGAAAACATAGCGCAGGAAGTACCAGTTTCATCGACGAACGTCTGCGACCTTAAGGCCTGAAGGCCATTGCCAACCACCCAGTTGGCAGTTGAAAATAACACTGCTGTATATCGAGTGACAGCCCAACAGACATATAAGCGGCACGCCGACTGAATGACCTGGCGCTGAGCACGAGGTTGCGGCAATACAGAGTTGCATATCGCTGAGAGGAGGACAAAATGAAAGCGATTCGCTCTTTGGTTTTGGTCTCCGGTGACCCCGAGAGTATGGCAAAAGGCGCCCAGGAGATTTACAAGCGCCTGCAGCAAGAGGTCGTGAGCTTCGGTCTGCAGGATGAAGTCTCGGTGACCATGATTTCGGATGTAGGCCGTCATGATGCCGTGCCGTTGGTGATCGTGTACCCGGAAGCAACCATCTACGGGCCGGTCACCCCTGGCGATGCACATTTGCTTGTGGAAGAGCATCTGTATAAGGGCCGCATCGCGCCAGGGTTGCAAGCGCCGGCGCGGGAGTTGTCAGGACGGATTGCGTGGCTATCGGCGCGCGAGGGCACGCTGCCCGCAGAGCAGCGCATCGTATTGGAGCGCGCCGGCACGATCGATCCACAAGAGATCGACGATTACATCACACATGACGGGTACGAAGCGCTTGGCAAGGCGCTCAGCGAGATGACGCCGGCGGGCGTGATCGCCGAGATCAGCAAATCGGGTTTGCGGGGGCGCGGCGGCGCGGGTTTCCCGACGGGTACCAAGATGCGCGAAGTGCGAAATAAGTGTTGAGAGCCA
>JAMDDR010000549.1 GCA_023488685.1 Chloroflexota bacterium | reverse complement strand
GTTGCTGGGATTGGTCCTGGCTTACATTGTCGTCACCGGCGGCGGCCTGAGTGACCTGGCCGGCCCGCCAGTGGAGCAAGTCAAGGTGCAGCGGATCACATTGCCCGGTCCTGGTGTGATCCAGCTTGAAGTCGTGAACGACGGCCCGCAGGCCGTGACTATTGCGCAGGTGGCTGTAGACGGCGCGTATTGGACGTTCACAGCCGAGCCGCCGGGCGCGATCGAACGGTTCGGACGGGCGACATTCACCATCCCTTATCCGTGGGTGGATGCCGAGACACACGTCGTGCAACTCATCACCAGCCTGGGTGCGACGATCGACGCCGAGATTGCCGCCGCCGTGCAGTCACCGCGGATGACGCTGGATCTGTTCATGCGCTTTGCGCTGGTGGGGCTGTACGTTGGGATCGTGCCGGTGGCGCTGGGCATGTTGTGGTACCCGCTGATGCGGCGCCTGAGCCGGCGTGCGATGAACTTCATCCTGGCGCTCACGATCGGGTTGCTCATCTACCTGGCGGTCGGGACGTGGCTCGACGCGACCGAATTTGCCGCCGAGCTGCCGGTGTTCTGGCAGGGCGTACCACTGGTGCTATTCGTCGCTGCCTTCACACTGGGCGTGATACTGGCTGTGACTGCGCGGCGCCGGGGTAGCGCGGGCTACCCACTCGGCACCTCGTATCGCATCGCGCTGGGCATCGGTTTGCACAATCTGGGCGAAGGGCTGGCGATTGGCGCTGCGTTCGTTTCTGGGCAGGCGGCGCTGGGCGTCACGCTGGTATTGGGCTTTACGCTGCACAACATCACGGAAGGGGTGGGCATTGCCGCGCCCCTGGTGCGGCGTAACCCAGGTTTGAAGCACTTCCTGCTGCTGGGCGCGCTGGCCGGCAGCCCTGCCATCCTGGGAACGTGGCTCGGCAGTTTCGCCTTCGATCCTGTGCTGGCAGTTATTTTCCTCGGTATCGGGTTGGGCGCCATCCTGCAGGTGGTGTGGGAGGTGGGCAAGCTGGTCGCGCGCGACTCTGCCACTGTAGGTGACCCGTTGGTTAACTGGACGACCTTAGGCGGCGTGGTCGCCGGCGTTGCCGTCATGTACTTCACCGCATTCCTGGTGAAATTCTAAGGGGTGGTTGGACATGCAAACGCCCGCGACCGAGAACTACCTGAAAGCCATCTACGAACTGCAGCGCGACGGCCGACCACGGGTGGAGATGAGTGCACTGGCGCATCACCTGGGGGTGGCGCCTGCCTCTGTCACCAACATGGTACAGCGGTTGGCGGCCATGCACCTGCTCGTGTACAAGCCCTACAAAGGCGTGACGCTCTCCACGGCTGGGGAGCGTCATGCCCTCGATGTCCTTCGGCGGCACGAGGTGGTGGAACGCTATTTGGTGAGGGTGTTGGGTTTATCACCGGTGTCAGCCCATGAGACCGCCGAGGCGTGGGAGCACCTCTTGTCTGAGGAACTGGAACGCCGCATGGCGGATATGTGCCGGCATTCGGCACACTGAAGCAGCACACTAAGGCCCAGCTTCTGTGAAGGAGGAGGCACGGGTGCGTTTGCCATAAGTTAGGCTGGGATAAGCCTGTAGAGCATTGGTATACTGGTTGTCGGGCACCCGCGGGCTGCGGCTGCCTTACAGCGACCGTACCATGAATCGAGATTCGCATCGCAACCGGCTGAACGGCACGGCCCACCCGAGGGAGCGTCTATGGCTGGCGACACGCCTGCTCAGTCATGTCAGCGTGCTCGTCCTCATTGCCGCGGCAGTCCTGCTTGCCACCGCGCAATTCCCCGTTGTTCAAGCGACCAACGGCGTTGACCGCCACGAATCAGCGGGCCAGCCGCAAGCGGAACCGACGGCTATCGTGTTACTGCCTGCGGACACGGATGTGCACGGCGAGGACGCCCTACAGCGTGGGTTCGTGCCGTCACAGCGCCCGCCAGCCGAGGGTGACGTTGGGGCTGGCAGTCCGGCGGCGCGTGGCCTGATCACCTACACCGTACATTCCGGCGACACCCTGTTCGGTGTTGCTGCCGCGTTTGGCCTCGCGCCAGAGACCGTGCTATGGTCGAATTACAAAACGCTGAAAGACAACCCCCACCTGCTGAGCGTAGGCATGGATCTGCTGATCCCGCCGTCGGATGGCTTGATCGCGGTGGTCGAAGAGGGCGACACCCTGGATGGGATCGCGCGTCGTTTCCAAGTCACGCCCGACTCCCTCGTGGCGGAGCCGGTCAACGAATTGCGAGATGTAAACCAGCCGTTAGCCATCGGTCAGGTGGTGTTCGTCCCCGGTGGCCAACGCGAACTGGTGGTGTGGGAAGTGCCGGAGCCAGAGCTGGTGCAGCCGAAAACAGCGTCAGCGTCAGGCGTCCCGGTGTACCGGGTCGGCGCGTGTGGCGAGATCGCCATCCCCGCCCTCGGCACTGGCACTTTCATCTACCCCACGACACAGCGAACCCTTTCCGGCTACAACTTCGGCCGGGTGCACCCGGGGTTGGACTTCGACGGCGACATGGGCAATCCCATCTACGCGGCCGACAGCGGCACGGTGATCTTCGCGGGGGACTCGGTCAACGCCGCCGGACGATTCGTCGGCTATGGGCGTTACGTGGTGATCGACCATGGCAATGGCTATCAGACGCTGTATGCCCACAGCAGTGAGCTATATGTCACCTGCGGTCAGCAGGTGCTCAAGGGCTCACTCATCGCGGTGGTGGGGTCCACGGGAAACTCTACCGGTCCGCACCTGCATTTTGAGCTGCGCAACCAGCGGCGCGCGGTCAACCCGTGGGACTTCCTGTTGCCATAGCACGCATTCAGCCGCTTACTGCAACGTGTTGGCGTATGAATCGCATGAACCTTGTGAATCTGGCGATAGCGTGGGTTGGGAGCGTGGAACGTCAAGCGACGCAAACGGCGATCAACGGAAGGCAGCCGTTGGGCAAGGCCATCACTGCAATGTTGATCGCAAAAAGCCCAGCCAGACCCCATTGCACGATCTTACTTACGGGCTGCCAGCGGCTTCCCGACTGTTGAGCGCCCTGAGCACCTTCACGACCGGCATCAGCATGCGCTAGAAGGCGCACAATTCTCGCCTCCATTGCGGCATGTTCTCCTGTTCCGGCGATGGCTGTAACCGCACCCTGAGGGTCAATTACATGTTGCCACACTTTTGCCAACGCGCTGGCAAGCACCAGTGGCTGGCCGGTCACTCGCACAGCGAGGGTGTCCGTCGCCAGTTCGTTGCTACGACGAATGTGCTGATATGCGTTGCGACACGCAGGTAGATAGAAGAATGCGTCGCGCAGCACAGTTGCTAGCAGGGCGCCGAGAAAGTCACGCCGAGCAACGTGGCTCAGTTCGTGGGCGATGACAGCACATAGCTCATCGCGTTCGAGATTCCGTACCATCCACGTGGACAGCAAAAGCTTCGGCTGCCACACGCCCCACGTCATGGCTTGTGGCGCGTCACTCGTTCGTATGAGCAACTGCACCGGACGAACGCGCATACGATGCGCGATATTGTCGGTCATTTGCTGGAGATCTTTGTCTGCCGGAGACGTGCAACGCCGCATCCTGTGCGCCAGCAACCACAGCCGAAAGGCTCCAAATGTTGCGCTTGCAACAGCCACGACTGCCATGCCTATGAGTGCGACAATCGCACCCGCGACAATCGGTTGCTGGGACTGTGAACAGACCTGGGAGACGAGATCTTTAAGCCCGCTCAAGCCAATTGCCAGCGCCAGCAGCGGCGCGACCAGCATCAGCATGCTCAATCGGCGCTGCTCTATATCATCTGCCCCGATTGTGGTGCGCAACCATCCAGTCACTTGCGTGCCAATCAGGAGAAAGGGCACTGCGATCAAGACGAGCAGGATGTGCATATCAGGCCTGATCTTTTTCCGCTTGATCGGACTTTCGTCGTTCAATTTCAGCCAGCAGCTCGCGCGCTCGCTTCGCTGTACGACGGTCGCTCACCTTGCTCAAGCTGGTCGTCGTCTCTCCGCTGAAGTTGTTCAGGAGATCGTTGACGATGCGGTCTACGAGCTGGGCGACGAATTGCGCTTGTGTTTGCACAGGACGATATACATAGGCTAGATCACTGGTTTCAGCTTCAAGCAGGCGCTTCTTTGCCAGCCGCGCCATCGTGTTCATCACAGTAGTGTAGGCGATCGGTCGGCGCTTCTGCAACACCTCGAACACATCGCGTACGGTGGCGCCACTTGCATTTGGCCAGGTCCACATCAGCTCCATGATCTCCGCTTCGAGGTCGCCAAGCACCTTGCGAATACCTGGCCGGTCCATATGGACAGTATTAATATCTGGTGAAGCAGTCTCGACTTTTATGGGTTGTCTTGCCACGCCAATAGTATAAACGCGGCTGACGCGACCTACCATACGCAATGGTGGCATCATCGAGTTGCCGATATACCTACCATCGGCCATGGTATCATTGCGCCTGTTGTGAATGACAAACTTCGCCTTGATCTGCCCATCATCTTGCTGTCCATGCAGGCGTTGCTACGGCCACGCTGCGTGCAAGCGAGTGTGCCATTGGATATGACGCCTGCGCCAACTGCCACGCTGTCGCCGATGAGCCATTCAGGTTGATCGTGGCTGGAGTCCGAAACGCAATATATGCTGAGGAAGCCGAAGCATGACCTGACAGCGCTCGCGTCAGAGCCCGATTGTATTTGAGAAAGAAGAAAGAAACATTGAGTGATTGATATGAACCGAAAAGAACGGACGATTCTCGTTGTCATTCTCATCAACGCAGCCTTGATTGTGATCAAATACTGGCTGTCAAGCGCGTCCGGTAGCCTGTCACTGCGCGCGAGCGCAGTTCATACGTTATCAGATGCCGCCGTCAGCGTGTTCGTCTTGCTGGGATTGCTGTTGGCGCGCACCCGCCTCATGCAGAATCGCTTCAAGACCGGTGCAAGCCGCGTGGAGAGTCTGCTCGCGCTGGGCGTGGCAGTGGCTATTTTCTACGTGGGTTTCGATATTGTGGGCGAGGTGCTGGCCGGTAAGCCGCAAGACTTGACGAACATCGGCTGGGTCGCGCTGGTGTCGTTCATCACCATCCCGGCCGCATTTCTGATTGCGCGCTATCTGCGCTATGTCGGCAAACACACGGGCTCTCCCGCCCTCATGGCCAGCAGCTACCACGCCCAGATGGACATCTACGCATCCATTGTCGTGGTGGCTGGATTGGCGGGCGCGGCGTTGGGCATCCCCAGCCTTGACCGCGCAGCGGCAGCAATCGTGGTGGTGTTTGTGCTGTTTGCGGGTTACGAGATCATCAGTTCGGCCTGGCACGCTTTGACGGCACGTGAGGTGCAGGAGCAGGGCAGTGAGGAACTAGCGGGGGTGCATCTTCACGTGGGCAGAGCGTCGCCTTCGCGCCTATTCATCCCCGTCGCCGCGTTCGCCCTGGTCGGCATGTATCTGGTATCCGGCTTCTACGTGGTTAACCCGGGGGAGTTTGCCGTGGTGCGGCGCTTTGGCCGGGTGATTGCAAGTGATATCGGCCCGGGGCTGCAATACCGGCTGCCGTGGCCGTTCGAGCAGGCGGATATCGTCAACGTCAGTTTGCTGCGCCGTGCCGAAACCCCATCCTCGCTGATGCTCACGGGCGATGAGAACCTGATCGCCATCCGCCTCAGCCTGCATTACGCCGTGAAGGATGCCGTGTCGTTCTTGCTCAACACCGCCGACCCGGAAACGCTGGTGGCGCAGGCAGCCGACACCGCCATGCGCCAGGTGGTAGCGCAAGAGGGCGTGGACGCGCTGATTACCACGGACAAGGCAGCTATACAACAGCAGGCGGCCGCGTTAACGCAACGTATTCTGGATGATTACAGCGCCGGCATCCAGGTGGCTAGCGTGCAATTACTGCAAAGCGACCCACCGCCGGAAGTGGCCGACGCCTTCCGCGATGTGGCCAGCGCGCGCGAAGACCGGAACACCTTCATCAACGAGGCGTTGGCATATCAGAACGAGGTATTGCCGGTGGCACGCGGCGACGCCGAAACAGCGGTGCAGGCGGCGAGGGCGTATCGTGCCGAAAAGCTGGCGAGCGCAAATGGCGAGGCGGAGCAATTTGCCAGCCGGCAGGGGGCCTATGCCCAGGCGCCTGGTGTCACGCGCACGCGCCTGTATCTGGAGGCGGTGGAGCGTGTGCTGCCTGGCATGCGCAAATTCCTCATCAGCGAGGCCGTGAAGTTGCAAACCACTGATCTAACCATTCTATATGGGCAAAACGTCCAGCCGTTCCCACCGCAGCCCTGACGCAACAAGGAGAAGAATACAAATCATGAGAAGACCATTTCAACTCGCGATCGTCGGCTTGATCGCGCTCGCGTTTCTGGCAACCAGTCTGGTGTTCTTTCAGGTGGATGCGACCGAAGCCGCCATCGTCACCCAGTTTGGCAACCCGGTGCGCGTGGTCACAGAGCCCGGTCTGAATGTTAAGCTGCCTGATCCATTCCAGATGGTGACGCGGGTCAACACGCAGTTGCGAGTCTACAGCCTGCCACAGACCGAATTCCTCACTTCCGACAAAAAGAACATCGTCACGGAGGCTTATGCAACGTGGAAGGTCACCGATCCGCTTAACTTCCTAAAGACAGTGCGGGACGTGCCCGGTGCTGAAACCCGGTTGGCAGACATTCTGGCCGCCGAATTAGGCGCTGCATTGGGCCAGGTGGAACTGGGCAACCTGGTGACTGTGAGCAGCACACAGCTCAAGTTGCCGCAGATGTTAAGCAATGTGACTGAAGGCGCAAGAGCGCGCACGAGTCAGTATGGCTTCGAGGTTGGCGACGTGCGGCTGAAGCAGCTCACCTTTCCAGCGGCCAACCTGACCAGCGTCTACCAGCGCATGAAGGCTGAGCGCGAGGCGATTGCGCGCCAGTTCCGCTCCGAAGGCACCGAGCAGGCGTCGAAGATTCGCGCCGATGCCGATCGGCAGAAAGCCGAGATCCTGGCCAAGGCCAGCGAGCAATCGGCGAAGATTCGCGGTGACGCAGACGCGGAGGCCATCAAGATCTATGCCGAAGCTTTCCAGAGAGATCCGGAGTTCTATGGCTTCATTCGCACACTGCAATCGTACGAGAAATTCGTGGACAAGAACACCACACTCATCCTGCCAGCGAACTCGGCGCTGTTGAAATACCTCAATCCAGCAACCGTGACGTCTGGCAGTGCACAGCCAGATGCGCAGCAGAAGCCTTGATTGAGACTGGAGGTTTGCAATGGCTGATGAAAACATGCAACCGCCCCAACCGTCCGAACCATCGGAACCGTCTCAACCGTCGCGCTTGCCAAAACCAGATTGGCGGACCGGCGTTCGTTCAGTTCGGCAGAGCCTCCGTGGTGCTTGGCAAACCGTGCGCGGCGACGGCGAGTCGCCGCTGGCCGACGTTTGCGTAGCACTGGGCAATATTGACCCTCGGGCGGTGATCTGGGGCCTGATCGCGCTTGCGTTACTGGGTTATCTGGCATCTGGCCTGTACGTCGTTGCGCCTGGCGAAGCTGCCGTTGTCCGGCGATTCGGGGCGGTGGTAGAGCCGCGCGTTGACCCTGGCTTACACTATCGCCTGCCCTGGCCGGTTGATCGCGTGGATATTGTGCACGTGAGCCAGGTGCGGCGCGAAATCGTGGGCGTTACTGCGCCGGAAGAAGACCACGAGCATCCCGAGCCGCCCAGCCGGCTTCAGGGATTGTCGGGCGACACAAACGTGATCGACATCGAACTGATCGTGCAATACCAGGTGCGCGACCCGGCCGCATATGTGACCAACGTGCAATATGCGCCGTATCGCTTGATGCGCGACGTGATGCGTTCTGCCGTGACGGGCCTCGTTACACGCCAACCGGTGGACAACATTCTGACGGTGGACCGGCAGTCGCTACAAAATGCGATCCGCGACGAGGCGCAAGCGCAACTGGACGCTTATGACAGTGGCCTATCCATCGTCGGTATCAACCTGCAAAGGGCCTTTCCGCCGGAGCAGGTAGCCCAGGCATTCACCGATGTAAACAGCGCAAAGGAAGACAGGGCGCGCGCCGTGAACGAAGCCCTGGGCTACGCCAATAGCTTGATCCCGCAGGCGCGTGGCGAGGCCAACAAGGCGCTGGCAGAGGCAGATGCCTACCGCGCAAGCACGTTGGCGCAGGCCAAAGGCTCGGCGCTGGCGT
>JAMDDR010000157.1:1325-8262 GCA_023488685.1 Chloroflexota bacterium | reverse complement strand
AGGCCGCGCGTTGATCGCGTACGGATTTAGCGTGGCGGGCCTCGACCACATGATCGCGTTCACGACGCCGCAGAACACAGCCTCCATTCGCGTGATGCAGAAGATTGGCATGACCCTCGATCCTCGCACTGTCATCCGCGGCGAGGAGGCAGTCATCTATCGCATCGAGCGGGCGGCTGCCCATCTTCCCACAGGTGAGCCAGCATGACGAGAGAAAGCACAGATTTCACAGAATGAAGAGAATAATCTGTAATATCTGTGACACACAGCATGGAGGACGCGAACATGATTAGTCGTATCTGGCACGGTTGGACAGTACCGGCAAATGCTGACGCCTATGAGGCACTGCTGAAGAGCGAGATTTTCACTGGAATCAAGGATCGGCACATTGCCGGGTATCGCGGCATCCACCTGTTCCGCCGCGATGCAGGCGATGAGGTGGAGTTCGTTACGGTGATGTGGTTTGACTCGCTCGACGCGGTGCGCGCCTTCGCGGGTGAGGATTACGAGGTCGCGGTGGTGCCACCCAAGGCACGTGCGCTGCTGGCGCATTTCGACGCGCGCTCACAACACTACACCGTGGAGGTGGAGATGAAGGCCTAAAATGGAATGTCTGAGCGCCGCTTACGAGGAATGGCTGGCGGCAGAATCGTATTAGGGACTGACACAATGTCTTTTTTGAACTCGCACGCCCAGTGGCGGCTCGAACTCGCACAAATGATTGGTGAGCGCCTGCGTCCATTTGTCGGCATCCGGGCCATCGTGGTGGGCGGCTCGGTGGCGCGCGGCTACGCCGACGAGTTCTCAGACCTGGAGTTGCCGTTATTCTGGGACAGGCTGCCTGACGACGCCACGCGCCAGGCGATCTTCGAGGCACTCCATGCAGACTTGCTGTGCCCGTATAACGGCCCGGCGCAGGAGGACAACCTGCAAATCCAGGGCTTCCAGGTCGATCTGTGGCACAACACCGTGGAGAACGAGGAAGCAGTATTCGACGCTGTGCTGCAGCAATCCTCCACCGATCTGAGCGATAGCAACTTCATGGATACGATTCGTTCGTGCATTCCGCTGTTTGGCGAATCGTTGATCGAGCGCTGGAAGCAGTTGGCGCAGCATTACCCTGAGGCATTGGCCGAGCGCAACCTGCAGGAGCAACTGGCGCTGCTGGACATCGGTCACCTGCACATCCACGCCATGCGCGACAATCCCGTGCTCGTGTATGGCCAGGTGAGCAAACTGCAGCAACGCCTGTTCCTCATCCTGCTGGCGCTCAACGGTGAGTACTTCCCGACCTACAAGTGGATATACCGTGCCATCGAGAAGATGGCGGTTAAGCCACAAGACGCCGTCCGGCGCATGCGCAACGTCTTCCGCGTGTTGCAAACACAGGCCGTGGCCGACACAATTCAACTCACCCTTGAGGTGATTGAACTGGTCGAAGCGCACTACCCGCGGATCGACACTGCCCTTGCACGTTATGCGTTGAAGCAGCGGAGATCGGCGCAGCGTGAGCCGCTCCGTCTGGAGGAATAAGATATCCCAGGGCTACAGCGCAAAAGTCAATTTGTAAATCCTGATGTAAACTCGCTGTTATCGGCTTGCATTGCAGCATACGGAAGGTCGCCATGGCAGATCAGAGCAACTTCTACAAGGACATCCTCGACCACCTTTTCGACGGGGTCTATTTCGTAGACCGGCAACGCCGCATCACCTACTGGAACAAAGGAGCCGAACGCATCACCGGTTACACGGGCCAATCCATCATGGGGAGTTGTTGCGCCGATAACCTGTTGATGCACGTGAACGACCAGGGCATCGTGCTTTGCCTGAACGACTGCCCACTCTCACACACGCTCGAGGACGGGATCGTCCACGAGGCACAGGCCTTCCTCCATCACGCCAACGGTCACCGCGTGCCTGTCCTGGTACGAGTCGCCCCCATCCGTGACGCCGAAGGGAATATTACGGGAGCGGTGGAGACCTTCAGCGACAACTCGTCGATGATCGCCGCACTGGAACGGGTGAAAGACTTGGGCGATGCCGTGATGTGCGACGACGTGACTGGGGTAGGAAACCGTTGCGCGATCAAACGCAGCCTGGACACCTGCCTGAGCGGCCGCCGTCATCACGGAACGTTAGCCGGGGTGCTCTTCAGTGACATCGATCGCTTTAAGCCTGTGAATGACACCTACGGTCACGACACGGGAGATAGGGTCCTGCGCATGGTTGCTAACTCGCTGCGCCACAATCTGCGCGCCACGGATGTCGTTGGACGCTGGGGCGGCGATGAATTCGTCACTGTTGTCCAGGGTGTCAACCTGGATCAGTTAACCGCCATTGCAAACAAACTCCGTGTGCTTACATCGCGTTCGCATTTCGCGCACGAGGGCGACCGGATCAACGTCACGATCTCCATCGGTGCGACCCAGGTACGCAGCGAGGATACGCTCGCATCGCTGATGAAAAGGGCCGACCAACTGCTGTATCAGAGCAAGCTGACCGGCGGGAACCGCGTCACCTCCTCGATCTGAACGTTTGCTCTCTGGTGGCGTATGATTGAGCCATGCACCAGGTGGCTTTGCATCCGCCTGGAAGGGGTAGGCAAAGGGGGTAAGCAATGGTGCGGGATCAACTGAAGCGCAAGCTCAAGCAGCTCAGGCAGGCTGAGATCGCGATCCGGTTCAAAAACGCACGCAATGGCGCGGATCCCGGCGCCCGGCTGGTCTGGCATGAGTTCTTCACCGTCAAACCGAACCCCCGTCAGAACGTGCGGTACCCACTCGACCGGTTGCTGGCGATGGAACCGGATCAGCGCAAGCGGGTCTTTGCCGACTACTTCTGCTTCGTCTATTACCAGTATTACAGGGAGAACGGCCTGGCAATCGAGGACGTGTACAACCCACAGTTGCTCGCGCTGCTGGGGTTGCCGCCCAGCGCAACCGGCGTTGACGTGAAACGCCGCTTCCGCGAACTGGCCAAGCAATATCATCCTGACGTGGGTGGTGACAGCCAGCAGTTTATCGAGCTGATGGATGTTTATAAGGGGTTGAAGGACAGCGCGACGAATTCCTCCATACGATGAGCACTACCCTGTCAGACCTCGATCTGATTTACGTGCGCAACCAGTTGGCCGAAGGTTTCACACTCGACGAACTGGAGACGCTATGCGACGACCTGCAGATCAAGTATGAAAACTTGCCCGCAGCGACGCTGATCGGCAAGGCGCGCGAACTGGTCAAATACTGTTATCGCTATAGCAAGCTACAGCAACTCGTCCGCCGCTGCGCCGAACTGCGGCCGGAAACGGTGTGGGATAAGCCTGCATCCTCGCAGCCAGCCGACAGCTCGCCCGAAGCCTGGGACCATCCGCTGCAACAGCTATACAGGCTGGTGAAAGCGTTCAACCGCAACCGCAACCAGCCATTCTCGGCTGAACGCACGCGATTGGGCGATGATATCGCCTACCAAATGCGCGAAGCGGCTCCGTTCCTGTTCGGCCAGTTCGATCTCGCGCACTGGCTCAACAGCAGCAACGCCGGCAAGCGCCTGGCAGCGATCAAATACCTGGATTGGCTGCAGGACATCGAATTCCTCGATAACCTGCTGGGCAAACTGACGACGGAGAGCCCGTTCATCCAATTGCACGCCCTGATGGCCATTCACAGCATGCTCGACCAATTGAACCGCAAGTACCGCACCCTGGTCAGGGCCCGGTTAACCGCCTATAACATCCTGCGCAACGACGCCGTGCTTGAGTTTTGGAAGGACCGTATTCTTGAGCAGTTGTCAGAGGCCGGGTGACTTCTCTATCGCCGCAACAGCACTTGGCGCACTTTGCAACTCGCAGCTATACTCTGCATGCCCTACCGATCGCGCCCACCGGTAATGGAATGGTGCATTTTGTCAGGTGATTTTGTGCCGTTTAGCACTACCTGGCCAAGTGTAATTAACGTACGGTTAACCCACTGGAAGCGGCCCCGGAATAAGTGCCCGGTAGTGCTAGACTTGGCTGTGCAGAGGCGTTTCGTTGAGCAAGCGACTGATCATTGGTTACGGTAACCCGGATCGAGAAGACGATGGCGTTGCCTGGCATATCTTAAAGAAACTCGCCGCCCGATTTGGGCGCGGCGACCCGAATGCACAGGTCACCACAATAGCAGATATGGACCTGGGTCCACTGGAGCAACGCGATGATGCGCCCGACCTGGTGTGCGAGCTGCAACTTATGCCGGAAATCACCGAGACCCTCGTGCATTACGACAAGGTCTGCTTTGTGGATGCCCATACCGGCGCTTACGCACAGGATGTCAACATGGAATCGCTGCAGGCAGAGTTCCAATCATCGCCATTTACCCACCACTTGACACCACAGACTTGCCTGATGCTGGCCCACACCGCCTTCGGGCATGCCCCGGAAGGGATCGTGCTCTCCGTGCGGGGCTACCAGTTTGGCTTTTCGCACACGCTGTCGCCAATGACGGCAGCGCTGGCCGATCAGGCAGTCGAGAAAATCATCACATGGTTACAGGAATGAACCAACCCCACGAATCGACGCGCATCAACACGAAAGAATGGAACCGTGTCGATGGGCGTGATTCGGCATTGGGTACAACGCGAGTTCATGTCGCAACGAGGAGGTCACCGTGTTATTCGCTTTGATCGTCGCCGCGGCTGTCCTGTGCGCTGTCCAGGCACTGCGCTCGGCCCGCCTGCTGGTGTCGGCGCTATGGCTGGCCGGCACGAGCGCGTTGATTGCGTTACTGTTGTACCTGATGGGCGCGCACGAGGTGGCCGTGGTCGAGCTTAGCGTCGGCGCGGGATTGGTCACCATCCTGTTCGTCTTCGCCATCAGCGTCGCGGGCGATGAGGTGATCGACCTGCACAACATCGTCCCGAAGCCGCTCGCCATCAGCCTGGTGGTGCTGGCTGCCCTGTTGATGGCATGGTTGGTGCTGCGCCAGCCTGGAACCGTACAGGGGCAACCCTCTGAAGAGGGCTTTCAGCCTGCCGCCGAAACAACAGTCACCGCGCTCGCCGATGCACTGTGGCAACAACGCGGCCTGGATGCATTGGTGCAGGTGGTCATGATCTTCTCCGGCGTGCTGGGCATGCTGGGGCTGCTGGCCGGCGCGAAAACGGCACACGGCGCACGACATATAGCCAGCCATGCTGCCATGCCCGCCGGCAGCAACGCGATCCCAAGGATCGACGGTCACCGCGTGATCGTTGTACCCAACGCTAACGTTGTACCCAACGCCGAAGCATCCGGAACCTTCCTCAATCCAAAATCTACGCGGAGCGTCCCAAATCCCAAATCGGAGAAGGTGCGCTGATGTCCTTTACCCCGCTCACGGCCGTCCTCATCGGCGTCATCGGGTTGCTTGGCGCCGGCTTCTATGGCCTGCTGATCAGCCGCAACCTGATCAAGGTGGTCGTCTCGCTACAGATCCTGGGTAAAACCGCCGTCCTGGCCCTGGTCATGGCGGGCAACAGCAACGGCCAGATCAACATCAGCCAGAGCCTTGCCATCACCGTGATCGTGGCCGACACCATCGTCGCGGTGGTGGGGCTGGCGCTGGCGGTGCAGGTGCGCCGCTTGCTCGGCACACTCGATATCAAAGCTCTATCCAATCTGAAGAGGTAGGCCTCGAAGAGGTAAAACAATGGCGTCTCTGCTCGTCGCACTCACGATTGGGCTGCCCTGGCTGGGCGCACTCAGCATCTGGTTATTGCGGGACCGCAACCCGCGCGCCCAGCACACGCTGGCAATCGCCTTTGCCGTGGCCGCCGGGGTGGCTGCGCTGGCGCTCCTGCCATCGGCGGCCAACGCCGGCACGGCGTTGAGTACAACGTTGCGCATCCCCGTGGGTGGCGTCTTCGGCGATTTCACGTTCGTGCCCGATGGCCTGGGCGTGTTCCTGGCCGCCATCGCCACCGTGGTCGGTAGCCTGGCCGTGATCTTCTCGGTGGACTACATGCACGGGGACCCACAACTGGGCCGCTATTATGCGCTGGTGCTGTTATTCATCGGTGCCATGGCCGGGCTGGCACTCACCGGCAGCCTGCTGCTGCTATTCGTCTTCTGGGAGATCACCGCGCTGTGCTCCTACGCGCTCATCTCGTTCTATAACGACGACCCCAAGGCCGTCGCAGGCGGCATCAAAGCCCTGATCATCACACAGATCGGCGGCGTCGGCTTGCTGGCCGGCGCGTTGATTGTATATGCCAGCCTGGGCAGCTACGATATCGCCGTGCTGCTGGACGCTTCGCGGGCGAACAGCATGCCGCGCGAGGCGCTCACCCTGCTGGCCTTCGGCTTCCTGGTTGCAGCCGCAGCCAAGTCGGCGCAGTTCCCCTTCCAGACGTGGTTGCCCGACGCAATGGAGGCACCCACGCCGGTGAGCGCGCTCATCCACGCCGCGACGATGGTGAACGCCGGTGTGTATCTGCTGGCACGCTTCTACCCGGCTTTTGCGCCGGTGCCCGGCTGGACGACCGCCGTCGTCATCGTCGGGCTGCTCTCCGCGCTGCTGGCCGCCGTCATGGCGCTGGTTGCACAAGACCTCAAGCGTGTGCTGGCTTATTCGACGGTCAGCCAGCTCGGTTACATGGTATACGCCGTGGGCGTGGGCGGCATCTTCGCCAGCCAGTTCCACCTGCTCAGCCACGCCGTGTTCAAGGCGTTGCTATTCCTGGGCGCGGGCGCAGTCATTCACACCATCGGTACGCGCGACCTGCGCCAGATGGGTGGGCTGGGCAAGCACATGCCGCTAATCCGCACCACCTTCGTCATCGGTGCGCTGGCCCTGGCCGGCATACCGATCCTCAACGGTTTCTGGAGCAAGGAACTCATCCTGGAGGCTGGGTTGGAGGGAGGCCTGTGGTGGGCTTACGCCGGCATGTTGCTCGGCGCGGGGATCACGGCGCTGTACACCTT
>JAMDDR010000157.1:0-1315 GCA_023488685.1 Chloroflexota bacterium | reverse complement strand
GCAGACAGCTCTCGTCACACGGGGGCGACGGTCACGTACACGACGCTCAACCCGCCATGCGTGTGGCGCTCATCCCACTGGCGATTGGCACGCTGACCACGTGGCTGCTGGCGGGACCATTCAGCACATTGATCCACACTACATTTGCGCCATTCCTGGCGCACGCCGCCGAGGAGCAATCGCATGGGATTGCCCCTGCGTTGACGACGCTAGAAATGGTGGCCGAAGTCGTTACCGCACCGGCGACGCTGATCGCACTGGCAGTGATCGCGTTGGGCCTGGCGGCGTGGTGGTGGCGCAATAAACTCACCGCAGTGAGCAACGGGCTGCGCTGGCTGGGCAACATCGCCGCCGGCAGCTTCGGCTTCGAAGCGGTCAACAGCGCAGTCGTGCGGGCGACGCAGAACGTCGCCAACGCGCTGCGCGCCACACAGACCGGCTATCTCAATTGGAATATCGTCGGCATTGTGGGCGGGCTGATCCTCGTGCTCGCCGTCGTCGCCATGGGGGCAGCACGATGAACAACGCATTCCTTTGGCTGATCGTACTCCCGTTGGTGTCCGCGCCGATCATCTACCTGGTCGGGCGCATCCCGTTGCGCGCCGCGGCGATGCGCACGTCGCTGGACGGCCAGCTTATCCTGGAGAACTCCAAGTCACAGGCGCCCATGGTCGTCTCGCTGGCCGTGCTCCTTGCGCTATGGATCCCTTTCATCAGCGCAGCACAAGAGCTGGCCGCGAACGGCCCCTCGTCGTACACGCTGGGCGCCATTACATTGCGATTGGACGGCCTGAGCCTGCTGCTCGCGGCTGTGGCACTCGGGCTGGGCACACTGGTGGTGCTCTTCTCAAGCGTCTACATGGCCGACGACGTGGGTGAGGAAAAGTATTACGCGCTGCTCGTTATCCTGGTCGGCGTGATGATTGGACTGGGTTGCGCCAATGACCTGTTCAACTTGTGGGTGTGGTTCGAGGCAATGGCGGTGTCGTCTTATCTGCTGGTAGCCTACTACCACGAACAGCCCGCATCGTTGGAAGCCGGCGTGAAGTACCTGGTGCAGAGCGCAGCCGGCTCCATCCTGGTGCTGCTCGGGATTGCGCTGGTATTCGCGCAGACCGGCACGCTTGGCCTGGACCAGATTCGGGCATTCCTACAGAATGCCTCGTTCGTCGTGGCGCAATCGCAAGGAAGTGCCGCGGGTGCCCCCACAGGTTTGTGGGTGGCAGGCGCGCTGTTCCTGATCGGCTTCGGCGTGAAGGCCGCATTGGTGCCGATGCACACCTGGCTGCCCGACGCGCATTCGCAGGCGCCCAGC
>JAMDDR010000180.1:8355-33915 GCA_023488685.1 Chloroflexota bacterium | reverse complement strand
CATCCACGTCGGTATCCACCTCGATCGCCATCGGCCCGCCCCTGATCTCGTAGCCCTTGACCACGATGCTCTCGCCGAGTTCAATGTCGATCACGCCGACCCAGGCCTTGGCGAAACGTGGCATACGGCCGACGTTCTGAGCACGATGTAACTGTACCGCCTCGCTGCCGATGTGGATAGCGCCATCTCGCTCGACATAGAGCAGCGTGCGCAGTGTGCCCGCTTCAGGAGCGGCAGGGTCCAGCGATAGCACCTGTGGCTGGCCGCCGGGGGACATTACCGCAGCGACGGTATTCGTGGTGCCAAAGTCAATACCCAGGTTCATTACCCATCCTCGAGTGGTTCCGATTTCAGAGCAGCGTCGCCGCGATCAGGCGCTCGGCGGCCTTCAACGGCTGCGCCTCCGATGGTTTAGCCGCAATGGGCAGCCCCTTCATGCTCACCACTTGTAACTCACCCTGGTTGGACAGCACCAGTACAGTATCCGTCTTGCGCATACTGACAGGGAAAGCCGTCAGGCTGATGAAGCGCCGTGTCAGCGGCACCGCCTTCGCCCCTGGTTTCTTGTGTGGCTCAAGCCCACCCGCCGCAACGGTGAACAGCATGCCGTCAGCGCCGATAAATAACACTGCCGAGCCCGCCCTCCCCAGCACCGTCGCGGACACCACATCGTCGTCTGGCTCAAGCGTAATTCCCGCACAGCCGGTGGAGGGAATCAAACTGATGGGGAAACGCGTCCAGCGCCCATTGCGCGTCAGCAGCAGCAGATCGGCATCGGCGTCACACGCGCCCAACCAAACAGGCATATCACCGTCGCCGGGCAACGTCAGCGACTGGCCGGAGGCGGCCAGATTCTCGACCAGCGGCCACGACATCACCCTCGCCCAACCGCGCCGTGTCACCATCAGCACGTCACGTGGCGGGCGCAGTTCGTCCAGCGCAAACATCGCTTCAACCCGCTCGGCGCGTGCCAGCCCCAGCGCCGTTGCGGGACGCGCATCGCGCCAGTCCAGGTCTTCGCTGATCGGCAAGTTGATACCGCTAGCCAGCGCCAGGCGCATGCTGGAGGTCATCACCATGATCGAACCAAACCACATGCCGTGGGCCATGTAGAGTGGCTTGAGCACGCTGACCGGCTCCTCAGGCGGAGCGAGCAGTGGCAGAGTTTGCTCGAATGGCGCCGGCGCCGGCAATTGCACCCCCTGGCCGGAGAAGGACAGCAGGGTGACCACCTCGCGATCCAGCCCGCTGCGCGTGGCTAATTGGCGCAGATCACGCAGGTTGGTCTTCAGGCGTTCCACCTGCTCGCCCGACGCATGGTGCGCCCCACTACGCTTGAGCAGCGCATTCTCGGCGCGCAGTTCGTCGGTATGGCGTTGCAAGGTTTGCACGCGCTCGGTCAGCGCTTCGATGATGCGCTGCGCCGTGTCCGGGTCGTTACGCGCCTCAGCCGACAGCCAGGGTAGGTCTTGATCAAGGATGGCCATAAATCAGATGGCGATTATAAAACTCACAGATCTTTCTCGGCCTCAAGCATCTCCTGAACCGTTTCCGCTAGCTCAGGAATCTTGGTCGTGACAACATCCCAGACGATTTCGTAGTCAACTCCGAAGTACCCGTGGATGAGACGATCTCGCATTCCGCTGATCGCACGCCAGGACACACTCGGGTACTTGCTTCGCAACGAATCTGGGATTTGTTTTGCCGCTTCACCAATGATCTCGATACTTCTGACAAAGGCGCGTTTCAAAGTCCCGCTAGCGAGGAAGGCGCTTCTGTCCAAACCCCGTGAACTGTCGATGAGGTATTGAGTCTCATCGTATATATGTAGCAAGTAGTCACGGGGTGACCGGGACATACTCGACCTCGCGCAGGATCTTGGGGCCAATATAAGGGCTGAGTGATTCCGGCGTCAACAGGTCTACTCGCCTACCCAACAAATCCTCCAACAGGGTGGCGAGCTGCATGAAGTGGTCAAATGTCTTCTCTCCAGGCTCAAACTCGATCAGAAGATCAACATCGCTCCTGGCAGTCTGCTCGCCGCGCGCAAACGAGCCGAATACGCCATAACGTCTGACACCAAGTTGCTTCAGTTGCGGCTGGTGTTGGCGCAATACAGCGAGAAGTTGAACCTTGGTTTGAGGCTGCATATCAGGGGTGATTATAAAACGGCTAAGCAAAAGTGCCGCCGCAGCCCTAACGGAACTGCGGCGGCAATCTCCAATCCCTAATCTCTAATCTCAGCCTTAGCACTCCGAATAACCGCACGACAGGCACTTGCGGCAGCCTTCCGAGCGGATGAACGTGCCCATGCCGCACGACGGACACAAATCCGCGCCCGACAACTTGCCATCCACCTTACCGTTGGTGCTGTGGGACGGACTCGGCATGTAATCGCCCACGAAATGGCTCAGTTCCGGCAGTGGCAACTGCTCGGCATCATCCTTTGGGAAATACATCTCGCGCAATGTCGTCGCCAGCGCATCCGGCAGCGACAGCACGCGGTTCGGCCCCAGGCCGACCGAATGTGCCCCACCGATCCCTTCCAGTTGTGAGATGACCAATTGCAAACGCTCACGGCGCGTCAACGGCGAGGCCACGCGCAAGAGCAGGGACACCAGGCGCCCTATCGCTTCGGCATCGGCCTGCAGATCGCTGCCCGCCTTGCCGATGGTGATGAACACCTCGAACGGCTCGCCGTGCTCGTCGTGATTGCTGGTGGTGTGTACCGTGCCCAACGGTGTGCGCTTGCTGATCGTGCTCCCGCTGCGCTGCGCCGGCAACGGCTCGACCGAGTGTTCGAAGTGGAACACTTTGTGCTTGCCGTTCGTGCTCACGGCGCCAGCCTTCTCCTCCGCCTTCGGCTTCTCCTGGTCCTTGCTCTCATCCTTCAGCATCAGGACCTGTTCGTCGCGCGAACCGTCGCGGTAGATCGTGCCACCCTTGCAACCCAGTTCGTACATCAGTTCATACAGCGCCCGCACCTGGTCGACGGTGTATTCGTTTGGGACATTGCAGGTCTTGCTGATGCTCGAATCGACCCAGCGTTGGATGGCTGCCTGCACGCGCACGTGCTCCTCGGGTGTCAAACTCATCGCCGTGGCAAAGTAATCCGGCAGTTCCTCACCGGGATGCTCCGCTTTCCACGCCTCGACCACCGCCACATTCTGCTCGTGCAAACCCAGGCGTGACTTGCGGAAGTAGGTCCAGGAGTAGAACGGCTCGATGCCGGTGGATGTGTCCACCATCGTGCCGATAGTGCCATTGGGCGCCTGTGTCAGCAGCGTGACGTTGCGGATGCCTTTCTCGGCAACCGCCTGGCGAATTTCCTGCGTCAGGCTCTGCATGTAACCGCTCTGCACGAACTTTTCAGCCTCAAACGCAGGGAATGGGCCGCGTTCTTGCGCCAGGTCCACGGATGCCTCATAGGCGTTGGTGGCAATGAACTCGTAAAGTTTGTCCAGGAACTTGACCGACGCGTCACTGCCGTAGCGGATGCCCAACCGGATCATCAGCTCGGCCACGCCCATGGTGTTCAGACCCACGCGCCGTTCGCTCAACTGTTGCTGCCTGTTTTCCTCATAGAAGTAAGGCGTCGCGTCGATGACGTTGTCCAGGAAGCGCACCGCGTAGCGCACGGTCGTGCCCAACCCATCCCAGTCGACATCGCCATCCTTGTAGAACTTGGCCAGGTTCACGGCGCCCAGGTTACAAACGCCGAACGCGGGTAGGCCCTGCTCACCGCAATTATGCAAGGTAATACCATTGGCGATGAAGGAATGGGTCAGTGGTTCTGTCAGGTCGAACACATTTTCGATGCCATCCTCACGGACGGAATCCACGGTCGCCAAAAAACGCTCCGTGTATGTCCCACGCGCGCCGCGCCCAATATATCGCTCCAACTTTTCCTGCTTGTAAGCCATCAGAAAACCGATATGGCCGGCGAACACATCCAGGTTGTGCTTGGTGATAGCGAGCTCATGTTGTGCCTCACACCAATATTCCCTGGGCTGGCGGTTAGTGTCCGGCATCGATCGGTAGCCTGCCTCACGACGATTCCGATAGATGCGTGATGCAATGCCAAAATTAGCAAGCACTTGCTGCACGCCCTCCAGCAACTCGATGTAATTGGATGCCAGGCGAACGCTGCCGCCTTTTTCGCCACCTCCCTGGAAGCTTCCATCAGCAGTGAAAAGCGCCTGTAAGAAACCACGTTGCATGTCTATACTGCCACGGAAAACAATCTCAGGCACACGATGCTTGACATCGGACAGGCCATAACTCTCCACCAATCTGCGCAACCGGGTCGATTCAACCCGAGCTTCATCTCGGTCTTCCACTTCAATGGTGCCGATTGTGTAGCTGCGGGCAGCTACAGTTATTGGCTCAACCAGATGGTTGACATAGCCAGCAAACGCCGGGGCGAGTTCACGCTTCTCCGCGCCAAAGAAAGATAGCGCCACACGATCCGACTTGATGGTGCCATCGCCCACCAGCCAGCCGAGCACACGACCAAGCTCCAATGACCCTTCAGTACCGAACGCACCCTGTCGGTTGAGAATGTGAACCTGATCGCCGGGTTGTAACTCGCACAACTCGACCCAGCCACGTGTCGTCATCACACGATGATCGGCAGTAGCGCGCAGAAAATAGCCCTCTTTTGTTTGCAGGCGATAAACTTGCTTCCTGCCCGTAAGGATCACCCGTGAAGCAGGGAGTGTGGTCGATTGCGTCCCAAAGCGGCCATCCACGACAACATCAGCGCGCTGCTCGCTATCGAACAGCTCACGCGCACGCAACATGCCACGCGATGTATAGATCAGCGTGTCGCCTGTCACGCAGGGATTAGTGCAGATGATCGGCGCGAAGTACCACGAGTTGCTCATCTTGTTGTAGCGGTCCACGAAGAACACACCCGGTTCAGCACTGGCCCAGGCGCTTTCGATGATGCTGTTCCACACCTCGCGCGCTTTCAGCGTCTTATAGCGCATCACCGGCCGGCCGCTCTCGCGCCACTTGTTGATATCGCCATCCCAGGCCTCGTTATAGTCCGGGTGCGTCGTATCGGGGAAGACCAGGTCCCAGTCAGCATCTGCCTTCACTGCTTCGAGCAGCGCATCCGATACCCCCACGCTGATGTTGGCGTTGGTGATCTTGCCCGCCACACGCTTGCTGTTGATGAACGACAGCACGTCGGGGTGCCAATCATTCAGGATCAGCATGAGCGCGCCGCGCCGGCTGCCGCCCTGCTCGATGAGGCCAGTCACAAAGCTGTACAACGCTCCCCACGATACAGCACCGCTGGAGCGTCCATTCACCCCGCGCACGTAGGCATGCTGCGGGCGAAGCGACGACAGGTTGATGCCCACGCCGCCGCCGCGCGACATGATTTCGGTCATCTGCGACAGCGTCTCGATGATGCCCGCACGAGAGTCACGCGGGAAAGGGATCACGTAACAGTTATAGTAAGTTAGTTGTTGGTCGCTGCCCGCCGCCGTGAGGATGCGTCCCGCCGGCACGAACTTCCAACCTTGCAGGATGGAGCGAAACTTCTGCTCCCACTCCGCGCGCAGTTCGGGCGTCTTTTCGGCTGTGGCAATGCCGCGCGCCACCCGGTCCATCATCTGCGCGGGATGCGTCTCGACAGGCTTATCCACGTGCTCCAACGCCACAGTCATGACGGTGCCATCACGCAGCTCCACGTCGACGTTGGGTCGAGCGAGGCGTGTCACAATCCCAATTTCACGTTGATTGGTTTTTGAATCGACCAGGACGACGACGACGTCGCCAGCAGCCAGCGTGTCACGAGTGACATCCTTCAACGCGTAACGGTCGAGAAATATCTTCTCGCCAAGTTCGTTCAAGTAATTAGGATCAGTTTGTTCGTTCAGGACTGACGTATCGAGCATTTGTTCCCTCTCTTTTTGCAACTAGAAAGTCCGGGCGATCGTCTGCGATGTCGACATAGGATCTAGCGTTCAGCCAGTAATTTCTCAATCTCCCGCTTGACACTCTCCAGGTCTTTCAAATGTAAATAGACACTCGCATAACGAATGTATGCAACCTCATCCAGACTGCGCAGGCCATTCAACACCATGTCGCCGATCTCACGCGCCGACACTTCGGCCTTGTTCAACATCAGCACTTGGGTTTCCACCTGATCGACCAGCCGGTCAATATCCTCTGCCGGCACAGGGCGCTTGGCGCAAGCCGTGCGGATGCCGTCGAGCATTTTTTCGCGGTTAAAAGATTCGCGCCGTCCCCCTCGTTTCACCACCAGGGGCATCGTCTCCACGATGCGTTCAACCGTGCTGAAACGTTTTTTACAGGCTTTGCACTCGCGACGGCGACGGATGCCGCCGTTGGGATCACGCACAGTGTCGATGACGTGAGTACTACTTGAGCCACAGGCTGGACATTTCATGATAAGAACGCTCCCCTGTACGCTGCCATTATGCCGTTATGCTATTATGACCGCCACATGTGGCGTACCCCATTTCGCATAGCCCTATATGTGGCTTTTCAGGGAGCCAAATTGTATGTCCTCGGCACGCCCTTGTCAATTAGGGCAGCCTTAAAAATGGCTCAAATTTTCCATGTCCGTGGCGTGGGGATCTACTCACGAAACACGCACGAAACACGCACGAAACTGCCGCTTGAGGGGCAAGCGACGCTAAGCGTTTCGAGGAACAAGAGGGCGGACAGTGCTAAAACTGTCCACCCTCCAAAACAAACCTTCCATGCCGGATTGTGTCTATCTGCGGCGCAGGAAAGACGGCAACTCAAGATTATCCGGGTCGATGGAAACCGGTCGCGGCGCTGTGACGGGTTGTTCGTTGCCAGTGCCAGCACCGGCAGAATTGCTCTGGCTCACCTGTCTGCCAATGGGTCGCGCAACCGTTGTGGGCTGCGGGCGTGTCACACGGCGAACCGTACCAGTCGTTTGATCGAAGCCGGTGGCGACGACCGTAATCCGGATCTGATCCTTCATGGATTCGTCGATGACTGCGCCAAAGATCACATTGCAATCGGGGTGCGCTGCATTCTTGATCAACGAAGCCGCCTCATTCACCTCGAACAGGCTGAGGTCGGGTCCGCCCGTGATGTTGAACAGGATGCCACGTGCACCATCGATCGTCACGTCGAGTAGGCTTGAGGTAATCGCCTGCTCCGCCGCCGTGCGAGCACGCCCTTCACCGGTTGCCATACCAACGGCCATCAACGCCGCACCACCCTCCGACATGATCGTGCGCACATCGGCAAAGTCAAGGTTGATAAGCCCTGGCACAGTGATCACTTCGCTGATACCCTGGATACCCTGGCGCAGCACATCATCAGCCGTGCGGAATGACTGCTGCAAGCTGGCACGTTTATCCACAATGTCGAGCAAGCGGTCGTTGGGGATTACGATCAACGTGTCAACGTGCTCTTTCAACTTCTCAATGCCGGCCTCGGCCGCGCGCATGCGCGGCGTGCCCTCAAAGGAGAAGGGCCGCGTAACGACACCGATGGTCAACGAGCCGAGTTCTTTTGCCACACGCGCGATGACAGGTGCGGCACCAGTGCCCGTGCCGCCACCCATGCCACAGGTGATAAACACCATGTCGGCACCTTTGATGAGGCCGTAGAGTTCGTCTGATGATTCCTCGGCTGCTTTTTCGCCCAGATCGGGGTTTCCGCCGGCGCCCAGGCCACGTGTGACCTTGTCGCCGATTCGGATCCGTACTGGCGCGCCGCTCAGCATGAGCGCTTGTTGGTCGGTGTTGACAGCGATGAACTCCACGCCAGCCAAGCCTTCTTGAATCATCCGGTTGACTGCGTTTTGACCACCACCTCCGACACCCACCACCTTTATCTGTGCCGGGGATTCAGCCCGAATCGTCTGTGTATCCATATATGTGTCCATTTGTTGCCCTTCCTCTGAGAACTGTCTAATTATTACCTGGACTGAACCAAGGGGTGTACACAGATTGTAGTTCAGTAATCCCTATAGTCAAGCCACACATTTTTACTACCTAAAACTGAAACTTGGTAACAAACAAGTTAATATTACTGACAAGTAATGCCACCTCCTGTTATACATTTCACCCAGGTAGAAGATTTCTCAACCACCCAGTGAAACCACCCGGGCCCAAGTTCAGGTTCAAAGTAGGACGTCGCCGTTTGCTTGGCCTTGCCACAATATCGTGCATCCCCCACTTCAACAAACCCACACCCGTCGCATAAGCAGGTGAATGCAACGTATCCACCAACCCTTGCAAGTCTTTCGGTTGCGCCATCCGTACCGGGAGACCGGTTACTTCGCGCGCCACCTCGCGCAGACCCGGCAACAACGAACCCCCGCCAGTAATGACAAGCCCCGCGGGGAGTAGCCCGTCGTAGCCGCTGCGTTTCACCTCTTGCATAATGAGGCCGAACAGTTCCTCGGCGCGCGCCTGCAGAATCTCGGCAATATCGCGCCGCTGCACGCTGACACGCTGATCGTCACCAAACCCCGCGACAATAAACGGCTGATCCAACGGCATATCTGCCGGGCTGGCATGTCCGTGTGACAGCTTGATCTGCTCAGCCGTCTCCAACGGCAGACGCAAGCAAAGCGCCAGATCACTGGTAAAGTGCGCACCGCCTACATCGAGTACGATCGTGTGCCACACTGCACCGTCGATGAAGATGGCAATGTCGGTCGTGCCACTGCCAATATCGACCAGCACGGCTCCCATCTCACGCTCGGTTGACGTCAGCACAGCTTCGGCCGACGCCAGCGGCGCAAGCACCAATTCACTCGCTTCGACTTGCGCCATGCTGGCACACTTCAGCAAGTTATGGATCGCCGTGGTCGCACCGGTGATGATGTGCGCCTGCACCTCCAACCGAAAGCCCAGCATCCCAATCGGATTTCGAACCCCATCCTGTTCATCCACACGGAAGTGGCGCGGGATCACGTGGATGATCTCCCGGTTGTTAGGCACCGATATTGCTTGTGCCGCCTCCAGACTGTGGTTGATATCCTCGACACCCACCCCCTGATCTCCACGGCCAATCGCCACCGCTCCCTGACTGTTCTGTGACGCGATGTGGTTACCGGAAATGCCGACGATGGCGTGTGTGATTTTGGTGACCGACGACCTCTCGGCACCATCCACAGATTCGCGGATGGCCGCCGTTGCGTCATTCACGTTAATGATCTGCCCGCGCTTGACGCCACGTGACGGCACGATGCCAACGCCGATGACATTAAAGTCGCCGGCCGCGCCGCTGGTCGACGCCTCGCCCACCAGCGTCACGATCTTCGAACTACCGACGTCAATGGCGGTGACGATTCTTGGTTCTGTCATTTCTTCTCAGTCGTCAGTAACTCAGTAGTCAGAAGTCAGATACCCTTAGCCGTCATCTGGCTACTGGCGACTGACCGCTGTTTACTTCACATAGTACGGCGCCTCTGCAAACCGCACGTCCAACACCGTCGCTGATACCTCATTTGCGATGAGTTGAGTGCTCAACTGTCTTACCACTTCAAGCTTTTGGCTCATTGCACCATCTCGCTCGGCCACACCCAAACGTATTTGCCAGCCATGTTCGTCTGTGTACATCAGCCCATACTGGCGGGAGTAATCGTAGCGTGTCACCTTGGGTTGCAACACCAGCAACTCATTCAAACCACGCAGCAGCTTGGTGTCCAACGGTGCCCCAACCACCGGCACTTCACCCTCTTCAACACGGATCGTCAGCTTTGCTGGTATCTCTTCCAAAGCACGTTGCACCTTGCCTTGCCGATCCACCCATACCTTGGTCGAGCCGGCACTCACCCCCTGCCAGATCGCCAATGCCTCCGACACTTGAACCACAATCACGCATTGAGCCTGCCAGGTACAGGTAACGCGAGCCGCGTCCACACCCGGCAGATCATCTACGCGGCGCGCCGCCGCATCCAGGTCGACCAGTATGGTGTGCTCCCCAATCAATCCACTCGCACCGACGATCTGCGCCACCGGCACGCCCTGGTTATTCTCAACCTGGACATTTTGGATACGGAAATCACTCCCCATAAACCACACGAGGAGCAATAACGCCAGTACGACCAACAGAATCGTCACGAGCAGGCCTTTCCGGATAGGGGGCAGCCCCACCTGCGACGCACTACGGAAGCGCGGCGGACGGCGAGTCGCAGCAACGTCAAAACGTGTGCGCGACCGGTAGTCACGTTTGGGTCGGTATCGCTGTTCCATCACATTACAGTCCCGAGTGCCGAGTGTTGGATGCCGGGTCACTCACCGTCGTATCTCGGTATCCCTTACCCGGCACTTGTGCCTCCAGTGCCAGCTCAATCAAACGATCCAACAGTTTCGTATACGGCAAGCCCGATGCTGCCCACAACTTCGGGTACATGCTGATAGACGTGAAGCCTGGGATGGTGTTGATCTCGTTAATACACAGACTGCCACTCACGCTGTCCATCAAAAAATCCACCCGTGTCATACCGCGGACATCCGCCAACCTTGCCACTCGCACCGCCATCTCGCGGATGCGATCCGACGCATCCGCCGGTATTTCGGCAGGGATGATGAGTTCAGATTCTTCTTCGCCTTTCACAAGGTACTTGGCTGCGTAATCGTAAAACTCACGGCGCGGCCTGATTTCGCCAACAATCGAAGCGCACAGATCGTCGTTGCCCAATACACTCACTTCCAATTCGCGTGCGTTTGGCACTGCTGCTTCGATCAGCACTTTACGATCCCATTCGAGCGCCTCGTCCACTGCGCCGGGCAGTTGTTCGGGTGTCTTGCACTTGCTGATGCCCACACTGCTGCCCATGTTGGCTGGCTTCACGAACACCGGCCATCCAAGTTCACTCCCAACGCGGGCGATGATGGCCTGGCGCGCATCCATACCCTGCGGCCCATCCTTCCACTCGTGCCGCAGCACGACCACGCACTTCGCCACTGGGAGGCCATTTGCACGCATGACGTCCTTAAAAATGGCCTTATCCATGCCAACGGCTGAACCGACCACACCCGCGCCGACGAAGGGTACGCCCAGCAGCATCAGCAACCCTTGCACGGTGCCGTCCTCACCCATTGGCCCGTGCAACACCGGGAACACCACGTCAAACTCGCGCAGCGATTCCATGGGCCGCTCCCAGCGCCCATCCTTGCTGATGAACACCGGTGTTACCTCGTACTTGCTGTCGTCCAGTTCCTCCATCACCGAAGCCGACGACATAAGACTGACTTCATGTTCACCGCTCTGCCCGCCATATAGCACGGCGACCCTCAGTTTCTGATCCACAGTCTCAATCTTCGATTTGCGGCTTTCTACGTCCATGTTTCCGCCTTTCGTAGTGTGATGACCAACTTGAGCTTCTCAATCTCCCTGCTCTAATTCCGCCTGAACACCTGCCCATTCACCGATCAGCTCAATTTCCAACTCCAGGTTGACGTCGAACTTTTTAAGCACCGTATCGTGCGCCAGATCGAGCAACGCCTTGACGTCACTGGCCTTGGCAACACCACTGACATTGACAAAGAAGTTGGCATGCACGGGCGAAATCATCGCCCCCCCGTGCATGGTGCCCTTCAACCCGGCAGCCTCGATCAGCCTGCCGGCGTAGTCATTCGGCGGATTCTTGAACATGCTGCCTATCGTCGCGCCCGGTGGCTGGCTCGCCTTACGCTTGGCATGAAACTCACTCGCGCGCCGCTCCAGGTTCGTGCGATGATCGCGCTTCAGATCGAACAGAGCGCCCAACACGACTGGCCGGTCCACCGGGGAGAAGCGTTTCAAAGCGCTCTGCCGATATCCAAACGCCAACTGTCGCGGTGTCCAATACTCCGGGGCATAGCCACGTCGCATGACCTTGGCCAGATACAAGTTGGCTCCGGTGTCACTGCCATGTGCGCCCGCATTCCCAACGATCGCGCCGCCGATCGTGCCCGGCACGCCAACCGCCCATTCGAATCCCGCAAGACCGCGTTCGATACAATCACGGGCCAATGTCGCCAGCACCACGCCAGAATCCACCTCTATCCGCGCCGAGATGTCCCGAATAATGAACTTGATCTCCTTGGTGCGGTTGACGATCACCAGACCGCGTACGCCCAAGTCGCTGACCAACATATTTGCGCCGCCACCGAGCACGAGATAGGGCAAGCTAATCTCGTCGGCGCGCTGGCACAGCGCCACGAGTTCTTCTGCCGTGCGTGCCTCGATCAACAGATCGGCCGGTCCACCGATCCGCGCCGTCGTGTACTTAGCCAACGGCTCATTGCTCTTCGCACGTTCCCGCAACAACTCAACAGTGTTCACAAAATCTCTCGCCAAGGCGCAAAGACGCAAAGGGTTAATATCAGTGTGCTGTCACTCATCTTTAAGACCATTTGCGATTCGTGTAACGTTGCCTTTTAACAGCTCTGCACCGAAATTGATCAACAAGCCCAGTCGCTTATCAGCCACCTTTAGATAGGTTAGTAATTGCTTCTTATGCACGGGAGTGATTGCCTCAACTGATTTCAACTCAACAATGACACTGTCCTCCACAACCATATCAGCGCGAAAGCCAATGTCGAGCCGCACAGACTCGTAAAACACAGGAATGGGCTCTTGACACACCACCCGCAGACCACATTTCCGCAGTTCATACGCCAGGACGGCTTCATACACTGATTCCAGCAACCCTGGACCTAGCTTCGTGTGAACCATGTATGCGGCATTCACGATTTGTTTGGCAATCTCGTTTTCTGTCATGCTGAATCCTTTTGCGTCTTTGCGCCTTGGCGAGAGATAGTCACCTCAACATCTCCAACAGCCGCTCGCCGACCAGGTTGCCGTCACCGGCACTCAAGGTGATGACCACGTCACCACCGCGGACCTGCGAGATCAACATGCCGAGCGCATCACCCATAGACGCGGCGTTGCGCACTGCACGGTGTCGGATACGGCGCGATATCTCAATCGGATTAAGCGCGTTGGCCGCGAACCCAAAATCCTCCGCCTTCTCGCGTGCTGCGTAGATCGGCAATACGATCACGTGATCCGCATCCTCGAATGCGGACGCGAATTCATCGAGTAACGCCACGGTTCGGCTATATGTGTGCGGTTGCCACACTGCCCAGATGTTTGCCACTGGGTAGCGCGTGCGGGCAGCCTTTAGCGTCGCCTTGATCTCAGTAGGATGGTGCGCATAATCGTCAAATACGCGGACGCCGCGTCGCTCTCCTCTCAACTCAAAACGCCGCCCCGCGCCGCTGTAACGCCCCAAGGACGCAATCGCCGTATCCAGCGGCACACCCACGGCATCCGCCACCGCCAGTGTCGCCAACGCGTTCAACACGTTATGCTCACCCGGCACACGCAGTGACACGCTGCCACCCTGCCCGCCGATGGCGCTGAACGAGAAATCCATCCCACCCATCGGATTGGCACGCGGATTGCTGCATCGCCATGCCCCTCGTTGAAAGCCGTAGTCAATGACCTGTGGGCCAGACCTCCCCATCTCTCCAGAGGAAGGGGCTGCGCCCTGTGCGATCGGGATGAGGGTCGCTCGCCGCAACATCTCGTTGACTCCCGCATCATCCGCGCACACGATTAGCGCTCCGTCCTCAGGTACGTTGCGCGCAAACATCACAAATGTCTCGATCGTATCTTCCAGGTCCTTGTAAATATCCGGGTGATCAAATTCGATGTTTGTAATGACGGCGACTTTTGGCGCCAGCCGCAGGAAGGTGCGATCGTATTCATCGGCCTCCACGGCAAACGCTTCTCCATTACCTGCGCGCGCGTTCGTGCCCAGTGATCCGGGCGTTGCGCCGATGATAAAGGAAGGATCCAATCCCGCATCCATCAGGACGGTGGCAATCATGCCCGTGGTTGTGCTCTTGCCGTGAGTGCCAGCCACAGCGATGCCCACTTTCTCCTGCATCAGCAAGTTCAGCACGTCGCCGCGGTGCCACACGGGAATGCCACGCGCTCGTGCTGCAACCAGTTCCGGTTCGGTCTTCGCAATCGCCGATGACGGCGCCAGCACATCCACACCATCCAGGTGTGCCGGGTCGTGTCCGACAAAAGTGCGAATCCCTTCTGCATTCAGATCAGACAACACAGGCGATGCCGTGCGATCATCGCCACTCACGGTGTACCCGCGTGCATTCAGGATGCGCGCGATGGCACTCATGCCCGCTCCACCTATTCCCATGATGTGAATCTTCTTGTAATCAGCCATACGTCCTTGCCAATGTGAGACGACAGAGACTAAACGATCACCACGATCACGAATAGAAACACCGCGATCAGAACGACGACCAGCGTCGAACCGGACAGGATGCTCAATGCCGCGCTCTTGATAAAGAAAAGCTCGCCCCACCCACCCACTGGTGTCGCGAACAGGGGCGATTGCCCATCTGGCGGGGTGGGCGGATTATCAAGAATGCCTGCACGCCAGGCCACGAAAGCCATGGTGCTGAATATGACGTAGCCGTTAAAGGCACCTATGATAAACGCCAGCATCCCCTGCTCCAGCTTGCCGCGTGTATTCTGCTCGAACCGGCTGCGCACAACGGCTGGGCCCAGGTAGCCAAAGAACGTTATGATAAACAACGGCGCAACACGCAGCAGCCATTGTTCGGGACTGTTCTGGCCCGTGATCCCAGCCACCAGCCCGTTCCAGCGCTCGCCGAGTTGATTCAGCACGAACAGCGCCAGGACCAGGCTGGCCGTGACGATGACTTCGCGCACCCAACCGCGCATCGACCCAACCAGGCCGAAGATCATGACGAAGATGGCAAAAACCAGATTCCCGTTGATCATGCTGCACCCAACAAGTTGCGACACCCATTTGCGACATCGACTTGCGACACGTTCCGCACCTCACACTCGGAATTAGGCACTCATATGGATTAATAACTGTGCAATCGACTGTGCGCCCTCGCGCCCGCTCATGCCGAGTAGTGCCTGTCTCATCATGCTCAATCGCTCCGGATCGGCGAGCAGTTTTTTCACCGTCGGCACCAACTCACCTGTCAACCTTGCATCCTCCAATATGACGGCCGCGCCACGTTCGGCCAGGTACTGCGCGTTCACTTTCTGATAGCGCCACGCATATGGATACGGCACCAGCACTGCCGGCAATCCCAGAAACGGCAACTCACCCAACGCGGATGCGCCGGACCGGCACACGGCCAGATCGGCTGCCGCCATCGCGTCGGCCATGTCCTCGTGCAGATAAGGGAATGCCAGATAGCGCGCCTTCTGTTCCGGTGCCAACGCCTCGCGTGCCGCATGCACTTCGTCCCAATCCCAATTCCCGGTGACGTGAAGAACGATGAAACCACGCTCCCGCGGATCGAGCAGGTCCGCCAGGTTTCTCAGCACTGCCTGGTTGATGCTAAGCGCGCCCTTACTGCCACCTACCACCAAAAGCACCTTATCCTCGGGCGCAATACCAAAGTGCGCTCGCGCCGATTCACGTGTAACCGCGCAAAACACTTCGCGCACCGGGTACCCGGTGACGACCATCTTGGATTTCGGGATGAACTGTCCCGACGCCTCGGTGGTCGTCGCAACTTTTGTTGCCAGTTTCGCCATTACCTTTAACGCCAAACCCGGCTCGATATCCGGCAGGTACACAACAGCCGGGATGTGCCGCAGCCATGCCGCGACACTCACAGGGACGCCGACGAAGCCACCGGTCAATAGGACGACATCCGGCTTGAACCGCCTGATGATACCCGAGGCGTCCCAGACGCCCGCGATCAGTTTCACGACACCTCTCGCCATGCGCGCCGCACCAACACCGTGCATCGCGCCAGCTTGAATACTCGCAAATTCAATGCCCTCCCGGCATACGAGGTCCCGTTCCATGCCCTCCTGCTCGCCAACGAAGAGCGCCTGGACTTCGACTGAATGAATATCGGTCGAGTTTGGAGCGGTCATCCTTTGCTTTTCGGCCGGTAAATGCTGGGGTAAATCGGACATCGCGACCGATGATGTCATAATCGGCATCTTCTTCAGGCTGTTCAACACGGTGAGAGCGGGAAGCACGTGTCCCGCTGTTCCTCCGGCGGATAGTAGTACTCGCACTGTAACTCGTTCGTCCTCCTAACAGGTCGTCTGCACCCTGAGCGTCTTCAGCCTCGGACAGCACCTTGCTACCACGCGACACGCTGACCAAAATACCACATGCAATCAGCAGTGATACGAGTGACGACCCGCCCACGCTTAAAAACGGCACTGGAACGCCAGGCAGTGGCAACAGACTGGTCATGGCCAGGACGTTCAACAACATCTGCGCCATAATCCACGCAATGATGCCCACCGCCAGGAAACCACCGAACGTGGTATTGGCTTTCTGCGCCACACGCAGACTCCGGATCGCCAGCAGCACAAACAATCCCAGCGTTACAACAGTGCCAACCAGCCCCATCTCCTCTGCCAACACCGCGAATACACTGTCGGTGTGTGGTGTTGGTAAGAGACCAAATTTCTGGTTTCCTGCACCGATGCCACTGCCGAATAGCCCGCCACCGCCAAATGCCAGCAAAGCCTGCTTAATGTGGTAATGGGTGTCCTGCGGATTATTGATAGCTGCGAAGAACTGGTCCAGGCGACTCGACGCATGGGGGAAAACATTGATGAGCAACGCGAATGAGCCAACCGTCACTACCCCTACCAGCACGATCTGCGCCACACTTGCACCAGCGACAAAAAACATCGCCGACGCCGCGATCAAAATGACGGCGGCTGTACTAAGGTCAGGTTGGATGGCAATTAAGGCAGCCGCAACACCGATAATGACGCTGAACGGCAACAGACCATAAGTAATGCTGGTCACCTGGCCACGCCGTGAGGACAGCCATGCCGCCGCGTAAACAAGGATGATGATTTTTGCAGCCTCGCTGGGCTGTACCGACCCATCGAAGAACGCGCGCCGTGCGTTAAACTTGTATGAGCCGAAAGCCTGGACCAGGATCAAACCCAGGATGCAGGCCAGCATCATCCACAGGGCGAGCGGGCGCAGCCGCCCATAGTCCATGCGGCTCACCATGGTGAACAACACCAGTCCACCGATTGCGAACACTAACTGCCGGCTGAAGATCACGAGTGGATTGCCTTCGGTGGCATAAGACCAGTAGAACGTTGTGCTATAAGCCATGATCAGGCCAAGCAGTGTGAGTACCAACACCGCTGCTACCAGCAACCAATCCATCGACTGCTGATCGGCATCGCGCACGCGTTGATGAGTGAATGATGTCTTGCGCCCTGGCATAGAACGGATCACCGATCCTTTGGATCGCGCCATCTTTTCAACAACCTCCTACCCAATTCCCAGCTGGCGAGCAACCACTTACATTTCATTGACCAGCCGCGTAAAAAGGTCACCACGCTCGGCGAAGTCTTTGAATGCATCGTAGCTCGTGCCGCCGGGTGAAAGTAGCACCACATCGCCGGGCTGTGCCTTGTCGGCCGCCACTGCCACGGCTTGTTCCAGCGTGTCGCAAACGGTCACACAGAGCGACCGCGTTGTACCCAACGCGGAAGACGACACTTGCTGGTGATCGATCTCGGCCTTAACCAGGCCTGCCATCTCGCCGAACAATACGACGTGCCGGCAGGTTCGCGACATGAGTTGCACCGCCTCGGCCCAGGGCAAGTGTTTGTCACGTCCGCCACACAGCAGAACCACCGGCCGTGTAAAGCAACGCAGCGCCGCCATCAAACGCTCAGGCGCCGTGGCAATAGAGTCCTCGTAAAAACGCACTCCATTCAACTCGCGCACCAATTGCAGGCGGTGCTCGACGCCACGAAACGTGGTTGCGACGGCGTGCACCGATGCCATGGATGCACCCGCCAGCACGCTCATCGCACTGGCCGCCAGCACGTTCAGCACGTTGTGCTCGCCCATGAGCAGCAGGTCGTTCACGTGACACACCCGCTCGTTAACGCCCACGGCACCGATGCGCACACGCAAGTTCCCGGATCCATCCAACCAGGCACCGTCACCCCGTGGCTCCTTTTTGACGCTGAACCACACCGTCCGCGCAGGCGTGACCAGTTGGGCTGCCAATCCCGCCACCACCTCATCATCCGCGCCCAACACCCGCCAATCACCCGGTGACTGATGATCGAGGATGTGGCGTTTAGCACCGATATACGCATCCATGGTGCCATGCCGGTCCAGGTGGTTAGGTGTGATATTGGTAATGCAAGCGATGTGCGGACTGCGCGTAACAAGCTCCAATTGAAATGACGACAACTCCATCACGACCTTGTCGCCCGGCTGGATGCTGTCCGCGTCCGCGATCAGCGGATGGCCGATATTGCCACCTACCCACACAGATCCCGCAGGTTGAAAGGCGGATGATGGGCTTTGCCCCGTCCTCTTCCGGCTGGCGTCTTCCTTCAGCATCTCGCCCACGAGCGTCGTCGTCGTGGTTTTACCAGCAGAACCCGTAATGCCAATGATGGGAGCCGGACAAACTTCAAAGAAAATTTGAGCGTCGTTGCTCAACGGTAGGCCCCGTCGTCTGGCTTCCAGAACAATGGGGAGATCAATTGGCACGCCACCGCTCAAGCAGAGCAAAGCCGCGCCATCCAACAAGTCGAATGGGTGACCGCCAAGCGCATAGGTGATCGGCAATCCGGCCAGCGCTGCGACCTCGGCGCTCAGTGCCTTGGCTGGCTTCATATCACTGGCGGTGACTCGCGCACCACGCGTGGCCAGGTAGCTCGCCAGAGCCACGCCCTGCCGCGCCAAACCGAGAATCACCACACGCTTGTTAGTCCACATGGTCTTTGTTGCTGGTAGCTGGTCACTAGTAACCAGCCACCAGCGACTAGCCACCAGCTACCAATCACGGGTTCCCAAACACCGCCAGGCCCACGCCCACCAATCCGCTGAGAATGGCGATCAACCAAAACCGTTGCACCACCTGGGTTTCACTCCAACCCAGCAGTTCAAAATGGTGATGGATCGGAGCCATCTTGAACATACGCTTTCCCTTTGTTAGCTTAAAGTAACTGACCTGTAACATGACGCTGAGCACTTCGGCGACCGGGATGATGGCGATGATGGGTAGCAGCAACCACTGCCCGGTCATCAAAGCAACCACTCCCAACGCGCCACCCAATGCCTCGCTGCCTGTATCACCCATGAACAAGGCCGCTGGGTGAACGTTGAACCACAAGAAACCCAGCAACGCGCCCACGGTTACCATGCAGAACATGGTCAGGAATACCTGCCCCTGCATATAGGCAATCACCCCATACGCCACGTACATGACCACACTGATGAGCGCGGCCAGCCCATCCAGGCCATCGGTAAAATTCACTGCGTTTGTCGCACCCACGATAATGAAAATGGCGATCGGGATCCAGGCATAACCCAGATCGATGGGCTGCGGCAACCCCGGTACACCCATGCGGCTGATATCAAAAGTCACATTCATGACGATGGCCGCAACAGCAGCAATCACCAACTGTATCAATGCCTTGCTGCGCCCGCGCATCCCTTCGCCACGGCGCACGCCGCGCACGCCCATATAGTCGTCGATGGCACCCAGGATCGCATACAACAACATCACGGCCATTGGTATAGCCAGCGAACGCCCGACTAACACCACACCACCAAAATTCAAGCCGACGCGCGCCGCGACACGCGTATACAGATACATGAGCGTAATCAGCACCAGCACCGGGCCGATGATCATCACACCACCCATCGTCGGTGTGCCTGTCTTGACCTGATGCGTGGACGGGCCTTCGATCCGGATTTGTTTACCGATCCGCCACCGTTTAAGCAACCGGATTAACGGTCTCCCACATAAAATTGAGGCCAGGCAGGCGACGCTGACCATGATCAATGAAAGTCCCATCGTTGTATCCAACGCCCTTTATGCAAGCTCCGCCAGGCCGGCGACAATCTCATCCATCCTCATTCCGCGCGACCCTTTTACCAGGATCACGCACTTCTCCCGGATAACGTCGCGCAACACAGCCAACGCAGCCGCGTTGTCCGTGACGTGATACACCTGTGTCGATATTGCGCCACAAGCTTGGGCTTCTTCCGCAATCCACCTGGCTCGCTCACCCACACACACAATGTGTTGCGCCACCAGCGCTGCGCGGCAACCCACGTTGCGGTGCGCCTGGGCCTCGGCGTCGCCCAATTCAAGCATGTCGCCGAGTACTGCGATGTGCGTTCCGCCATTGATCTCTGCCAGCAAGTTGAGCGCCGCGATGGTCGACTCTTCACTGGCGTTATAGGTGTCGTCGAGCACGAGAGAGCCGAACGGCCCTTCCGCCACCGCCAGCCGGAGTTGGGGTGCTGGGATCAGGAAGCCTTCCAGGATTTCCTCCCATGTCAACCCTGCGATCATGCCCACGGCAGCCGCGCGCAGAGCCGTGTGCACGCTGTGGCGCCCGAGCAATGGCACCCGCATCGGGAATGATCCGAACCCATCACCACCACGATAGTGCAGCGCAAAGGAGATGCCATCCAACCCATAGCTCTCTATCTCATCCGCCCACAAGTCTGCACGCGGCGTCAATCCGTACGTCACCACTCGCGCCCTTGTGACTTGCGCCATCGTGCGGACGCGCTCATCATCATCATTAAGGATGGCAACGCCATCCTCCGGCAAGGCCTTCACCAGCTCCGCTTTGGCTAACGTAATGTTTTCCAGCGTTTGTAGTCGTTCCAGGTGCACCGGGGCAACCATGGTAATCACGCCAATGGAGGGTCGCGCCAGTGAGGCAAACAGGGTAATCTCACCGCGCGCATACATGCCCATTTCGATCACAGCGTACTCGTGCTCAGGGCGCAGCTTCAGCAACGTCAGCGGCACGCCAATCTCGTTGTTCTGGTTCCCTTCATTCTTCAGCACCTGGTACCGCGTGCCGAGCACTTGTGCCGTCAATTCTTTGGTCGTCGTCTTACCCACACTCCCGGTGATTGCGACAACCCTCAACCTGGGCCCAAACTTGGCACGCCAGAAGGATGACAGACGCTGCAATGCCGCGAGTGTGTTGTCCACGCGGATGATGAAGGGCCGGTCGCCGGGTTCCCCTTCCCCAGAGACTGCGTTGAATTCAAATGTAGGTGTGGGCGCAGTAGTGTCCACCCATATGGCATCCGCATAGCGCTCGTGATCAAGTTCCTGGTGCACCAGGACCGCGATGGCGCCGCGCCCCAACGCGTGACTCACAAAATCGTGGCCGTCCACGCGCTCGCCGGGTAGCGCGACGAAACAGTCACCGCGCATCACCTGACGTGAATCAATCACGACCTCCCGCACCGGCCGCGCAACCAGTTCAGATACACCTTCAGCCGGCATCTGGCCGGCGGTGTCAGGATTACTCACACCTGCAACGATGTCTGCCAGGGTCAGCATAGCGAGTTCTATTGGGCCTCCTGCACACTATCCGGCGGGATGCCCAGAATCTGGCACGCCCGCTCAGCCACATCGTGGAACACTGGGATCGTCGTTTGACCCGCCCACTTGGGTGTGGGCTGATCCAGCTTCACCAGGATCGTAATGCGCGGCTCAGCGGCGGGCAGGAACCCCACGTAGGTGACGATGGTCGTGTCCTGCTTCACGCCACGCAAGTACCAATCCGCCGTGCCTGTTTTACCGGCGACCGTGTAACCTTTGACCAGCGCCGCCGGCGTGCCCAGGCGCGTGGCTTCTGCCGCTACCGCGCGCACCTGTCGCGCTGTCTCAGGTGAAACGACCCGCTGGATCGGCGCCGAACGTTTGTTGATCACCTTTCCATCATCGGCACGCCATTGCTGCACGATGTACGGCTGCATAAGGACACCATCATTTGCAATTGCATTGATGGCGTTTATGACCTGGTACGGTGTCGCCGTCATACCCTGACCGAAGCTGTTGGTCGCCAGGTCCACGACCGACCACTCCGGATCGGCCGGCGTGCGCAGCGTACCAGGGGCTTCGTTGCCCAGGTCAATACCGGTCGGCCGCCCAAACCCGAACAGCCCAAAGCGATAGTAAAACGCCTCCGGTCCCATATCCTCCGAGATTTGTGCCGCGACTACGTTGAGTGATTCGGCTAGCATCCCCCCAATGTCTACGTTCCCATGGGCCACCAGGTCCGAGTTGCGAATGGTCTTGCCACTTACCACGTACTTGCCGCCGTCGTAATAAACGGTGCGGGTTGTAATCACACCCTGTTCCAGTGCCGACGCAACGGTGACCAACTTGAGCACCGATCCTGGCTCGTACGTGTCACTCACCGCCGGGTCGTGCAACTGTTTGGCATCGTCCGAGTTGGCGATCTCAAGGGCACGATTCGGGTCATACCCGGGTGCAGAAGCAGACGCCAGGATGGCGCCGCTGCGCGTGTCCATGACGATGACCGTTCCGCCGGCGGCCTCGTAATCACTGATCGCCTGCGACAAACGCTCCTCCACAAAATTCTGCAGCGCCGAATCCAACGTGAGCACCAGGCTTGCCCCGGATTGCGTCGGCGTCACCACCAGCAATTCCATCGGCCCGCGCTCCATGCGCACACCCATGCTGCCACTCAACTCGCTGTTCCAGTACCCTTCCACCCCTGAATACCCTTGCGGTTGCAGGCTGACAAAACCCAACGTTGGGCCCGCCAGCGGCCCCTGTGGATAGCTGCGCACCCAGATCGGTTCCACGAGCAGGCCCTCGAGCTGCTGTTCGGCAATTGTCTTCGTCAACGGGGTAATGGCCTCGGGCGATACGTTCGTGTAGAGGATGTTCGATAGCGTTGGCGTGATGGCTCTGCTATCGTCGACGATCCTTTGAATGCGCGCGGACACTTCTCCGGGTGACCGCAATACCGCCGGGGCAACAATTGATGCAGCCGCAGCGGCCGCGATAGTGTCTGTCAGCACAGCCGTATCCACGCGGATCGTGTATGCGCGGTTGCTGACAGCCAGGACATTCCCATTGCGGTCAAAGATCGCCCCACGTGGCGGTTGCCCGGTCCAGATCAGCACTTGTTGGTCACGCGCACGCGCAGACAGCGGTGCTGACTGTATGATCTGGATTTCCGCACTGCGTATGAGAACGATCAGCACCGGCGCCAGGATGAACACCGCCAGCACCATCAGCCGCTTCTTCGAGATCACCTGTCCCCTCCCTCCACGGACGGCGTCGCCGGGATCGTTGTTGACAGTGTTGCTGTGGCGGTCGGCTGCGCCAGAAACTCCATCCCCTCTGCCGGGACGAAACCGGCTTCACGCATCCGCTTGTTCATTTGCTGAGCGGAGGTGACTTCACCAAGCTCATTCCAGATCGAGTTAACCTCCTGGTCGATTTGGTCCTGTCGCGCGTCAGATTCTTCCAACTGCCGGGATAGAACCGCGGTGCGTGTTGAGAGAGCCAGCCACAGGACGATGAGCGTCAACAACAGTACTGCGCTGGCAATGGCCACAACGAGCGCTTGGCGATTCGACGGGTAACGAAACTGCTTGAACATGATATCTGGTGCGACAGTGAAGGACAATTAGCGGGGTGGCGGTCCTGCCTCCCCCTATTCGCCATTCATCTAATCATTCGTCATTCATCCAACCTTTTCCACAACTCTCAACTTTGCGCTGCGTGCACGTGGATTCGCTGCTACTTCAGTCTCCGACGGCTCGATCGGTTTTTTGTTCACCAGCCGCACTTGAGCAGATCCGGCAGATACGCCGGGACCCTGTGCAGATAACCACACCGGTTCGCCAAAACCAGGTTGATCATCCCGCTCTAGCGACGCGTCACGAAATGCACGCTTGACAATCCGGTCCTCCAGCGAGTGGAACGTAATTACCGCCAACCTGCCAGCCGGTGCCAGGACATCAATCAATTGTGGCAACGCCTTACTCAATCGCCACAACTCGTCATTTACCGCGATACGTAATGCCTGAAAGACTTGCGTTGCCGGGTGAATCCGGCCACGGCTGCGCGCCACACCGTTGATAGCCTCGCGCAACTGCGCTGTCGTATGTATAGGCCTGGCAGCCCATATGGCTTCGGCCACCTGCCGGGCGCGCTCCACTTCGCCGTAATCACGCAACAACTCTTTCAAGCTTTCCACATCCGACTGATTGATCAACTCAGACGCCGGTAGACCGCGTGTCGTATCAAAACGCATGTCCAACGGGCCATCCCGCATAAACGAAAAACCGCGTTGCGGATCATCCAACTGGTTTGAGGACAAACCCAGATCCACCAACGCGCCATTCAATGGGACAAAGCCCAGTTCGCGAGCCAGGCCCGGCGCCTGATCCAACCAGGCTTGCCGCAAGCTCACCCTGGCACCGAATGGCCTCAGGCGTTCTGTCGCACGATCAATCGCTGTCGCATCAGCATCTGTGCCCAATACACGGCCGTCCGGGTGGCTTGCGCTCAGCAGTCCTGCGGTGTGCCCACCTCCACCAACAGTCGCATCCAGGTAGCGCCCTCCAGCGCGTGGGCGCAGTGCAGATATGACTTCGTCGAACAAAACTGGCGTATGCATCACGATAAGAGATTGGAGTCTAGAGATCAGGGATTAGCAGCTATGTCATGTACAATTGCCAACCTCTAATTCCTCACCTCATCTGCTCATATGCCTAATTTCGCCCAGAGGCTTTCCTGTGCAGCGTGATCCTGGATTTCGGCGCGTGCACGCTGCCACTCCTCCGGGCTCCAGATTTCGATAAATTTACCCACGCCGGCAATGACCACATCGGTCTCTATTGCCGCGTGTTGTCGCAACAGGTCCGGCACGACGACGCGCCCCTGCTTATCCGGCACAATGTCCGTCGCATTTACAAACAGTAAACGGCGCAGGGTAGCCGCATCACGGCCAGTCAGCGGCAGCGCGTTGACACGCTCTGCGAGTAACTCGAATTCATCCTGAGGATAGACCAGCACATAGCGATCCATGCCCGCCGTCATCACAATTCCCGGCGCCAACTGCGGCCTAAACTTCGCCGGCAGCGTTATGCGGCTCTTCTCGTCGAGTGTGTGCCTGAATTCGCCTAGAAACATCTGCGCCCCGGTTACAGTAGACAAAGTATTAATCCACTTTGCCCCACTTTAACCCACCTGCGGTTCTGATAATACCCCTTTCATCTTTATATCGCAAGTACAAATCCATTGTTGCGACAAAGTTGGGATATTGCTTGGGATAAATAGCATAAAACATGTGGGATATGAGTGGGATAAGTGTAGGTTTCAATGATTGCTGCTTTGACCATAAACACAACAATGGGAGTGTCGCCAGAAGATACTTAGGATACGCTTAGATGGGCGATAAAAGTTACACCCCTGTCGCGATGATGTATTAATTGGAGTCGTCTATTCTAAAGCCTATAACTCACGCCGACGATTGGGGCAGGAGGAGCGTGGCAACCACCACGAAACAAACGGCTTGACCCCGGTGGCCGAGTTGCGTAACTCGGCCAGGCATGACTTAACCCACCCTCGGATCGTCGCGTATTAATGAATGCTTCGATGGACATCCTTGGTATTCTCTGTTAGCCCTTGGTTTGGGCCCTTTCATTTCTTATTATCAATGTCGATTTGTACGATAGCTTGTAACCCGTCCTTG
>JAMDDR010000180.1:0-8345 GCA_023488685.1 Chloroflexota bacterium | reverse complement strand
CTGTTGCGATGATGTATTAATTGGAGTCGTCTATTCTAAAGCCTATAACTCACGCCGACGATTGGGGCAGGAGGAGCGTGGCAACCACCACGAAACAAACGGCTTGACCCCGGTGGCCGAAATGAATGCTTCGATGGACATCCTTGGTATTCTCTGTTAGCCCTTGGTTTGGGCCCTTTCATTTCTTATTATCAATGTCGATTTGTACGATAGCTTGTAACCCGTCCTTGCTACTATGATACGTTTAGCGACGAGTACGTTGCTAATGTTGCTAATTATACTACTTAGATGGATTTTTGCATATAGCCATCCTATACACTATACACCGCGCAGCCCGTATCCGAGGATACGGGCTGCGCGGTGTATAGGAATAAGATCAAGCAATGACTACTGAACGACGAGCGCCGTCACCATGCCGAACATGCCGTGCGAGGACTCGGCATGCGAGAGGATATGACAGTGAAACGCCCATGCGCCGGCCGTATGGCAATCCACCAGCACATCCCAGCGTTCACCGGGTGCGATGTTGAGCGTGTCACACGTAAACGGCTGTGGTAGATTCCAGCCATCCTTGGCGAACACTTGTTGTTCCAACCCATGTAGGTGCATTGGGTGAATGAGCAACCCTTCGTTCATGTAACGAATGCGGACTTTTTCACCCAGCTTCGCCAGGATCGGCTGTGTCGCCGGAAAACTCTTGCCATTGAGCGTAAAACCCAACGGCCCATCGTTCAGGATCAGCGTGTAATCGCTATCGTATGCGGGATCTTTCGTCTTATCCTTGCGTTCGACGATGAATGCTCCTAACAAACCACGCGTCACCTGTTCTGTTGCGTTATGATGCGAGTGATACATGTGCGAACCCGAGTTTTTTGCGACGAACTCATAGGTGAAGGTCGTACCCGGCTTGATGGGCGGTTGTGTAATGAATGGCACGCCGTCCATGGCATTGGGTACCAGCATCCCGTGAAAGTGTACAGCAGTGCTTTGCGTCATATCGTTCTTCACCACGACACGCACTTTGTCGCCCTCTGTCACCCGGATCTCTGGACCAGGCACGGTTCCGTTGTAAGCCATGACGTTCGCCATGGCACCACCACCGGTGTCCCATTGCTTCTCCGAGCAGGTGATATTGAACACCTTTGTGTCACCCTCCACCTTGGCAGCCAGCTTGTTGCCCCAGAACGTCGCGTCTTTGCCAGCGTTGTCGAGGAAGGTCTTCACGCCGGCTTCGTGCATGGCATCCATATCTTCGGGCGTTGCCGAGGCGGCAGGGGTACTTCCGGTCGCCTCCATCCCCTCGTGACCGGACTGCGCCACCTGTGTCGGCGGCGGCGGTGTTGTGTTAGACGCACAAGCTGCCGCTCCTAACCCCAGGCCAGCAACGCCAGCCCACTTGATGAAGTTCCGCCGTGATTTTGTCTTCGTCTCCATACCAGTATTTCTCCATGTAAGAACATTACTCTTCGATCCAGAGCCATCACAAGCCATCATCACAGCAAGCAACCATAACTAAAGCCGGATGGGGATGAGGCTGACATACAGTTTACCAATTTACCGTGAGCGTTCTCTTTGCGTCAAAGCAAACTCTTATCTAGACGTGTTACACTTTTTATATGGATGAACTGATGCAACTCATCCGCGCGTGGTCAGCGCGTGCGCGCCTTCAGCACAGCTTGCACTGGTTGTTCTTCGGCTTAGCCTGTGGACTGGGTATAGCTTTGGTCATCGCAGTATTGGCGCGTATCTTTCCGATTCTGAGCGCAACCGCCGTCGTTGGCTTCGCCGTGACGTGCGCCTTGCTAGGTGCACTCTCGGCGTTCCTATGGCCGTGGGCACGTGCGTGGCGCAGGTCACCTGCATCCTGGGCACGACAATTCGACCAGCAATTCAAGTTAAAAGAACGTCTGTCCACTGCGATCGAACTGCACGAAGGCACCCTGGACATGCAAAACGACTCTCTCCGCCGCCAGCAACAAGCAGATGCCGGGCAAGTGGCAGAGGGCATCGACATACACAAACGCTTGCCATTGCGACTCTCAGAGCGCTACATACTCTTTACACTGGCCATTGGACTCGCCCTCACGCTGGCAATTGCCCTACCCAACCCCCAGCAGGCAGTGCTGGCCAACCGGGCACAGCTTCAACAAGTGCTGGCGGAACAATTGCGCCAGGTGGAGGAGGTCAAGCAGGAGGTTGAGCAATCGCCTGCGCTGGACCAGCAGCAGAAAAAGCAAGTCATCCAGGCGCTTGACGAGGTCCAACAGGCCCTCGGCGACCCTACTACCACGCCCGAGCAAGCCATGGCAGCCATCAACGACGTGCAATCCAAATTGGACGCGCTGCGCGACCAGGAATGGCCCGACCAGCGCGAGGATCTGCAGCGCGCCGGTCAGTCGATGGCACCCGACGAGATGACCAACTCATTGGCCAACTCGCTCGAAAACGGCAACTTCGAGCAAGCGGCAGAGGATGTAGGCAACCTCACCCAACAGAAGGGTGGTCAACCCCTGAACGACGAGCAACGCCAACGGATCGCGGATCAGATCGAGCAGATGGCGCGGAGCGTGCAGAATACTGACAGTGCTACAGCGCAGCAGTTGCGCGAAGCAGCCCAGAAACTGCGCGAAGGCAAGGACGCTGAGGCACGCGAACTGCTGGCCAAAGTGGCTGAGATGCTTAAGCAGGCCAGCCAGAAGGAAGCCACAGGCCGCCAGATCGAACAGGCACAGATTGCCATGGAGGACACGCGGCGTGCCGTCAGTGAAGCCAGCAACCAGTCACAGGCAAGCACAGGGCAACAAGGCGAAGGAGAGAATTCCCAAGCCGAGACATCAGGCGCGCAAGGGCAAAACCAGGAGGGACAAACGGGCCGGAACACGACTGAGCTGGGGCAAGGGAATGCCCAGCTTGGCAATCGGCAAAATGGCGCCACAGGCAGCGAAGCAGCCGTGTCCGGTAATGCGCAGGGGACGCCTGGCAACGGCAGCCCGAATTCCGCCCATCATGAAGACAGCGGGAGCGACAGCAGTGTTTACGCTCCACCGCCACGCCTGGCCGACAATGGAGAAGGTGTTGGACTGCCGGATGAGAACGGCAAGAACGTACCTGATCCCAATGCCAGGAGCAACACGGGTGCCAGCAATACCGCGTCGGTGCCTTACCAAGAGGTGTACCCGAACTATGCCAAGGCCGCAGATGAAGCCCTGCAAAACGGCGAGGTGCCCTCAGGATTGCGTGATTACGTGCGCGATTACTTCAGCTCACTCGACCCACGCCAGCGATAGAGAGCCAGAACGCCTCGAACTCTGCTCGTGTCGGGAACGACACCTGTGCGCCAAGCCGCGTCACCGATAACGCCGCGACGGCATTGGCGCGTTGGATGGCGTCGTGCATCGTAAATCCTGCACCCAGAAATACCGCCAGTCCCCCAATGAAGGCATCTCCCGCACCGGTCGGGTCAACGGCGTTTACCTTGATGGCCGGGACGTGCATCGCCGTCTCACTATCGACGTAAAGGACGCCGCGATCACCCAGCGTGACGATGACCACCTGTAGACCACGCGCGATCAGATCGCGTGCAGCGCTCTCGACATCCGCCAACGTCTGCACTGACCGTCCCGTCAGGTATTCAGTCTCCGTTTCATTAGGCGCACAGATATCCGTAAGTGCCAACAGTTCATCCGGCAAGATGGCCGCAGGCGCAGGGTTCAGAATCGTGCGAACACCTTTCGACTTCGCAATGCGAAAAGTTTCCAACGTTGTCTCAATAGGCACCTCCAACTGGCACACAACCACGCTGGCTGCAAGGATCGTGTCGCGCGCCGCCTGGACATCGGCGGGAGACAATGCACCGTTCGCACCAGGGACGATCACAATGACGTTATGGGCCTCATCGTCCACAAAGATGGGCGCCACACCGGAGGATTTTGTACCGTCGACGGTAACATATCCCGTGTCGATGCCCTGTTGCTTGAAGTTATCCAACATCCCCTGGCCGAAAACGTCGTTCCCGACGCGCGCTACCATGGAGACACGTGCGCCCAACCTGGCCGCCGTCACCGCCTGATTGGCACCCTTGCCGCCATAAACCAGGTGAAACGAATGGCCTTGCAGCGTCTCACCCAACTTGGGCAGACGAGGCACCCTGGCGATCAGGTCCATGTTGGTGCTACCGACAACGCAGATGTTTGGCGATTGGTCACGTGTATTCATTGGTAAGAATTGCCTCGTGTGGGTGTTGTACTCACGTTGTTGTGTTCAGAGTTTATACGAGCAATGAACCGCTTGAATGGCAAAGGCGGCTTCCTTAAAAATGGATGGTGATAGGAATATAGCACAGCACTATCACCTTTGAAAATCCTGCTAATATATGTCAAGAGACACATCGATACGTCTTTGCTGACACGGGCAAGACGAGAGCGACACACATCAGGAGGTTGACAATGGAACTTATCAAGGTCTCTGCAAACTCTCGTTCAACTGCAGTTGCCGGCGCGATAGCAGGCGTGGTGCGCGAACACGGTCGCGCGGAGGTGCAGGCAATTGGCGCAGGCGCGGTAAATCAGGCGGTCAAGGCAGCGGCAATCGCGCGTGGCTATTTGCTCCTCGACGGGATCAACGTCGTAATCATCCCCTCATTCGGCGAAGTGGACATTGAGGGAGCTGAACGCACGACCGTAAAACTCACCATTGAGCCCCGTTGATGCAATCACCGAAGACTCATCTCTCGACTTGCCATCTGTTAGCAACAGGCCTTTAGAGAGTCTGCTAGCCCAAAAGCGAACGGCGAAGCGGGTAGACAAGCGAAGAGCCGGTCCCCATTACTTCGCCGTTCGTTCCCTCACTTCCCATAACCTTTTCTCAAACGTTGTTCTCCTCCTTCAGCACTGTTCCCCAGGAGAATCGACTGCAGGCGCCGATTAGAATAGGGGTATGCGCTTTGGCAGGATATCCAGCCAATGGTTGCCCGTGACCATCAGCATCGCAATGCTGTTGATCCCGCTCTGGCTTGCCCTCAGCCTCTGGAATGAGATCTACCAAAATCCGTTAGTCGCGGAGCTTGACGCTGCACAGCACCGCTGGAGCAGCAGAACGTTCGACCGTTATCGGATGATCGTGGATCGCGAACAACTAAGGCGGCGCTGTCTCCAGGATGTGGAGGTGGTGGGCGAACAAGTCATCACCGTTTTTCAAGACAGTTGTTACAGCAAACCACTTTCTGTATCCGATCTATTCGGTCTGCTCCGCCAGAATATGGCATTGACCGAATGCAACGATGACACGTGCAAGTGTCGCATCACCTACCGCGTCAGCGTTATCTATGATGAGAACCTGGGATACCCCAGCATGTCCCTGTTCGCCCCGAACCGTTTCAGATCTGAGTTGGTGGAGACCGACATCCTGGGCATGGCACTACCCATCGGCAGACGTGTCGAATGTCCACCGATCACGCCCGTGGGATATGAAACGATCTCGATACGCAAGTTCACGCCGTTGCCGTGAGCGGGCGAACGTCGAACTGGCCGGCTGCCCGCACAGCGATTTCGATCGCGCCGGTGACAGCAGCTTCCTTTTGCTCCAACATCACCCGTTCACCCTCGGTTCGCTGCGCAATGACACCGCACACACATGCAGCGGCGAAGCCATATACGCTGCCCATCTTGAAGAGCGTGCCGCATTCCATTTCGTAGTTGAGGATATTCAGATGGCGATACTCCTCCGTCATCCCGAGTAACCGCCGCAAAAGATGTGGGTTCGCAGAAGACTCGGCACGTTCCTGCCCTTCGTAGAACGTATCGACCGAGGCCGTGATGCCCACATGATGAGCCACATGCAAATCGCGCGCTGCCTGGACGAGGGTGAGCGTTAAAAATGGATCCGCCACCGCAGGGTACTCCACCGGCGCGATATCGTTGGCCGCACCCTGACGGCACATCGCCGCATGCGTAATGACGACGCTGCCCGTCCTCACGTGTGGCTGTATGGAACCGGTCGTTCCGACACGGATAATGGCGCGAATCCCAACCCGCACCATTTCGTTGACCACAATGCTCAGGGAGGGCGCTCCCATTCCGCTCGTTGCCGACAGTACGGGCCTGCCATTGGGTAACACACCCAGATAACTGTTCAAACCACGGTGTTCAGATAACAGACGCACATCATGTAGATATGTGTTGGCAATCATGGACGCGCGCTCGGGATCGCCCGATAGTAGCGCGATGATCGGCGGGCGAGAACCGAAATCATCTCGCCCATACCCGATGTGATAGAAAGGCTCGGATTGTGTCATTAGGTTGTTGGGTTTTTGAGCGCCAGCAACTGGTCCCAAAGCAGGACCAACCATCGGCGCAATCAGTATATGAATGGGATAAGTTTACGCACACGACGCCGATATGCGGCATAGTCACGATACTTTTCCATCAGCCACACTTCCTCTCGGCGCGACTTCTGGTCGAAGAACAACAGCACCACACCCGCCAGTACGATCCCAACGATGCTGGTAAAGAGCAGTGCCCACCCTAACACGCCTAAGATCACACCCCCATAAATGGGGTGTCGAACGATGCCATAAACGCCGGACTGCACCAACGTGCCGTCATCCAGCGGGCGCGGGAACGGCGTGAGATTGCGTCCCAAGTTCAGTATGCCCCCCATTCCAAGTACCACAGTGGCGATAAAACACAGACCACCCAGAACCCACGCCGTCACTCTGAGCTCGACCGGCCAGGGCGGACCGGCACGAATGCCAACAGCCGCGAGCAATACAACCGGCACCAAGATGAATTGTGCCAGCACCCACCACTCACCTTTCCAGCCGAACGCTTTCATATGCATCCCCTCCACGATGTGGGTCACTACGTGGGTAACTATAGCAAATCCAAGAAAATATTAATGCAGCTCTTTTATCCTTCTCATAAAGCTCCTATGATTCGCGCTATGATCTTAGCTAGTATCAGACCAATGAGTTGTCTGTTTTAGTTGGCAACCCGGTGCAGGTGTGCACCGGTTGGTCTGAGATTCGGAGGAACTTGAAATGTTTTTCAACCCGCTCTATTTCGTGTTTGCGCTGCCAGGGTTGCTACTGGCGCTATGGGCACAATGGAAAGTCCGCAGTGCTTTCAGCACCTATGCGCGCGTGCCAACACGGCGACAGGTCAACGGCGTTGAAACCGCCAAAATACTCATGCGCAACAATGGCCTGACCCACATAGGTATCCAGGGGACACCTGGGCAACTCACCGACCATTATGACCCGCGCGATAAGACAATCAATCTGTCTGACAGTTCAGCACAGAACTCTGTTGCATCGGTTGCCGTCGTCGCCCACGAGCTAGGCCATGCACAACAGGACACTGAAAACTACGGCCCACTGAAGCTGCGGGGTGCCATCGTTCCCGCGGTACAGGTTGGCGGGTGGGTCGGACCAGTGCTCTTCCTGGTGGGTCTGCTGATTGGCGCGACTGAGTTGGCATGGCTCGGCGTGTTAGCCTTCGGTTTGACGACTGTCTTTACCCTGGTGACCTTACCTGTGGAATTCGATGCCAGCAATCGCGCCATGCGAATGCTGGAAAGCAGCGGTGTCCTGATAGGCGACGAACTGGTGGGCGCCCGCAAGGTACTCGACGCAGCCGCATGGACTTATGTGGCAGCCGCGCTGCAATCCATCCTCACAATGCTTTACTACATCACGCTGCTCGGCGGAATGCGCCGCAGCCAGGACTGATTGCTTGCGGGTAGCCGGGGTAGCATTGCGTGATTGCCTGTACAGACATTGTGCGGTTTACGGCATGTCTGTGCTATAGTTAAGTAGATGCATTAAAGGCGCTCTCAAGAGCGCCTTTGATTTTGTGCATGGCAGAAACACTCTCGTGACGAATCGAGTGCAATGGCATCGCGCAATGTTTTCGCACCATGTTATCGTGCTGTATCATCGTGCAGCACTTTCGCGCAACACGTTCGTCCAATCACTTTGTTATAATTTTTAAGGGTGGGCTGAATGAGCGAAGAAAGAAGATCTGAGACGTCAGCACAATCACCAGCACAGACACAAACACAACCGCCAACGGGGACCCCCGTCGTTGGTCCGGCACTCCCGGAGCCAACGACAACCAATCGTAAGTTGATCATTGCGATAACCATTGGGGTCGTTATTATCCTTGCCATTACCATCGGCATCATCGTTCTGCTCTACAACAACCCTGGGCCAACAGCGGTCATACGGGATATATTCATCATCGTGCTTGCGGTCGTCAGCTTTCTCATTGGATTCTTGATGCTGGTGCTCATCATTCAGCTTCAGTCCTTGATAGCGCTATTGCGGAACGAAATCATTTTGCCGACAG